>CANOFO010000202.1 GCA_947565305.1 uncultured Lachnospiraceae bacterium | reverse complement strand
AAATGCCTTCTTCCGAGATGGCAGGGGACGCGAAGCGGCGCGTGCCGATACCGATTAGAGGAAGAAGGCAAATGCGAAGCATTTCATAAATGCCTTCTTCCGAGATGGCAGGGGACGCGAAGCGGCGCGTGCCGATACCGATGAAAAGGAGGAAGAGAAGATGGCACAGAACAATCAGTCACCGGGACAAGATCTCAATCAGTTGTTAAAGGTTCGTCATGAGAAATTAGAGGATTTGCAGAAGAATGGCAAAGACCCATTTCAGATTACGAAATTTGAGGTAACGAAACACAGCCAGGAAATCAGAGATAATTATGACACATTGGAGGGGCAGGAGGTTGCTGTTGCCGGCAGAATGATGTTCAAACGTGTAATGGGAAAGGCATCTTTTTGTAATGTGCAGGATTTACAGGGAAGTATCCAGGTATATGTGGCAAGGGACAGCGTAGGTGAGGACAGCTATAAGGATTTCAAGAAATATGATGTGGGCGATATCCTTGGCATCAAGGGAGAGGTATTTACCACTAAGACAGGGGAAATCTCTATCCATGCCCAGGAGGTGACGCTGCTGTCTAAGAGTCTGCAGATTTTACCGGAGAAATACCATGGACTTACCGATACGGATATGAGATACCGCCAGCGGTATGTGGATTTAATAATGAACAGCGAGGTAAAGGACACCTTTATCAAGCGTTCTAAAGTACTCAGCAGTATTCGCCGTTTCCTGGACGGACAGGGATTCATGGAAGTGGAGACCCCCATGCTTGTCAGCAATGCGGGCGGTGCGGCGGCAAGACCTTTTGAGACGCACTTTAATGCCTTGAACGAAGATTTGAAGCTTCGCATTTCCCTGGAGCTTCCCTTAAAGAGGCTGATTGTGGGAGGCCTGGAGCGTGTCTATGAGATTGGGCGTGTGTTCCGCAACGAGGGGCTTGATACAAGGCATAACCCGGAATTTACGCTGATGGAGCTGTACCAGGCATATACAGATTACCATGGCATGATGGATTTGACAGAGAATTTGTTCCGTTATGTGGCAAAAGAGGTGACAGGTTCTGAAATTATTACCTATGGCGAGCATGAGATGGATTTGTCCAAGCCATTTGAGCGCATCACCATGGTGGATGCCGTGAAGAAGTATGGGAATGTAGATTTCTCAGAAATTAAGACTGCGGAGGAAGCGAAGAAGCTTGCTGATGAGCATCATATAGAATATGAGGACAGGCATCAAAAGGGAGATATCCTCAACCTGTTCTTTGAGGAGTATGTGGAGGAGCACTTAATCCAGCCGACATTTGTCATGGACCATCCGATTGAGATTTCCCCATTGACCAAGAAGAAACCGGACAACCCCGATTATGTGGAACGTTTTGAGTTCTTCATGAATGGCTGGGAGATGGCAAACGCGTATTCTGAGTTAAATGACCCCATTGACCAGCGCGAGCGTTTTAAAGCGCAGGAAGTGCTGCTTGCTGCCGGCGATGATGAGGCAAACCATACAGATGAGGATTTCTTGAATGCGCTGAGTATCGGTATGCCGCCAACGGGCGGAATCGGATATGGCATTGACCGTATGGTGATGATGATGACAAATTCACCAGCGATTCGCGATGTTTTACTATTCCCGACGATGAAGAGTTTAGATAAGAAACCATCCGATAACGCAAAGACAGAGAAGAAGCAGGCAGATGCTCCAGCAAAGCAGAGCAGCATTTCCCGCGAAGATGCGCTGGAACTGCTTAAGAAATATAACAAAGAACCATTCCATATCCAACATGCCCTGACCGTGGAGGGTGTGATGCGCTGGTATGCCAGGGAACTTGGGTTTGCGCAGGAAGAGGAATTTTGGGGCATCACCGGGCTGCTCCATGATATTGATTTTGAACTTTATCCAGAAGAGCATTGTAAGAAAGCGCCCGAACTTCTGCGTGAGGCAGGAGTAAGCGAGGATATGGTTTATGCAATCTGTTCCCATGGCTATGGCATCTGCAGCGAGGAGGAGCCGAAGCTGGAGATGGAGAAAGTGCTTTTTGCAGCGGATGAGCTGACCGGGCTGATTTGGTCCTGCGCCCTGATGCGCCCATCTAAGAGCACCATGGATATGGAGGTCAAGAGCCTCAAGAAGAAATTTAAGGACAAGCGGTTCGCAGCGGGCTGTTCGAGGGAGGTTATTTCCCAGGGCGCAGAGCGGCTTGGCTGGGAGTTAGATGACCTGTTCGATAAGACCATTCAGGCGATGAGAAGCTGCGAAGCGGCTGTGGCGGAAGCGATGGAGAAGATTTCCTGAAAGGAAACATCAGCTTGTTTTAAAGAGTTTAAAAATTAAGAAAAGGCTGAGCGGCGTAATTGCTGTTCAGCTTTTGGTTATTTGCTGCAGAAGAAATGGGGAGTAGTAGATTTACTGAGGGATGGTATGGAAAAGAGATTGGAGCTAACTATATAAAAGTCAAGTAGATTTTTAGAAAATTTAATTTTGTTAGCAAAAGTATGTACCTTGAAAATATGTGAATAATGGA
>CANOFO010000201.1 GCA_947565305.1 uncultured Lachnospiraceae bacterium | reverse complement strand
GAAATCACTATCCTTAGAATTTACGGCAGATTACATTTATCTCTACGAGCAGGACATACGCAAAAAAGAAATTGTGGCAGAGAAAAAGTACAGGATTGACATGCCGCCCAATGCATACTATAACAGGATGCTTTTAAACAATGACAGGAGCATTTCGGATGCAATTAAAAACTGTGTGTCAGAACACAGAATCAGGAACAGGAAGGTGGTGCTGATTGTTTCCGGCACTGACAGTATGGTGGAAACCTTTTCCGTTCTGGCAGGTAGCAAAAAGCAGATTGACGGCATGGTGGAACAGGAGCTTAGAAAACGCCATAAGCTCCATGCGGATTATCTGTATGACTACATTGTTATGGGAGAAGACCCTTTAAAGGAGGGTTTTATAAAGATTCAGGTGACGCTCTGTGCGAAAGCTATGATTCGCAATACCTATGAGATTATCAGGAAGGCAGGGCTTATTCCCTACAGGATTGTGTTTATGAGCCGCGCCATGGAAGAACTGGCGGACTCCTGCGGGCTGACGCAGGCGCAGGAGAGTTCCATACTTGCCTGCATCCACGGGGATGAAGCACATTATTTGTATGTGGGGCATGGACTCGAGCCGTATTACCGGCACGGCAAACTGCAGTCGGAGCAGAAAGCGGAGGAGAACCTTTTTGTGCTTTCCAGCATAAACAACAGGAAAGAGGAAGCGGATTCTGATGCCGTCCTGCAGCAGAAAGTCCAGGAAGATTTGATGCGTCTGGAGAGATTCCACCAGCAGCGCTATCCCAATAAAGAGATTGCCCATATTTATCTGTATGGCAGCTATGGAAAGATTTCGGATGCGGCAAAGCATTTGCAGACAGCCCTGGGCATACCTGTGGAGCCCCTGAGGGCGGCACAGATTCAGGGAGTCCATTATGCTTTTCAGGAAGAGGAGTACGCCCATAACGGTGTGGCGGCGGCCATGTCCCTTTCTGCCGCAAAAGAAGCGCAGTACGACTTTTTCGGCAGGCTGGAGGAAACACGCATCGGGGACAAAGACAAAATGCTGTTTTTGCCTTCCATGCTGGCAGGCGCTATTTTGATAGCGGTTTTGTCCGCTGCCTTAATAAACAAATATCAAAATACCGTTCTTTCCGGACAGGCGGACGAACTGGCAGAGTTTCTTTCCGGGGAGGATTTGCAGCGCCAATTTCAGGAAAAAGACCACATGATTGAAACCTGCAGCGCCTATGCGGCATACAATAACCGCGTGGCGGCAGCAATTGACTTGCTGGAGTCCATGCCCCGGTTTGAAAGCAGTATCCTGCGGGTGATTGACAGGTTGAAACCGGAGGGGACCGTTATTACGGGATATTCCTTCAAGGAAGGCACCGTCAGCCTGGGCTGCTATGCCAAAGACCAGTATGCGCCCGCGGAATTTGCCAGGATACTGGAGGAGTCGGAACAATATGAAGAAGTGGGCTACACCGGATTTCGGAAAAATACGGGACCGATGGGAGAGATAAATTATTCTTTTACCATCAATATTAAATTATGGTAACAAAATAAACTGTATGGAGAGGAAGCAAATGACAAGAAGGGAAAAAGTATTGTTGCAAATCTGCATAGCCATCGGGGTGATAGGACTGTGCGTTATCTATCTTTTACGTCCCGCCATCAGGGAAAAGGAGCGGTATCAGGAAGAACTGGAAGCGCTTCAGTTTGAAGAACTGCGGATTATGACCGTGCTGGAGGCGCCGGGAGTGGAAACTGCCCTTGCCGAGCAGCAAAAACTTGCAGAAGAAAATTATGAATATTTTTACGGAAAATTAAATACCTACACCATTGACGGGATTTTAAACCACCTGACGGAAGAATGCGGTTTGTCGGTGGAGTCCATGAACATCGGCGACTATATCAAAGTCAATGAAGCCGCCCTGCACCGCACGAAGGAGAATGGGCAGCAGGAAGGGATGCAGCAGGATGGCATGTACCCGCAGGAAGGACAGGATGCCGGACTGCTTCTGGGCTGTAACGTGGGACTGACCGTGACAGGCTCATATGAACAGGTATTGGCGTTTGTGGAAGCGTTGTCGGAAGAAAGCGAATGTATTGAGGTGGTTTCCCTGGATATGTACCTGAATGAAAGGAATACCACAGAGGAACAGGCAATAGAAGCCTCGTTGGGACTTTTGATGTATGGAATCAGCGATACCTTGCAGGAAGGAGAAGACTGGTGAAAAAGATAAGACTGGGCGAAATGCTTCTGGATACCGGCTATATCACGCAGCAGCAGCTGGAACAGGCGCTTGCCATCCAGAAGAGCAGTGAAAAGAAACAGATGCTGGGGGAACTTTTGATTTCCCTGGGGTATGTAAAAGAAGAGGAAATACTGGCGGAACTGTCCAGACAGCTCAAGGTGCCTGTGCTTGGCATGGAGCAGCTTAGTGCAACGGCAGAGGTGGTTGCCTTAATCCCGCGTGAGACGGCGGCAAAACTCAGTATGGTGCCTCTCTATATTGAAGAAAACAATCTGTATGTGGCGACTGACAATCCTTTGAATTATTACGGTTTTCAGGATTTGGAGGAACAGAAACGCATGGCGGAAAG
>CANOFO010000200.1 GCA_947565305.1 uncultured Lachnospiraceae bacterium | reverse complement strand
TTCGGAAATCGTCTTCTGTCCGTGCAGAATCCTCTAGCCGGGTCAGGGCTTCTTTCTGGGTATCCCTCCACAGCTTTTGTCTTGATGTGGGAGCAGAGGCTGTTTCTTCGGGTAAGGAGTTTTCTTCTTTTTCCTGTTCTGTTTCCTGTATGGCGGAGTATTCCTGTGCCAGTGCGTCTAAAAGTTCATTATCAAAATCGCAATCGTCCGTTTCTGAAAACGATACTATTTCTTTTTGCATTATGGATTCACCGCCTTTTTATCTGATTATTCAAAAATAATTCAATTCATTTTCAAAATAGTTCCGATTTGTTATGCCCTTTTCTCCTATTAGTGACAGGGAGTAATTGATTTAATGGAAAAACAATTACAAAAAATCGGAAAGGAGTGTTAGGATATGCCATGCACAAAATTGCAAATGAAAGTGTTTGCCTTCATAACAGAGCACCGCCCCATAAACATTATACAAAACAAATGTTCTAAAATCAATGGGAGGATTTTATTTTTATGGGAGACAGCAGGGAAGAAACAAAAAATAGCAGTTTTACAAAACGCATAGGGACAACCACTTATGTGGTGAATGTGCATTTTTCAGAAACAGATTCTGCTACGTTGGAAGATAGATTACTGCATCTTATCAGAAATGATGTATGTGTAAATGGTCTGCTTGTGATGGCAGAAGAATGATTTTGATTTGCAGTATATTAATTTGGTTTTCGGCAGGTACCGGAGAAAAGGAGATATTTATGGCAAAACAAAGAAAGACACTGGATGAGCGTATTCAGAATTGTACTACGAAAGAGGAAGAAATGTTAGAGAAATTAAAACAGTATCAGGCACAGCGGAAGCAGTTGGAACGGCGGAAGAAAGAGGAGGAGCGGAAAATCCGTACCCACCGCTTAATCCAGATTGGCGGTGCGGTGGAATCTGTCTTGGGCAGGGCTGTCACGGAGGAGGATATACCAAAGCTGGTTGCATTCTTGAAAAAGCAGGAGACGAACGGCAGGTATTTTTCCAAAGCCATGCAGTCCACTACTGTGCCGAACACAACAGAGGGTGCAGATGAGGGGGACGGCGCTTTGCCATTCCCTTCGTAGGGAAACGAAGAAGGGCGCACTTATAGACAGGCAGAGCCTGTCTATCCCACTGCGTGGACGCGCGCTCTGCGAGGCTTGGGCTGAGAACTGTTTGCAGTTTTTGCCAGGAACCAGCCCTATATTCTGGCAGATATATTTTATTTGCCTATGTCTGCAAAGACAGCTTACGGAAAGGAGAGTGATGTTTCTGGCGATTTATCATTGCTCGGTCAAGATAATCGGGCGGAGCAAGGGGAAATCTGTCATTGCGGCTGCTGCGTACCGTGCCGGGGAGAGACTTTGTGACAGGGAAACGGGGATTACCCATGACTTCACACGGAAAGGCGGCGTCATGCACCGGGAAATCTTGTTGCCGGGACATGCGCCAAAAGAATATGCGGACAGGCAGACGCTTTGGGAATCAGTCACAAGAGCAGAGAAAAAATCCAATGCGCAGCTCGCACGGGAAGTGGAGGTTGCATTGCCGATAGAGTTTTCCGAAGAATTACAGCTTGCAGTTATCAGGGAATATGCACAGGGCAATTTTGTATCGGAGGGCATGTGCGCGGATATTGCCATCCACGATAAGGGGAATGGCAACCCGCACGCCCATATCCTCCTTACCACCAGACCCATTAAGGCAGACGGCTCATGGGGCGCAAAGGAGAAAAAGGATTATGCAAGGGATGAAAACGGGGAACGCATCCCGCTTATTGATAAAAAGACCGGGATGCAGAAGTTGGGGAAACGGAACGAGAAACTCTGGAAGCGGATAACCGTGCAGGCAAACGACTGGAACGACCAAGGGAACGTGGAGAAATGGAGAAAGTCATGGGCGGATATCTGCAACCGCTATCTGTCAATGGAACAGCAGATTGACCACCGCAGCTACAAAAGACAGGGGCTTGCCCTTGAGCCGACCATCCACGAGGGATACCGGGCAAGGCAGATGAAACAGCGCGGGGAGGTGTCTGACCGATGCGAGTATAACCGCATAGTAAAACAACTAAACCATGTAACAAAGGAATGGTATCGCACCATGAAAGCGTTGCACCAAATGATTATGCAGAAGGTGAGGGATATGATTGGACGAATATATGACAGAGCTGCAAGAGGTACTGGCTATTCTGGAAAAGCAGGGCGAGATTTTGGAACTGGTGGAAAACCAACAGATGGAAATCGAACGGCTGCAAGCGGAGAACAGGGAACTCCCTATACTATGCCAGCAGAATCGGGAATTAACAGGATTAGTGGAGAGATTGAACAACGAGAATGCCATGCTCTCCAGACAGAATCGGACATTGCTAAGACAGACAGCGGAATTGAAGGACTTAAAGAGCAAGTCTTAGGGAAAGTGAGGGAAAGGAATGAACGGATTCGGAGATTACAGCAGCGGAGAGCAGATAGACAGTCTGCTGAATCAGCTGGAGGAAATGGAACGGGAACTAACCGACAAAAACATGGAATTGGAAATACTGAAAAGCCAACTACAGGAGAAAGACAGGCAGATACAGAATCTTTCTTCAAGCAGTCAGAAATTGAAATCGCAGATACAGTCCATGAAATCCGCGCTCTCCGAGCAAGGGGAGACGCTGCGGCATCAGACAGAGCAGCTAGAGAGGTACAGCGGCAGCGACAT
>CANOFO010000199.1 GCA_947565305.1 uncultured Lachnospiraceae bacterium | reverse complement strand
CCGTAAATTCAAACCAGATATGCCCACAAAAGAAGCTTATGAATGATTCAGAACAGCGTTCTGACTTCTTGGATTTTTGCCACTATTATGACTCTAATCCGTTCGTATGCGGCATGGGAAAAGATAACCTGTTTGCCAAAGGCGAACTATGATGATTATAACAGATTTGCATAAATATTTTTAAAAGGTCTTGCGATTGAAAGCATGAAGGGATAATATATATTTACAAGGAAACCGGGGAAATAAGCGCTATCTGGTTTTTGGAGAATAAGGAGGCAGATTATGTATATTGCAAATGAAACAAGGTACGAACAGATGAAATACAATCGTTGCGGAGCAAGCGGATTAAAGCTCCCAGCGGTGTCTTTGGGACTGTGGCACAATTTCGGTTCAAACGGGAATTTTGACAACATGACACAGATGTGTGAGACTGCTTTTTACAGGGGAATCACTCATTTTGACCTTGCCAATAACTATGGTCCTGTGCCTGGTGCGGCGGAGGAAAATTTTGGGCGGATTTTGAGAAAGAGTCTTGGCGCATACAGGGATGAACTGATTATCTCGACGAAAGCGGGATATGATATGTGGTCGGGACCTTACGGGGACTGGGGGAGCAGGAAATACCTGATTGCCAGTCTGGACCAGAGCCTTCGGAGAATGGGATTAGATTATGTAGATATCTATTATCATCACAGACCTGACCCGGAGACGCCCTTAGAGGAGACTGCCAGGGCTCTGGACGATATTGTCAGGAATGGGAAAGCACTGTATATTGGTATTTCAAATTATAATAAGGAACAGACGATTGAGATTGCGGCGCTTTTCAAGGAGATGGGTACGCCGTTTATTATTAATCAGAGAAGGTACTCCATGTTTGACCGCAGCATTGAGAAGGATGGACTCAAGGCATATGCCGCAGCAAATGGAATTGGTATTATTACATTCTGTCCTCTGGCGCAGGGACTGCTGACGGACCGTTATCTGAATGGGATTCCCGAAAATAGCCGCATCAGGACAGACGGAAGATTTCTGAAGGAGGAAGCCGTTGCAGATGAGACGTTGGAAAAGGTGCGTACCCTGAATGCAGTTGCAGCCGAGCGGGGTCAAAGCCTGGCACAGATGGCACTGGCATGGATTTTGCGGGATGGGGATATTACAAGCGTGCTGATTGGCGCGTCCAGGCCGTCACAGATTACAGACAATGTGGGTATGCTTGATAACATGCAGTTTAAAAAGGACGAGCTTGAAAGGATAGAACAGATTCTAAATGACGAAAAATAGGCGGAGCTGTCATAGATTCCGCTTTGTGCATAGGCAATAAGGAGTGATTGTATGAAGATAATTGCAATAGCAGCAGTAACAGCAGGCGGGAAAACAACAACAGTAAATGAAATAAAAAAGCGATTATCCAATGTGCAGACGCTGCATTTTGATGACTATGCTTTTGAAGGAGAGGTTGATAACTTTTATCAATGGGTACTCGACGGCGCAGATTATAATGTCTGGAAGCTTGAACCGTTGGAAAAGGATATATTAAAAGTTAAAAACAGTGGAATTTGTGATTATTTAATTCTTGATTATCCCTTTGCCTATTGTAATGAGCAAATCAGAAAGTATATAGATGCGGCTTTCTTTATAGATACGCCCTTAGATATAGCGTTAGCAAGAAGAATTTTAAGAGATATGGGAAATGCATCCGGTAAGGACATAAGAAAAGACTTAATGGGATATTTAAAATATGCAAGGATTGCATACGTCCAAATGCTAAAAGATATATTGCCATCTTCCGATTATGTGATAGACGGTACAATGAGTACAGAGTATATTGCTGAGGAAATTATAAATATTATTATAAAATAATTATATGTGATTTTGTTTCCATTAATTATTTACCTAAAAAATCATTAAATTGCAATCGGAGTTTGGAGGAGAGGATAATGGAAAAGGATTGGTTGTTTGCAGCGGATGAGTATTTATGCGGATTGAGGGTAGCTGCCCTTTTCGTGAAGGATAATAAAATTCTTGTCCAAAGAGACAGTGACGGCAATGAATACGCTTTGCCGGGCGGTCATATAAAAATAGGCGAAACACTGGAAGATGGACTGATTCGTGAAATGGTGGAAGAGATGGGCGTAAATATTTCATGTAAACGTTTATTATGGAGCGAAGAATGTTTTTGGAAATGGAATGGAAAACAGGCGCATACTATAGTATTTTACTATTTGGCCGAACTATGTGAAAATCAGACAATTCCCGATAATGGAGAATTTGTTTCCCAAAAAGATAATTGTAAAGTGGTCATTGGCTGGATGCCTATTGAAGAACTTCAGAATGTGATTATTTATCCTGAGTTTTTGAGGAAAGAAATTTATCATCTGAATGGACCTGAAAAGCATTTTGTGTCAAAAGATTAAAAAAGAAAATAGTCTGAAGCATCAGAAAACTACTCTCAAATTTATATGGAATTAAGGCATTTCAGTAAAAATGTGTTATGGAGTTGTATAAGGAAGGGCTTTATGGTCTCCATAACACTAAAATTCCTCACATACCTGAAAAATATAAAACTTAAGATAATATGATTCATTTGCAGCCCAGAGTATAGGATGGTCGGGAGCCTGCGTTCTGTACTCCACCTGTCTTAAATGCTTGTGAACGTCTCTTGCAGCCTTATTTATTGTTTCCGTAAAAAGCTCGTAGGACATAAAATGAGAGCAGGAGCAGGTAGCAAGAAAGCCGCCGTTTTTAATAAGCTTCATGGCGCGAAGATTAATCTCCTTATATCCGGTCTGTGCCTCTGCCGCCGTCTC
>CANOFO010000198.1 GCA_947565305.1 uncultured Lachnospiraceae bacterium | reverse complement strand
AAATATCATGCATGAAAAGCGGTGTGAGCCATACTTCCTGCCCTTCTGTATCCTGGGGGAATAACACATGCCCTGTTGGTGGATTTGTTAAGCTGTTCCCAATAATGATGTATCCAGGACATCCAATGAGCGAAATCTGAATGTATGCCATCATTGCCACTATCCGATCAATGTCCTGCCCTACAAATACTGCATTGGTCTGGTAATTGATATTTGCCCTCTTCATTGCATTAGCTGCAGCTATAAGCATCGCTCCGGCGCCAACACATGGATCGCAAATAGATATATATCCTTTCCTTTCAACCTCGGCTTGTGCTCCATCGCCAAAATTCATTTCCGCCATCATCCGGCAGACATTATATGGTGTGAAAAACTGGCCTTTCCAATGATTTCCCAGGTTTAAGTTCATATACAACTTTCCCAAAAAGTCTTGGTCCGGATTCTGTTCTAATGCCATTGTGATTATCCCAAGCATTTGTGCTGGAATTTCCACGCCACCAAGCCTTTTGATTGCCCGTTCGTACTGTTTTTCTCGCCTCTTGAATTTATCCGGCGTCCTGTCAACTGCATTGCTTATACTGCACGCCATAACAGTCATAAGGTCTTCCCACACTTGCCAGGCACCCCGCGAATAAGTGAATTTATCGAACAGTTGCAAGAACTCTTTTTCTGCTCCTGCCAATATCGCACCACAGTTCTTCATATGCCACCTTTCACCTCTGTATCCTTCGCGCAGGTTTTTTGTGTCCCCAACAGCTGTGCCTCCAGACTTTCCATGTCATAACTGCGTTGTGGAAATCCGCTGAAACCATTTACCTTTTTAGCATCCACCTGCCGCTTCACTCCATAGCTGGAAGCCCTGTCTTGCTCCCTCGCCAGCCAGCCATTGACAAACCGCTTGACGCCCCTTCTGGTCTTACGCTTCGTCTGGTTGGACAGGCACCACCCACGCATCTCGTTGAACTGTTGCTTTACATCCACATTTGGATAAAGTCTTACATATTCTGCGAATAATGCCTGGCTGGGCTTCCACTCCGTGCCATCGTTCAGTATGATTGCCTCCACGTCTGCTTCCTGCAACCCATTGGACTGTAGACTTGCGGCTGTTGCGGAAATGTATGTTTTCGGTTCAGAGTCCTGCTTGCCAGGGCTCTGAACAAAAGTATTTATATTATCTCTTATCTCTTATCTCTAATCTCTTATCTCTAATCTCTGGTGGAGATTTGTCTGGACATTTGTCCTCAACCTCCACGGACATTCGTCCAGACATCTGTCCCATCGGCTTTTCAGAAATTACCTTTTTTTCGGCATCTATACGATTCCTGTAATCACGTTTCCTATCTGCTTCCGTAGAACTCTGCCCTATAAAATTCTGAATATCCATCATATAAATTGCCCCATTATCCAAAACCTCTATAAGTCCCAAGGTTTTCAATGTCTCTACTGCTTTCTCTACTGTTCCCACCTGGTGTCCGGTCAAAGTTGCCAGGATGGGGGAAGTATACGGAATTACATCTTTATACATTAAACGTCCACCATTGTGGAGGCTCCTGAGATACAGTTTCAGCAGGATATCGCTATACAGATACCCATCCGGCATGGACTGCAGAATCTTCAGCTCATCTGACTCAAAAAAAACCTCTTTAAGTTTGAGGTAATAGTATTTCTTGTTATCTGGCATACCGTACCCCCCTAATAAATTACCTTGCTGCCATCCTCCGTCTTCACCACATCCAAATTCTGAGGGAATCTGGCTTTCATGGTCGGATCGTGGGTAATAGCCATAATCTTAATATTGCTGTATCTGTTCTGAATGGTTTCCAGAGCGTCACAGTATGCTTGGATACCATCCCCATCCAAGAACGGGGGCTCGTCAATAAAAAGCATTCCGAGCTGGATGCCGGCAGATGATGATTTAATTTCAGCCAGCGCAAGGATGACTGACAGGAAAGACTTCACCTTTTCCCCACCGGACTTTGACAGGTACGGCAGCACCGACTTCCCATATTCCTCTATGAAAATATCCAGCGATACCTTTTCCTTTCCATTCTTCTGCAATCTCTCTAAGCGGAACTCAACACCCATTTTGCCGCCAGTCATTTGTCCGAGTATGGTATTGGAGGTAGTTGTCAGCTGTGGAATAATTGAACGAATAATCTGATGGGGAACACCGCTCTGGCTGAATGCTACCTTTAAGGCATCATAATTGGCTGTTTCTTTTGCATACCCTGTCTGCCGCTCCTGCAATTCTGCAATCTCTTTTTTCAGCTTGGTAATCTGTTCAGCTTTCTGCTGCAATGCCCCGACTTCCATCTGCTTTTCTTTTACCAAAGAATTCAAAGCCTCTACATCAGCATTCATTTTGGCAACAATCCCGGTCAGTTCTTCCATTCCGGTCATGGCTTTTATTTCCTTATCTGCCTCTGCCTGCTTTTCGGCAATTTCATTATCGATATTGGAAATCTCAACTGTAAGCTCGGATACTCTGGTAAGTGCTGTTGTATATCTTTCCTGTGCAACAGGTATCTCCTTTTCTTTTTCAAGCCAAGGCTTCAGAGAAAGAATGTTGCCATTGACAATGGTGTGTTCCTCAAACGCTTTAGCGTAGTTACTGCGTTCCTGTGTGACCTCAGCAGCCTTTAATTTGACCGTAGCAAGCCTGTTTTCACAATCAGATATATTTGACTGTATATGCTGTATAGAGGCTAAAATTAAGGCAATTTGGTTCGCTCTCTCTTCAATTGCTTTCATCTGTGCAGGGAATCCAGCAAGTGACTGTACCCTTGCGGAATATTCCACAAGCAAGGTTTCATCATATCCGATACTGTCACCAGCTTCTTCTCGTACAATTCCTGCACTATCTGCAG
>CANOFO010000197.1 GCA_947565305.1 uncultured Lachnospiraceae bacterium | reverse complement strand
TTGACCTTACCGTGAAGACCGGAGTAGGCTTTAATGCGTTTGCAGGCGTGTATATCTCCCTGGGCGGAAACCTGAAATTCAATTTAGAGCATACCGATAAATGGAATGCCGGCGGCTATTTCTACCTCAAAGGCGGCCTTGGGGCAGACCTTGCGGTGTTCAGTGTAGAAGAAACCGTGAACATTCCGGGCAGCGACAATCAAGAGTTTGGAGATGCCGATGCAAGAAAAAATATCCATAAGGCAACGACTACGGTAGCAGCTTCTGAAACTCGGGCAGGCGCCGCCCCCATGATGGAAAATCTGACAAAAACCATAGAGGATTCCGACAAAAACCCGCTATTCACGGTTTCAAGGAATGACAGTTCTGCGGACACACCGACAGGCAGCGGGCTGACTGATATCCTCAAGCCTGCCGGCAAAAATGTAAAGATAAAGCTGATTAAGCTATCCGGCAATAAGCTGATGGCAATGACACTTGCAGACAATGGAGCAGCAAAAGGTTCCTTAAATTATCTGGGCGCTGTTTATGCAATCAGCAGTGATGGCGGGCAAACCTGGAGCAGCAAAGAAAATATCAGTCAAAGCGACAAATTACAGTGGAATATAGAGTATTACAAGCTAAATGACAAACTTCTTCTAACCTGGTCAGAAGGTGATTTAGACCATGCGGTAGGAGATGACTTAAACGCGGATTCTGATTTCCGTTTACCGGCTGTCGCCAAGGCATTAACCGCTTTTGATTTAAGGGGAAGGTATTTTGATTTAGACGGAAATCCTCTGGGAGACAGCTTTACCATTGCAGAGGATGAGAATGTTGCCATCAATTCACTGGACGCTGTAGAAAATACGGATGGAACGGTGGAACTTTATTATGAGCGCAGGGCGTATAATCTGAATGCCTCTTCCCTGACAGAACTGATGTCACAGGAGCAGACCATCTGCAAAGCCGTTCTTGACAGCGAAGGAAAGACAGCCGCGGAAGATACCCGCTTTTTAATCCAGAGCGCGGATGGCAAAGATAATTACCGCATCACAGAATTGAAATCTTTTTCCTATAATGGGATTGAGGGACAGATTGTGGTGCTTGACGCAGACGGAAAACTGATAAAGGAAACAGAAGACGGCATGGAGGCAAGCATAGATGACCGGCAGATTTATCTGCGTGTCGTTTCGGACAAAAATGGCAACATCCCGGATAATACCCTTGTGCCTGTCACAGAATCAGGAACATGTGCACAGCATATTTCCCTGATTGAAAATGGCGGACATATTTATCTGTTCTGGAATCAGAATGGCTCCCTTGTGTCTACGGCTGACTTTTTGCCGAAAACAGCGGAAGAATACGAGAACTGGAAGGAACATGCCGCGGACTTCGGAATCCATCCGCTTGTGTCTGATGAAAATTCCCTGACACCGGACACGGAATTCCAGGCTGCTATGAATGAAGACGGAAAAGGCATTCTTCTATGGAAGAACGCCGGCAGCAACCAGGATAATGACACCAAATTGATAAATCAGATATATGCAGGTACCTTTATAACAGATGAAAATGGGGAGATTGCCTCCTCCAGGGGACCGGTACCGTTAAGTGGGCTTTCTAACGAAATCAACAATCTGGATGTACAGGTGCTTGATGATGGGAAGATTGTCTATGGCTACACGCAGCTTGACGGGGCATCCATGTTTGAAAGCAGCAATTCCGATGCCGTTGTGGAAGACGCTGCGGAAGCACATGAGGTACAGATTACCAAGGCAGACAGTGAAGATTATCCTTTTGCAGGAGAAGATTATACCAGCTATGTGACGCTTTGGAATAGCGGAATGGCAGATGCCGAAAATGTGGTTCTCTCTGCTTCCGGCGCCTTGACTGGCACTGCGCCGTTGGCGGAACTTACTATGGAAGAAAATGGAAAAGGAACCATTGGCGCCGGGCAGGTATTGAAAGTCGAGCTCCCGGTTACAGCGGCTGAATCCTTAAAAGACGGCGATGAGGTAACTTATACGCTTTCACAGGGAGACACTGTACTTGCAACTTACAAAGATGCTGTCCACGTGGGCGCTTATATGGTTCCCGAAGAAATGGCAAGTGTCATCAGCATTCCGGGGACAGACGATTACCGGATTTCCATGACTGTCATGAACAAGGGCAATCAGGAAGGGACAACAGATGTATCTTCTTACACCTATAACCAGAGCGGGCAGACAGAGGATGCTGACGACGTCAAGGAATGCAGTTATAAGGATGGGAAGATTCTCAAGCCGAGAGAGTCTGCCGAGATTTCCTTTATCATGAAAGATGCAGCTTATACTGGCGATGGCATACGCATGATAGGCATACAGACTGGTGAAGGATATGGTCAGGCAGTGGAAGGCATACTGCCTGACAGAGTGGAAGCTATGGAAAGCAGCAGCCAGAAGCCAGATAATCCGGAACAGCCGGATAACCCAAATCAGCCTGGAACCCCAAATCAGCCGGATAACCCAAATCAGCCGGAACCCCCGAAGCAGCCGGAAACTCCGAAAAAGGGGGACATTGTGGTAAGTGGCTCAAACAGCGCCAAGGCAAGCTACAAATTGACTTCTTCCACGGCGGTAACATACAATAAGCCCAAAGTTCCTTCCGGCACTACAAGCGCCAAGGTTCCTGATACTGTAAAGATTTCGGGCAAGACTTACAAGGTAACCGCCATTGCAGCTGGCGCATTCCAGGGGAATAAGAAACTAAAGAAAATCACTGTGGGAAAATATGTAACCAAGATACCTTCCAAGGCATTTTCCGGCTGCACGAAGCTCACTTCCATAGAGTTTAAAGGCAGCGTGACTTCCATTGGCTCTAAGGCATTTTATGGGGCTAAAAATTTGAGTACGCTAAAAATTAATTCTAAGAAACTGAATAAAATCGGGGCTTCCGATTGCGAAAGTCTTTCAAATGATAAAGAGCAATTGGATGTAGATT
>CANOFO010000196.1 GCA_947565305.1 uncultured Lachnospiraceae bacterium | reverse complement strand
AAATGAAACTGTATTTACGGCGGATAATCCCATAACAGAAGAAATATTTACGGAATCTGCTCTCTTTTTTGATATTGAGACCACCGGCTTTTCGACTGCATATACGCATGTCTATCTGATAGGCTGCGCTGCCAGGCGGGGTAATTTTATCTGTGTGACTCAATTTTTTGCCGAAAAGCCTGAGGAGGAAAAGCCAGTCCTCACAGCTTTCTTAAAGCTTTCTGCCCAATACGGCAGCCTGATTTCTTTTAATGGACTGGGATTCGACATCCCCTATCTGAAAAAGCGTCTCGAACATTATGGGCTGAATAACGCCCTGGATTTCCAGCAGTTGGACATCTTTCAGAAAATGTCTAAATTCAAGCCCATCCTCAGGCTTGACAATTTAAAGCAAAAATCTTTGGAAACATTCCTGGGGATTGTACGGGACGACAAATACTCCGGCAAAGAATTGATCAATGTCTATCAGGAATATATAAAGAAGCCGGATGAAGAAGCAGCTTCCCTGTTGCAGCTTCACAACTACGAAGATTTGCTGGGAATGCCAAAACTCCTTCCCATACTCGCCTATCCAAGGCTATTTGAAGGAGATTTTGAAGTACTCTCCTATGAAAAAAATGCCTACAAATCCTATGAAGACGGCTCGGAACTGGAACTGATACTGACACTGGCACTGTCTGCTCCCCTACCCAGACGTTTCTCCTTCGGCAAACAGGACATTTACCTGACAGGTTATGGCAGACAGGCAAAACTTAAGGTCTTAATTTATCAGGGAGAATTGAAATATTTCTATCCAAATTACAGGGATTATTACTTTCTGCCCCAAGAAGACCGCGCCATCCATAAAAGCGTTGCCTTCTATGTAGACAAAAATTTCCGCACAAAGGCTAAAGCTGCTACCTGTTACAGCAAAAAAACCGGCTGCTTTCTGCCCCAATACGAGGAGATTGTAACTCCCTATTTCAAACTGGAATATCATGATAAGGTGACCTGGTTTGAAATGACAGAAGAATTCACAGATTCCGTGGAACTTCAGAAGAAATACGCGCTGCATCTTTTAGAACATCTGAAAAAACAGGCATAAAACCGTAACTGTTCAGCCATCCGACAAACTTCCTGCTGAAATGTTGCGCTCCCCTCTGCGGAAAACCACAGGGGGGAGCAATGAGTAGGGAGTATTTATTTTATATTAAGAAACTCGCGATTAGTTTTTTTGGAAGAAAAAAGACTGATGTCTCTGATAGTTTAACTCTTTATAATTCATAATCTGTTCTGTACTTCCAATAAAGAGAATTCCCTGAGAAGTCAGCGCAGAGTTAAACTTCTTATAAATTTCTTCCTTTGCCTCTTCTGTAAAATAAATCAATACATTTCGGCAAACAATTAAATTACAACCAGTGGGATAAGAATCCCGCAACAAATTATGTTCTTTAAATTCTACCTGGCGTTTAATCTCGTTAGAAATCTGATAAGAATTACCCACCTTGGTAAAATACTTCTTCTTGAAGTCTGCCGGCACAGATGTTATGCTTTTTTCATTATATAACCCCATGCGCGCTTTGTCAAGTACTTGTTTGTCAATATCTGTTGCAATAATGTGAATTTGATTCAACGGTATATGCCGAGACAACGCCATTACCAAAGAATACGGCTCATCCCCGGTGGAACAGGCAGCGCTCCATACTTTAAGATTCTTGCCAAACTTCTTAATCAGTGCCGGGAACACATTCTTATCCAATATCTCCCACTGCTCAGGATTGCGATAAAATTCAGAAACATTGATGGTGAGAAAATTCACAAATTGCTCAAATTTCTCCTCATTCTTCTTAATCAACGCCACATATTCCTTATAACTGTTGATATTGTTCTTGGTAATCAACGTGTCAATCCGGCGTTTCATCTGTTTTTCTTTGTATGAATCCAAATCAATCTTTGTTAATGCAAAAATATCCTTTTTGAAATCCTCATATCCAACCATGAAATTCCTCTATTCTTATTCTTCTTCCGCTGCCGGCTCTTCTGCAGCCTCCTCTGCCGATTCTGCCACTTCTTCTGCGGCTGGCTCTTCCGCTGGTACGAGCATAGCTTTCAGGCTAAGGCTGATTTTCTTCTCTTCCTCATTGAAATCAACAATCTTCGCCTCAATCTCCTGACCAATCTTTAATACGTCTGCCGGCTTCTCCACATGCTCCTTAGAAATCTGGGATACATGCAAAAGCGCATCCACGCCAGGCGCTAACTCTACAAATGCTCCAAAATCTGTCATTCTTGCGACTACGCCCTTGATAACCGTGCCAACTGCATATTTCTCAGCTGCATCTTTCCAGGGATTCTCGTCCTCAAACTTCATGCTGAGCGCAATCTTTCTCTCGTTGATGTCCTTGATAAATACCTTAACGACATCGCCAACCTTGAAGACCTTCTTAGGATTTTCCACCCTTCCCCAGGACATCTCTGAAATATGGAGCAGTCCATCGGCTCCGCCCAAATCAATAAATGCACCGAAATCTGTCACATTCTTAACAGTTCCCTCTAATACATCACCGACATTGATTCTCGCAAACAATTCTCTCTGGAGTTCTTCTTTGGCAGCCAGCAACAGTTGTTTCCTGTCACCGATAATCCTTCTTCTGCGCGGGTTGAACTCTGTAATGACAAATTCAATCTCCTGGTCTTTATATTTGCCAAGGTCCTTCTCATATGTATCAGATACCAGGCTTGCCGGGATAAAAATCCTTGTCTCGTCAACCACAACGCTTAAGCCGCCTTCTAATACCTGGACTACCTTCGCCGTCAATACTTCCTGGGCATTGAATGCCTCTTCTAACCTCTTGCTTCCTCTCTCGGCAGCAAGACGCTTATAAGTCAGAAGCACCTGACCCTCTCCGTCATTCACTTTCAGAACCTTCGATTCCATAGTGTCCCCTACAGAAACTACAGTAGTCAAATCAACATTGGGCTCGTTTGTATAT
>CANOFO010000195.1 GCA_947565305.1 uncultured Lachnospiraceae bacterium | reverse complement strand
CAAATGCGAAGCATTTAAAAAGCTGCCTTCCGACGAACTGGCAGGTGACGCAAAGAGTCGCGTGCTGATACCATTATTATACTAGGAGGAATTATCATGGCAGAATCAATGAAAGGGATGCACAGAAGCCATCGGTGTACGGAAGTTTCCAGTGCAAATATCGGGGAAACTGTTACCGTTATGGGATGGGTGCAGAAAAGAAGAAATCTTGGCAGTCTGATTTTTATAGATTTGCGAGACCGCTCCGGTATCCTGCAGATTGTATTTGATGAACCGAAAGTGGGAAGCGAAGGTTTTGCGAAAGCAGGAACGCTGCGCAGTGAGTTTGTGGTGGCAGTCACAGGAACCGTGGAAAGGAGAACTGCAGCAGTCAACGAGAATTTAAAGACCGGCGATATTGAGGTCATTGCCTCAGATATCAGAATTTTATCTGAATCGGAGACGCCGCCATTTCCGATTGAGGAGAATTCGCAGACGAAAGAGGATTTGCGCCTGCGTTACCGTTATCTGGATTTGCGCAGACCTGACATTCAGCGTAATCTGATGATGAAGAGCAAGGTAGCGATGCTTTTGCGCAATTTTATGGAAAAGGAAGGCTTTCTGGAGGTGGAGACGCCAATACTTACGAAATCAACGCCGGAGGGGGCAAGGGATTACCTTGTGCCCAGCCGCGTCCATCCCGGAACCTTTTATGCATTGCCGCAGTCTCCGCAGCTTTTCAAGCAGCTTTTGATGTGTGCAGGATATGACCGTTATTTCCAGATAGCCCGCTGTTTCCGTGATGAGGATTTGCGTGCAGACCGCCAGCCGGAATTTACGCAGGCAGATATGGAGCTGTCTTTCGTGGATGTTGATGATGTCATTGATGTCAATGAGCGCTTGCTGCAATATGTATTTAAGGAGGCAATCGGCATAGACGTGCAGCTGCCGATTCCGCGCATGAGCTGGCAGGAGGCGATGGACCGTTTTGGCTCTGATAAGCCTGACACACGTTTTGGTATGGAGTTGACAAATGTTTCTGACATAGTGAAGGAATGCGGTTTTGGCGTATTTACCGGGGCGTTGGAGCAAGGCGGCTCTGTCCGCGGCATCAATGCCAAGGGACAGGGCGGTATGCCGCGCAAGAAGATTGACAAGCTGGTGGAATTTGCCAAAGGCTACGGCGCCAAAGGGCTTGCCTACCTGGCAGTCAATGAGGACGGCACATATAAGTCCTCCTTTGCAAAATTCATGAGCGAAGAGGAGTTGAAAGCCCTCGTGGAGAAGATGCAGGGAGAGCCGGGAGATTTGCTTTTGTTTGCGGCAGATAAGAATAAGGTGGTCTGGGATGTTCTGGGCGCGCTGCGCTTGGAACTGGCGAAGCAGCTGGAACTGCTGGATAAGAACCAATACAATTTCCTGTGGATTACCGAGTTCCCATTGTTAGAGTGGTCGGATGAGGAGAACCGCTTCATGGCGATGCACCATCCCTTTACCATGCCGATGGAGGAAGACTGGGACAAGATTGATTCCGACCCGGGCGCAGTGCGCGCCAAGGCATATGACATTGTCTTGAATGGAACAGAGCTGGGAGGAGGCTCGGTGCGTATCCATCAGAATGACATTCAGGAGAAAATGCTTGAGGTGCTCGGCTTTACCAAAGAGCGCGCCCATGAGCAGTTTGGATTCCTGCTGGATGCCTTTGCCTATGGCGTTCCGCCTCATGCCGGGCTTGCCTATGGACTGGACCGCATGGTGATGCTGATGATGAAATGCGATTCTATCCGTGACGTCATCGCGTTCCCCAAGGTCAAAGATGCGTCCTGCCTGATGACGGATGCGCCGAATGTGGTGGACGAAAAGCAGCTGGAGGAATTGTCCTTGTCCATTCAGGCTGCGGAGGAAGGGATCAAGTCATAGCTATAAGCATTTTTATCTTTTTTCGCGTAAAATGGGGCGATGCAACCGCAAGTTTACATGAAAATCTTCAAAAGCAACACCAAATATGCAGACTTTACGTGGGGGATATTGTAGAGTGATAACTGTTCAGAACAGTACTAATCAACCGGAAGCGCAGAAGGAATTTAACAGCAGGAAGAGAAAGGAAGAACAGTTATGGGTATTTTTGGAGACAACTTACAATTTTACAGAAAAAAGAAGGATATGACACAGGAGCAGCTGGCAGAGCAGCTTGAAGTGTCGCGGCAGACAGTTTCTAAATGGGAGTCTGGAGTATCCTATCCTGAAATGGAAAAAATTCTGCAGCTTTGCGACTTGTTTTCCTGCAGCATGGACACATTGATGAGGAACAATGCAGCAGAATCGGAAGTGGAGGATGGCGAGGGTTATGAACGCCATATGGAGAAAAGGCGCAAAAACATTACCTTAGGGGTATCATTGCTTATATTGAGTGTTGCCTTTCAGCAGCTGTTTACCGGGTTGGGATGGCAGGAAGCTGTCGCCAATACCTTGTTTTTTGCAACTGCCATTGTGGCAATTCTGGTGCTCGTGGTTGCAGGGATGCAGGAAGACGTATACCGCAAGAATCATCCCATCATCCCAGAATTCTATACGCCGGAAGAAATTGCACGGTTTGACGAGAAGTTTCCTATTCGCATAGCTACTGGCATCGGCATGATTCTGGTAGGGGCGCTGCTGGCGATGAATGCAGATGATTTCCCCTTATGGGCAGGCGCCAAAGAAGAATTTTATTATGGCATTTTCCTGTTCCTGGTTGCCATTGCAGTGGGGATTTTTGTCCACTCCGGGCTTGGCAAGGCGAAGTATGATATTGCAGCATATAATAGAGAAAACTGCAAGGCGGTGAAGAAAGAGAATGAAACAGTAGGAATCTGGTGCGGCTGCATTATGATTGTGGCAACGATTGTGTTTTTTGTGGCAGGTTTTGTCTTCAATCTTTGGGAAATCTGCTGGGTTGCGTTCCCGGTGGGAGGCATGATTTGCGGGATTGCCACGCTGATTCTCAAGGGGAGAAAATAGATTTAGAGAAACGTTAATGAAAGTTAGATAACTTTAGCTTAAAAATGTTTTGAATGGCATTGCAGCCTGTATAGTCCGTTGATTTTTGGGAAACACGGAGATCTGTACGCTGCAATGCCATTAAATATTTAAAAGATTGCTTTGAGGCTCAATCTGTGCTATGCTTTTAGCACTATACAACGAATATTAAGTAATTGGCAGTTTGGCTTGTCTATTCTCCTGATAGCACT
>CANOFO010000194.1 GCA_947565305.1 uncultured Lachnospiraceae bacterium | reverse complement strand
TAATAAGCCCTTATAGGGCTTGAGCAAGCCACCGGCTAAGCCGGTGGTCTTGACTGTCTGGACATACCATGGATTTGAGTATCCGGAATATCGGTAAGAACCGGAAACTTTCACATAAGCCCTTACCTTGTAGTAATAAGTTTTCCCTTTAGCAAGCCCGGTATCCGTGCAGGAACTACCGGAAGTGGTCTTTATCAGCTTATAAGTACCCTTCTTTGAAGCGGCACGGTAAAGGCGGTATCCCTGAGCGCCAGCGGCTTTTTGCCATGATACTTTGACCCTGTCTGTGGATATTCTGGTAATGGATTTAATTTCCGGGGTTTCCAGGTAGGGGGTGATGCTGGCAACGGATGAAAACTTAGAGTACTTTGTAGTTTTGTTTACAGTCCGGTAGGCACGTATCTTATAATAATATGTTTTGTTGGGCGTCAGGTTCGTATCGGTACAGCTTTGGAGGCTGCCTTTGGTAACCGTCCTGACCCTGGTATATTTGCCTTTATAGGAGGTTGACCGGTAAATCTGGTATCCCTGAGCGCCCGCTGTTTTCTTCCAGGACAGCTTGGCTTTGGTGGGAGATACAGCGTTCACAGAACGGATGGTTGGCTTTGTGAGGTTTGTCTGGCTGACGATTACATTGGAGTAAGGAGAATAATATTCTTTCTTACCGACAGTCTTATAGGCGCGCATTTTGTAATAGTAGGTGTTGTTTGGTAAAATGCTATTGTCTGCATAACTTACGGTGTTTGCGCTTTTTATTTTCTTAATCGCTTTGTAGGTCCCGGATTTTCCAGTCTTACGGTAAATCCGGTAGCCAGTTACGCCCTTCATTTTATCCCATTTGATGGTTATCTTTTGCTGAGAAGATAAGGTCAGGGAAGCTATTTTTGGGGAAGATAGCTTGGTGCTGGCTTTTTTCACGGAAGAATAGGGGGAATATATGTTGATGCCGTTGAAATGGCGGTAGCTTCTGATTTTGTAATAGTAAGTTTTGTTGAATCCTACATTGTCTGACCAGGAAACAGTTCCTCCCGAGGAGACTGTGCCGACTTTTTTAAATCCCTTGTCTGGTTTGGCAGAACGGTAAATCTGATAACCCTGTGCTCCAGGGATTTCCTTCCATTTGAGAGTTATTTTATTAAAATTGGACGAAGAAATACTTAAAGAGGGCGCAGCCAGGCTGTCGACTGGCATTCGGCATGGGGAAGCCGGCATGTTGTGATAGACAGGGACACGGAACAGAAAGGAATTGTTCAAAACGCCCATATTCTCATAGCCCTTTTTTACGCTTTTCCCTTCGTTATCTGCAGCTAAGAGATTCTGCATGTACTGATGCCAGTACAGGTTTCCGTCAGAGTTGTCCACATCAAATTTCTGAAGGTACAAGGTATTTTGCCCTATTTTAATATAATTGTTGCTCACTTTCTGTGAACCGCCGAACAGAGCGGCGTAGCGGGTGGTCCAGCCTGCTGCCCGGGCTTCCTCAAGGCCGTTTCTGATAATCTCATCATAGGTTGTCCCGGAAGCAAGAATGTTATAATAATTGTAAAGACCCTCATAACCAGGGTAAGTTCCTGAAATCAGGGGCGAACTTCCGTCATTGCCTTGTTCCTGGCGTACCCGGCTTGCCAGATGGTAGGGGCTGACATTCAAAGCTTTGCCAATCTGCATAAAATTCTGGGCATAACTCAGGCCATTTTCCAGCGTAGCATTTGCCATAAAGGTGTTTTTTAGAATGGTCTTTACCCCGGCTTCTGTATGGCAGGCAGAATTAAAGGACAGCATTTCAAACTGGAAGACGGAGTCCTCGTTTAAAAAATTCCTGGGGTCTAGATAGTAGCGGACAATGGATTCACTGGTCTGCACCCAGTAAGGGGCGCTTAAAACCTGGTTAGACATTTTCCAGCTTTCCATGCTGTCTAAGGGGACCAGATTTCTGGCAGGAGCCATTTCCTGCTGAATCACGGTATTCCAGTTCAGGTTTGTATTCATTGGCACAAAGGTCCAGTTTGGATGCGCTTTGAGCAGTGATTGTATGTATGGGCGGTAGCTGGATGGAAATGCATTTAAATTTGTGCTGCCCTGTGCTGCCGCGAAAAAAGGAGTGGCTTGTTGGCTATTGGCGTTATCCAACGATTTTTTCCATTCTTTCAGTCCATCATCGGCAGATATCAGGTAATCCTCTTCGATATATCCGTTATAAGAAGTGCCGTCTACCATTGCCTCTGCCTGATACCATATTTTCCCATCAATTAACGCTATCCCTGTCAAGCGTACCTGATGTCCCGTGAGGATAGTAACTTCTGAGCCAGAATCGGCAGTGGGAGTTTTACGGATATCATAGGATTCACACTGGTATAACAGGGCGTAGACATCGTGGTCATCCATCAGCGCAGCAAAGGACTGTTCTATTTCCTCATAAGAATTATCTTCTTCCGGTTCGGGCTGCATATCAACATCCTTTTGCAAATATTCGCGCGTGTCCTTTTCCATGGGCGTTTCAACGCTGTCGCATTCTGCGGCAGCGCAAACCTGTATAGTCCAGTGGCAGATGCCTTGCTGGCACAGTATCATTGCCGCCAGAATGATTGCGGTCAACTTCTTCCATCTCATAATTTTATCCTCCGCTTTAGAAACCTTTATTGTTTCAGACATAATTATATAGACAATCTATCTGAGAATCAAGTTACGTTCGTTTTGAGTTCCTCTATTTTGTAATTTTATATGGAAAACACTGGACTATTTAGACAAAATATGATTAAATATGCTTAGGTGTGAGAGAGGCATAAGCTGTGAGTCATGGCTTGGTTTTGCATTATGATATACATATCTTGCCTTTCACACAGTAAAATTTGTATGTATTGAAAGGAGTCTTAAAATGATTTACACTAAGGAAGTCGAAAACATGTGCCCTGTTGCTAAGGGCGCAAAACATGAACCCGCTCCAATTCCGGAAGAAGGCAAATGGGTTCATTCCAAGAAAATTGAAGATATTTCCGGTTTTACACATGGCGTAGGCTGGTGTGCACCACAGCAGGGTGCCTGCAAGCTTTCCTTGAATGTAAAAAATGGTGTAATTGAGGAAGCTTTGGTTGAGACTATCGGCTGTTCCGGCATGACCCATTCTGCAGCTATGGCAGCAGAGATTCTGCAGGGCAAGACGATTCTGGAAGCATTGAACACTGACCTTGTATGCGATGCAATTAACACAGCGATGAGAGAACTGTTCCTGCAGATTGTTTATGGACGTACACAGAGTGCATTCTCTGATGACGGACTGGCAGTGGGCGCTGGTCTGGAAGACTTAGGAAAAGGGCTTCGTTCTCAGGTTGGAACCATGTATGCAACCAAAGAAAAAGGTGTTCGTTACCTGG
>CANOFO010000193.1 GCA_947565305.1 uncultured Lachnospiraceae bacterium | reverse complement strand
CAAAAGAGATTACTAAAAACGATTCGGACGGGGTGCGCAGGCTCAAGATGACAATGTCCTTGATAGTTGCCATAAATACCTCCAAGCTGCTATTGCATAGATAAAAATTTGTAGAATTATGTATTTAAACAAAATTAAGTATAGCAAAAATATGGAAAAAAGAAAATAGTTTTTTAGTAAATTTACTAAATTTACACTAAATCATATAGGCTGAACTGTTATAAATTTAAACCTTAGAAAAGTCCCTACAATCTTTACTAAATAGATTGACGATTTACTAAATAACATTTATAATGTCTGTATATGAAAGTGGAAAATGGAGGAAGACGGAGGGTATTATAATGAATACAAAGAGATTGGCAGAGGAGTTAAAGTCACAGGGGTATCAGGAGCGGCTGCAGGAAATCTATGTGGATACAGGGGTTCTTGATTATCAGACAGAACGCTATGGCCGGGCAATCAAGAAATTCGAGGAGCTTTATGGGGAACAGGATGCAGAGATTTACAGCGCGCCGGGCAGGAGCGAGGTAGGCGGTAACCATACGGACCATCAGCATGGTGAGGTTCTGGCAGCTTCCATCAATCTGGATGCGATTGCCGTGGTGAGCAGGACAGAGGACAATGTCATTCGGCTTTTGTCAGACGGTTATCCCATGATTACAGTGGATTTAAGTGATTTGAAAATGAGAAAAGGCGAGGAGGGGACTTCTGCCGGACTGATACGGGGCATGGCATATGGACTTCAGGAAAATGGCCATAAAATAGGCGGATTCCAGGCGTTTGTTACCAGCGATGTACTGAATGGTGCAGGAATGTCCAGCTCCGCTGCTTTTGAAGTGCTGGTGGGGACAATCCTCTCAGGCCTGTACAACGAGATGGGCATAAGCCCGGTAGAGATTGCGCAGGTGGCGCAGTATTCCGAAAATGTATATTTTGGAAAGCCCTGCGGGCTGATGGACCAGATGGCTTGTTCTGTGGGAGGACTGATTCATATTGATTTTGCGGACCCACAGAAGCCAGTCGTGGAAAAAGTCGATGTGGATTTCAGTGCATACCACCACAGCCTGTGTATTACGGACACTAAGGGTTCCCATGCAGATTTGACAGATGATTATGCCTTGATTCCGCAGGAAATGAAACAGGTTGCGGATTTCTTTGGCAAGGAATTTTTGCGGGAAGTAAATCCAGATGATTTTTATAAAAACATTGCTAAAATCCGTGAGAAATGCGGTGACAGGCCGGTTTTGCGTGCACTGCATTTCTTTGAGGAAGAGAAACGCGTGGAACTTGAGGTGGCTGCGCTGCAGGCTGGAAATTTCCAGGGATTTTTGGGGAACGTCCAGGAGTCTGGGGATTCCTCCTTTAAGTTCCTGCAGAATATTTATAGCAACAAGGATGTGCAGAATCAGAGTGTTTCCATTGGGCTTGCTGTCAGTGACAGCATACTGGCAGGACATGGCACAAGCCGTGTGCATGGAGGCGGTTTTGCCGGGACTATCCAGGCATTTGTGGCAGATGATTTTGTGGAGACTTACCGCCAGGCATTGGACGGCGTATATGGGGAAGGCTCCTGCCATGTGCTGAAGGTAAGGCCGTTTGGTGGAATAAAGGTTCAATAAAGTAAATGACCTGAGGAGGGAAAGTAATGATATACGAAGCAATCAAGAAATTAGTGTGCTATGGACTGGAAAACAAACTGATTTCCCAGGAAGATGTAGTGTTTACAACCAACCAATTGCTGGAGACATTGCAGATTGAGGAGTATGAGGAGCCGGAGGATATATACGAGCATGTTGCGCTGGAGCCGGTATTGAAAGAACTTCTTGATTACGCTTATGAAAATGGCGTATTGGAAGAAAACGGCGTAGTATACCGCGACCTTTTTGACACGAAGCTGATGGCAAAGCTGATGCCGCGTCCCAGTGAAGTGATTCGTAAATTCTGGCAGATTTATAAGGACAAGGGTCCGAAGGCAGCGACAGATTACTACTATAAACTGAGCCAGGACAGCGACTATATCCGCCGCTACCGCATTGCAAAGGATGTGAAGTGGAAATCGCAGACGCCTTACGGACAGATGGACATCACCATCAACCTCTCCAAGCCGGAGAAAGACCCCAAGGCGATTGCGGCGGCAAAGAATACCAAACAGAGCGGTTATCCCAAATGTCTGCTCTGTGTGGAGAATGAGGGCTATGCCGGACGAATCAACCATCCGGCAAGGCAGAACCACAGGATTATCCCGGTGACTATCCAGAACAGCCGTTGGGGATTCCAGTATTCCCCCTACGTGTATTACAATGAGCATTGTATTGTGTTTAATTCCCAGCACATTCCGATGAAAATAGAACATGGCACATTCTGCAAATTGTTTGATTTTGTCAAGCAGTTCCCGCATTATATTGTGGGTTCCAATGCGGACCTCCCGATTGTGGGCGGCTCCATTTTAAGCCACGACCATTTCCAGGGCGGAAGCTATGAGTTTGCCATGGCAAAAGCCCCTGTGGAGCGTGAATTTACGGTGGCAGGGTTTGAGGATGTAAAAGCCGGCATTGTCAAATGGCCGATGTCTGTCATCCGTATCTGTGCTGCAAACAGTGACAGGCTGATTGAACTGGCGGACAAGATTCTGGCTGCATGGCGTGGATATACCGATGAAGCGGCATTTATCTATGCCGAGACAGATGGAGAGCCACACAATACCATCACGCCGATTGCCAGAAAACGCGGCGACAATTTTGAGCTGGATTTGGTCCTGCGCAACAATATCACGACAGAGGAGCATCCTTTGGGCGTATACCATCCACACGCAGAACTTCACCATATCAAGAAAGAGAATATCGGTCTGATTGAGGTCATGGGGCTTGCAGTGCTTCCCGCGCGCCTCAAACAGGAAATGGAGACGCTTGCCGATGCGATTGTCAATAACAAGGACATCCGTGCAGATGAGAGCATAGAGAAACACGCAGATTGGGTAGAGGAATTCCTGCCCAAGTATGATGTAGTGACAAGTGAGGACGTCATGGGCATCCTGCAGGATGAGATAGCCCAGGTGTTCAGCAAGGTTCTCGAACATGCGGGAGTATATAAGAGGGATGAAGAAGGGCAGAAGGCATTTGACAGGTTTATTGCCAGTTTGAATTAGGATTATGTATAGGGAACGAATAAAACGCTTGCGTTTTAATTTGTTCCCTGTGTCGGATGCACGCCGCGAAGCGGCATAATCCCTTTTGTTTTATGGTGGGGCGGATATTCCGCCCCATTGTTATGTGAAAGGTTGAATGAAATCGTCTAAACACAGTTACAATAACAGAACGTATGTTCTATATTACATGGCAAAAGGAAGCCTGGATTAATGATAAGAAAGCAGGAACCTGGACAAAGACAGAAAAATTACAATCATCTGTTCCCCCGGAAATTCTATTTATTGAACGTTGTACGCAATTT
>CANOFO010000192.1 GCA_947565305.1 uncultured Lachnospiraceae bacterium | reverse complement strand
ACTATCTCACTCTTGAAGACGGTCAGTTAGGTATAAATGAACATGCAATGTATGAGCTCGCCGAAGCCCGTATCGTCGAAATGAAAGCACAAATGGTGCAAGGCATTATCGACAATGTATCCAAAATCGAGACGGAAGCCGACGCAGACTCATATCTCGCTTCTACAAATTATGACCTTGCAAACAGTTATCAAACACTTGCTGAAGCACAGCTTGTTGCATGGTCCACTTCCGCGCTGGAACAAGGGTTATCACAAGATTATGTAGATAAGGTTACCCGCAAAGCCAAAACCGATATCAATAAAATCAATACCCTTGTTAGTAAAATTGACCTGGGAAATTTTAGTAAGTCAGCTTCTTCCTCTTCCGCCTCCAAACAGGCAGAAACCGACTGGAAGGCACACCTTGACAAAGAAACAGACCTTTTGGAAAAACAACTTGATGCCAACCTCATCACCTTTCAGGCATACATAGCGAAACGCAGGCATACTATCGAGAACTATTATCATAACGGTAAAATCAGCGCAGAGGAATATTACGATGCGCTCAAAAGCATGTATGACAGCCAGCTCTCTCTTTATGACAAAGCATCGAACGCCGTAACCGGCAGAATTGATGGTGAAATCAGCAGACTGGAAAAACAGAAAGAAGTCATAGAAAGCTCCTACCAAATAAAAATCGATGCCATACAGGAAGAAATCGACTCCTTAAATAAGGCAAACGCTGCAAGAAAAGCACAGATTGACTTAGAAAAGGCACAGTATGAAGTAGAACGTGCCAAAACGCAGCGTGTAAACAAAGTTTATGACGGAAGTCAGCTCGTCTATACGACAGACAGGTCAGCTATCCGCAATGCCGAGGACAATCTTGCCGACCAAAAAACGCAAATAAGTATTTCCCGCCTTGAAACACAGATGGAATCACTGGAACAGGAAATGGAAAACGCTGTCAAGGGTCTTGACAGCCAGATTCATGCTCTCGAATCCTACAAAGAAGCGTGGGCTGAAATCTCCAGTATCTATGAAGAACAACAGAACCGTTTGATTGCTGCTGAAATTCTTGGCGCTGACTGGGAAACACAAATATTAAACGGCAGGCTGGACACCTTAAGGAGCTTTACAGAGCAGTACATCGCCATGCAGCAGGCACAGGCAGACGCAGCTGCCAATGCCGCCAAAATCAGAGCCGAAGCCGCTGCCGGCAATACTGTGGGCGGAAAAGTAGGGGACTCGCCTTCCGTACAAAACCTAAAACAATCGGGTAACGGAAATAATACCGAGTATAATAATACCCAAGACCCGCCGCCAAAAAAACTTTCCGCCGGCACCATGAAAAACATTTCCTCCCGTTTCCATACCGCCATAGCACGCTTCCACGGCGGGCTTGACGAAGGCTACGCCACCACACCTGGGCTTGCTGCCCCATCCGGCCCCTCCCTTTCTATACTGCAGAAACTTGGAAGAGGGAACCTGCTTCCAAACGAACTGCCCGCCATACTGCAGCACGGAGAGCTTGTTATCACCCCCGAGCAGCAGCGCAGTATCATTGCAAACGCGCAAAGGTATTGCTCCCTCTCTTCTGTAAGCGGCGGCTATGCTTCTCCATATTCCGGTGGGGCTTCACAAATACACATAGACAATCTCGCCATAAGCTGTCCAAACGTCACTAACAATTCAGGTGCAGAATATATTTTAAAATCCTTGGAGCGGCTGCCACTGGACAATATACAGCATTCTCACAGACGTATACGCTAAAAATCGGGACATAAAAGCAAACGGCAGAAATCCTCTGCTTTTATGTCCCATTCTTAAGAATAATGCAGAAATCAGGTTAAATTATGAATAAATTAAATAACATCCTACTGAGTACCATAGAAAAGAAACTGGCTGAAAAACTTGCCTGCATCTATTATGACAAGACCTTCCCCTCCGTCATTTACGGAGTAAACGATGACGGCACTTATCAAATTGTGCGGGAGGGACATCTATATACCGTTCCAAACGGATTGGGCATACCATTGAAAGTGACACAGAGCGTGTGGGTCACCATGCCCTGCGGAACAAAAAATCTGAAAGATATGTATATCAGCGCTATTCGGGGAAATCTGAAATCATAAAGGAGGATATTTAAAATGACTAACGGAAAAATCAGAATATGCAAATTGCCTGAAGCTTCCCTTACCATGGACAATGATATTTTTATCATTGAAAACGACACCACAACACAAAAAATTTCATTAGGCAGCCTGATAAACTACATAAAAGAACATAAAGAAATTGCAAATTACTTTGTAAAAGAGTCCGCTGTCGGTTCCGAAAACGGCATTGCACCTTTGGACGACAACCGCAAGCTTCCTTATGCCAATTTGCCCTTCGGCACTACGGAAAACACCATTTACGACGGTGCGCTGGGAAAAAGTTTGTCCGACAATGTTTCTTCTCATCTGGCCGATAACACTAACCCGCACACCGTAACAAAATCACAAATCGGACTTTCTGATGTTGACAATACCGCCGATACGCTAAAGCCTGTTTCTGCCCTACAGCAAAAAGCCATCGATGTCGCCTATGCCAGTTCCAACGCATACACCGATGTTAAAATTGCCGAGTTGATTAACGGTGCTCCTTCTACACTTGACACTTTGGGAGAGATTGCGAGGGCATTACAGGAAAGCGGCGGTATCGGCGATGCCCTTGATGCCGCTATAGGCACAAAAGCAAGTCAGGCTGAACTGGATTTTCATACCGAAAATGATACCATACATATTACTGCTTCCGAACGCACAAAATGGAACCAAAAAATGAAAAGTACAGACGATGCCAGCAACACTACAATCTCTTTTGCAAAAGCTTCCGACCTTTCTGACATAAAAACAGGTGAAAAAACCGGCATCATTATGGGAAAAATCTCCAATGCTATATCAACCCTAATCAGCCATATATCATCCAAGGCAACGACCAGCTTATTGGGACATGTAAAATTATCAGATACCTATACCAATGCAGTATCAGAAGGCGCTGCTGCTAACGGCATGGGCGCAAGCCAGAAAGCCGTTGCGGATGCATATGCCGCACTAAATCACAAACTAACCGACAGTTTGGGCGGAATCACCTTTGGCGTAGACAGCAACGGCAATTACGGTTATAAAACAGGAGGTGCCGATACAGTAACCCCTTTTAAAACAACCATTCCGCGAGAGTTAAAATTATATGGCGCCGCTAATGTTACATACATCTTCTTGTTGGATGGAATCGATTATTCGACTTACCATATTGAAACGACCGGCGGATATTTAAACTCATCAAGGGTCATTCTTTTTAGCGTTCCCAGTTTGGACACAACGATATCAATATTAAGTGCCTCTTTTGTAACCGGCAGCCGCATAGGATACTGCTTGAGAGAAGACGGAACAATTGTCCAGCGCGATGATTCCACTTCCGGTTTAACATTCCCAATACCTGCAAATGGAGTTTTTGTTCCTGCAAGCCATCAATTTGTTGCATTACTTGCTTATATTGATGCA
>CANOFO010000191.1 GCA_947565305.1 uncultured Lachnospiraceae bacterium | reverse complement strand
CATAAGGGCATGGCAATCCAAAGGCGTTGCTTGCTGGTATTGTGTATTAATTTTTCGCCTACTATCTGCATCCGGCACTGCCTATTTTACCAGCCGAAAAAGAAATCTTTGGCAGAGTTTCTCTCCATTCCATTTCATCAAAATTACCCTATTTTGAATCCATATAGGATTTTTCCGTAAAGAAAATAGAGCGGTTTCCCGCTCTATTCTCTCAACAATATCATCCTTTCATCACCATACTTTTTCTTGAAAAATTCACCAATTTTTTCAGTAATTCATCCATACTATCAGCATAATTTTCTCCTATTCTTCTGCAATCAGCCAAGCTTTTTAGCAATTTATCTCTTTCCAGGCACGAATCTTATTACAAGTATAACAGTTTATCAAACACAGCCTTTTTAACAATACACCAGCTCTTTCAACACAATTTCATCTGCCGCAGAGCGGACATTATTCATCAATCCAACCCATTTCATCTGTTCCTTTGCCTTTAATTTCTCCGTAATCCCGGCTCCAGCTTTCATCTGCTCAGTCAGAAATTCCATCCTTGCTTGGCATTCCTCGTCACACTCATGCAGGCATTTATTAAGCTTTCCGCTTGTCAGCAAATCCAGATACAGTCCTTTGTGGTGGTTCTTCAGGTACTCAAGCCTCATGTTCCCATATCTACCAATCTCATAATTTTCCCCTTCTGGCAGTTTCAAATCCGGGTAATAAATCCCATCTGTTCCCTTCGTATAGCTGATTCCATTTTCACCAACGATGTGTTTTCCCATGATTTCCTCCTATCCAGCGACCTGATATTATCCGCAATTGGTCGCCTTATCTGTAAATTTTTTTCGGTTACAATCAAATTGTTTTCTTTCCATCTGTCTAACTGAATGATTTTGACAACAAAAAACGGGTATTGTTTAAGCAAATATTTTCTATGAATTTTTCTTTTTCGGCTGGTAAATATAAGGCTAACTGCAATCAGTTTTCCCCTTTCAGCCCATTCATTATTTCCCCAATTAACTGTATCGTGTAGAGCAGTTCATCATTTTCCCCGCTGCATATTTCCAGACGCTTTAATTCCCCATAGATTTCTGCCATCTGATTGCGGAGTGCTTTATACACCCTTGGGTTGCCCTGCACCACTACATCCCGGCACTGTAAACGCCGGGTGATATAGTCCTGCTTGGTAAGTCCTGACAGGCTCACACAGCGGTCAATCAGCTTTCCTTCCTCCTCTGAGACATGGAATGCCACCGTCTTATTCCTCCATCTTCCCTTGTAATCAAGTCTTTTTTCCATAATCTTAAATCCCCTTTCTCCGTTCCGGCTCGAACTCCTTATCCATATGAAACTGGATGACTGTACAGTTTTCCGTCTGAGTAATGCTTTCCATACGCTCCATATCCAATTTATCCGCCGTTTCCGTCTGCTTGTTCGGGAACAGATGCGCATAGCGATAGGTGATGTCTATACTCTCATGCCCTACTCTATCTGCTATGGCAAGCGCTGAAAAACCCATCTCAATCAACAAAGAAATGTGTAAATGGCGCAAGTCATGGATTCTGATTCGTTTCACATTCGCCGCTTTCGCTCCCCTGTCCATCTCGTGATGGAGATAGGATTTTGTGACCTGGAACATTCTTTCATCCCCGCTGATTTCATAGAGCATACCAATATATTCCTGCATTTCCTCACATAAGAAATGCGGCATTTTTATCGTCCGGTTGCTCTTTGCTGTCTTGGGGGAAGTGATGACGTCCCTTCCCTTTAACCGCTGGTAGGACTTATTTATCGTCACGGTATTGCGCCCAAAATCAAAATCCGACGGAGTCAGCGCGAGCATTTCGCCCAGCCGGACGCCGCACCAGTAGAGCATTTCAAAGGCATAATAGGACAATGGCTTGTCCATCATTGCGTCCGCAAATTTCAGATATTCTTCTTTCGTCCAGAACAGCATTTCTTTGTGTTCCTCACTGCCCATTGTTCCGGCTTTCTGCGCTGGATTGCCTGGCAGATGGTAAAACCTTACAGCATGGTTGAAAATTGCGCTTAACTGCGCGTGAATAGTTTTCAGATAGGTTGGGGAATAGACCTCCCCATTTTCACCCTTATAGGCAAGCATTTCATTCTGCCATGCAATCACGTCCCTCGGCTCAATCTCCGCAATCTTCCGCTCCCCGAAATAGGGAAGTATCTTCGTGCATATCACATGGCTCTTGGATTCCCATGTGTTCTCCTTCACCCTTTTCTTCTTGTCTGCCTCATAAATTTCAAAGAAACTGGCAAAAGTCATGTCAAGTTTGGATTCACTTTTGAGCATGACTTCCCGCTCCCAGCCCAATGCCTCCCTTTTGGTCGCAAAGCCCCTTTTCTGCGTCTGTTTCCTCTCCCCTTTGTAATTCGTGTATCGGTAAATGACGCGCCACTTGTCGCCATCTTTGTATACAGCCATATGCTCACGCTCCTTTCCCCAACGCTGATTGCAGTGATAAGAAAATCTGCCGTAAGCCTTGGCAACATTCTAAAAATGTCTACACTTTCCGCTATAACATAAATCCTTACGGAAAAATTACTTATTGCCACTTCTTACGGAAAACTATTCGCTGCAACATAATTCCTTACGAAAAACTACTCGCTATAACACAATTTCTTACGGAAGAAATTCGTATTCACTCTGCCCGATACTGTCAGGTAGCCAAGCTCGCGCATTTCCGCATTCAGCTCCCGGACAACCTTGTAGGCATAGGATTTGGAAACATTCAACTCCTGCGCCACTTCCTCAACCGTCATAAAATTTTTACCTTCCATTACCCTTTCTCTCCTTTCCCTGACTGATTCCTAATTCCTCTGTGTTTCCCCCTTTCTCTCAATTATTCCTGATTGCTGTGTTTGCCCCGTGAATCTACCTTTCATTCCCAACCAGCAGTTTTTACTGGCACTCCCAAAAATGACTAAATTTGTTTGTTTAGTCTATGTATTCCATATATTACTAAACTTAACAATTTAAGTCAAGTGGTTTTTAGAAAATTCTTAAATTATTTTATTTAACTTCCTCTTGCTATCTCCACTGGCTCATGCTATACTGTACATAACAAATTTGTTTAACTGTTTAGCCATGCACGACAGCTAGAAAGCAGAATCGTGGGTGCTTGCACATGCAATACTGCTTTCTAACTGTCGTATTTGGCGTTCAGCCACAGCGAAATGAAGCGGAGCGAAATTGAGCTGGCATGGCTAAACGAAAAAATACTACACGGAGGTCTGCATATGGCAATCGGAAAACGTATCAAATTTTTTCGCAACAGGAAGAACCTGACACAGAAACAACTCGGCGAACAGCTTGGCTTTCTAGGCAGGACTTCTGACGTGCGCATGGCACAATATGAATCAGAGGCAAGAATCCCAAAGCAAAACCTTGTGAAAGAAATGGCGGGCTTACTCGGCGTCAGCCCCCATGCACTGACTGTGCCGGACATTGACACATACATTGGTTTTTTACATACCCTCTTTGCATTGGAGGACATATATG
>CANOFO010000190.1 GCA_947565305.1 uncultured Lachnospiraceae bacterium | reverse complement strand
CAGGAGCATAGAGAATCTAGCGAGGGATTACGGATTGCTGGAATAGCAGAAAAAGTTGTTAGAGGAGAATGGGATTTCCTGCAATGCAGACCATATTCTGCTGACGCCGGGCGGAAAGAATGCGATTTACTTAGCTGTTAATGCTATTTTGAACCCTGATGAAGAAGTCATCGTGCTAGACCCATCATGGGTTTCCTATGAACCTATTATCCAAGCGGCAGGCGGCAGATGTGTGAAGGTGAAGCTGGATTATCAGACGCAGTACCGTATTACGAAAGAAAAACTGGAAGAAGCATATTCCGAAAGGACAAGGCTTCTCATCATCAATTATCCCAATAATCCTACTGGGTGCATACTGCATGAGGACGAGGCGGATATTTTGGAGGCATTTCTGCTGGAGCACCCTGAGGTTTACCTGCTTTCAGACGAGGTATATGAAACGCTGGTATATGACGGGAATAAGAGCGTCAGCATGGCGGCAAGGGCCAGGGTCAGTGAGCGTGTCATTACGGTAAATGGTTTTTCCAAAAGTGCTGCCATGACAGGCTGGCGAATGGGCTATATGGTTTCCAATGAGGAAGTATTCAAAACGGCGTACAAGCTGTATACACACAGCCTTTCCTGTATGAGCGGCTTTTTACAGAAGGGCGCGGTACATGCCTTTGCCTGCAAAAGGGAAACGGAGGAAATGCGCAGGATTTACGAACAGCGAAGGAATATGTTTATTGGGATACTGAACGGCACGAAGGGCGTGCATTGTAACCTGCCGGAAGGTGCGTTTTACGCATGGGTATACTTTGACGTGAAGGGAATGGACTCCTTTGCAATGTGCGACTACCTGATGGAAAATGCCGGAGTAGTCGGAATGCCGGGCAGTGCTTACGGGGAAGAAAGCGTATGCTGCATGAGGTTTTCCTTCGCAGCGGCAACAGAGGATTTGGAACGTGCTGCGAAAAACATCAAAGCGGCGATTGAGAAACTGGGATAAAGGAGGCGTGTGTTATGAGGTTATTTGACTGTACACTGCGGGACGGTGCGAATGTTGTCGGCAATGGTTTTTCTAAAGAGTTGACGGTCAGCATGGTACAGGCTTTGCTGGACTGCGGGATTGACCAGATTGAGCTGGGCAATGCAAAAGGGATTGGTTCCTATGAAAACGGTGCCACGGCGCCGCTGACAGACTTGGAATATATGCAGGCTGTTGCGCCTTTCGTGAAAAAAGGCAGGCTGGGAATGTTTATACTGGCAGGCATGGTTACGGAAGAACGGGTTAAAATGGCAGCAGAGAATGGACTGCAATTTTTACGCGTTGGCGCGGCAGCGGGTGACGGAAAAGGCTCCGTGCCGGCGGTAAAAATGGTTAAGGCAGCGGGGCTGTATTGCAGGTATTCTCTGATGAAGGCATATGTATGCACCCCTGAAGAATTGGCAGAGGAGGCAAAGCTGCTGGAAGGTGCAGGCGTGGACAGCATTACTATTATGGACTCTGCAGGGACAATGCTTCCGGAAGAAACGACAGCCTATGTTAAGGCAATGAAAGAGAAGGTAAGTATCCCCATCGGTTTCCACGGGCATAGCAACCTTGGAATGGCACAGGCAAATGCGCTTGCGGCGGCAGATGCCGGTGCGGAGGAAATCGATTGCGGATTGCTGGGAATGGCACGGAGTGCGGGGAACTGTGCGACAGAATTGACAGTTGCTTCCTTCCAAAGGAAAAATATGCTGGAAAGGGTCGATTTCTATAAATTGCTGGATTATCTTGACAAAGATTTGATTCCGGCGATGGAAGCATATGATTACCGGCCCGCAGTAAAGCCGCTGGATTTGGTTTTAGGACTTTCCGGCTGTCATTCCTCTTTTACAGGGCTGTTTAGGCAGATGGCAGAGGAAGAAGGGGTTTCACTTTACCAGCTGATTGTGGAGGTTTCCAAAAAAGACAGGAAAAAGCCAACTGCTGCGCTGATACATGAAGTGGCTCAGGCGCTGCGCTGATATAAAATAAACAAATAAAGAGGGGGAAAGACAATGGAGGAAAATAAAAAATTTGAATTTTACGGAAAATCTTTTGGACCATGGATTCCCATACTGTTTATGATTGCAGGCATGATTGTCAGCACGGTGACACACAGCGGCGGGCTTCAAAGGCTTTGTCTGCTTGCGTTCATCTCTCTGGCGCTCAGTTTTTTCCTGATGAAGGACAAAAAACACTTTGGACAGATTTCATTGAAGGGGCTGCAAAACCCCATGCTGGGGACGATTGTGATGGCGTTTTTGATGGCGGGCATTCTTTCCCAGCTGCTGCGACAGAGCGGACTCATCAATTCTTTGATTCTGGTAGTGGCAAAGCTGGATTTGAATGTCGGGTTCCTGCCCTTGGTCGGTTTTATTACCTGTATGTTGATTTCTACCTCCTGCGGCACGTCCACAGGCTCCGTGGCGGCGGTTGCACCAGTACTCATACCCTTGGCGGCAAGCCTGCAGGTTGATGTTGGGCTGATGTGCGGCGCGCTCATCAGCGGAGCGATTTTCGGCGACAATGTCGCGCCCATTTCGGATACGACAATCAGTTCCGCCCTGACACAGGAAGCACAGGTATCCGATGTTGTGCGGACAAGGCTGCCTTTTGCAGCAACCTCCGCCGTGGTTTCTGCCATTTTGTTCGTTGTAATCGGACTGCGAATGGGTTCCGGCGATGCGGCGCATATTGTGCTGGAACAGGTGGGTTTCAAGCCGCTGGTGCTTTTGGTGCTGCCGCTGACAATGGTATTCATGATGCGCAAGGGCTGGGATTTGGTCGGCACGCTGGTTGTCTGCAATGTCCTCGGTATTGTATTAAACCTGATATTGGGGTGTATCTCTCCGCAGGCAATGGTAAGTGCGGAGGGGCCCGTAATTGCGGGCATGGGCGGCATGCTCCAGCTTGTGCTATATGTTATGCTGCTGTTTCAGGTGTTAGAGGCATTGATTTGCAGCGGCGCATTTGACGCGCTGGGTGAGCAGTTGATGAAGGTCTGTAAATCTCCCAGGAGCGGCGAACTGATATGCTATGTAGTTGCTTCTCTTGGCTCTGCGGCTTCCGGCGGCAGCGGCATTGCAATCATATTTTTTGGTTCCCTTGTGCGCAAGATTACAAAGACCCTGCATATTGATCGCTGCCGTGGTGCGAATATTTTGGACGGCGTGGCGTGCGGCGCGACGGGGCTTTTGCCCTATGGTAACCCTGTTTTGGTTTCCCTTGGCGTGGTGCTGACATTGGAAAATTTCAATCCTGATTTTTCCTTCCTGAACATCATGCCGTATACCTTCCACTGCTGGGGACTGCTGATTATTTTCCTGATTAGCATTTTGACCGGCATTGGGCGGAAATTTGAAACAGAAGAATAGGCTTTGCGTAAAGATGGCGGAAACCGGAGAACGGTTTTCGTCATCTTTTGATTTTATGCTTTTCGTTGTGCTTTTTGGTGTTTTCCGGTATAGTAGAAGAAAAGGCTTACGAATGGTGGGATGCGGATTGGAATATAAAGATATTGAAACTTTTCTGGAAATCGTCAGAACAAGAAATATTACGAAAGCGGCGGAGAATATGTTTTTATCACAGTCCACCATCAGCAACCGCCTTAAGCATTTGGAAGATGGACTTGGTTACCAGCTGCTCTACAGAGCGAAAGGACAAAGCAGGAGGATGGGCAGCCTCATTTTGGATTGTTCTGCTGGTTTTCCT
>CANOFO010000189.1 GCA_947565305.1 uncultured Lachnospiraceae bacterium | reverse complement strand
TGGAAGAACTATTTACTTAAATATAAATGTGTCGCTACACTAGAACCATTATACTGCAATAATTTTCCAGATGGAATAGGCTTTACAAAAATTTCATTTACATAATTTCTACCGAACCAAAACAAAAGTTGTTACAATGTACAGGTGAAAGGGCAAAAAGCCTGAAAGACGTCTGTAAGGCATGGCAATGTGCCGTTGGAGGAAACAATGAACAGAGTACAGCTGGAACAGTGCATCCATGAGTATGGAAAAGATATATTTACATTCTGCAGCCGAATTACCGGAAACCGACAGGAAGCGGAGGACCTTTATCAGGACACTTTTTTAAAGGCGGTGGAACTGGAAGAAAAGATTGACTTTGAACAGAACCCCAGAAGCTACCTTGTGTCCGTTGCACTTCGTATTTGGAAGAACCGCAGGCGTAAATTTGCCTGGCGGCAGCGAATTGCCGGAATCTGTACACTCACAGAGGAGACCGTAAAAGAGGAATGCATAGGTCAGGAAAATTCTGCAGAAGCTGAGGTGTTCCGGCGGGAACAGGAAATGCAGGTGAGGAAAGCGGTGGGAAACCTGGCAGAGAAGTACCGTATCCCAGTGTACCTTTATTATACCCTCCAGCTTTCAGTGGAGGAAATTGCAAATGTAATGGAAATTCCCCAGGGAACAGTAAAGAGCCGGCTTCACAAGGCCAGAGCCTTGTTAAAAAAAGAATTGGAGGTTGTTTTGGATGAAATGTGATATGGAACAGTTATTAAAAAAAGCCCTTTCCTCCAAGGAAGAACCAGATGATTGGTTAAATCAAAGGATAATTCAAAAAATTCAGGAAAAGGAGAGCAAGACTATGAGTGAAAAGAATAGAAAATTGAGAATCCCGGCGGCAGCCATGATTGCGGCAGCGGTGATTGTGGCAGGTTCTGCTTCTGCATATGCAGCGTGGAGATACCTGACCCCGGAGCAGGTGGCGCAGACGGCAGAGGACCAGAAGCTTGCAGCAGCATTTCAAGGTGAAGATGCGGTGGCAGTCAATGAAGTTCAGGAATATGGCAATTACCGGATTACATTGCTGGGAATCGTGTCTGGGAAAAATCTCAGTCAGTATGAGGGTTGGGATGAGAATGGAAATGTTTTGGACGACCGGACTTATGTAGTTACGGCAATCGAAAACGCGGATGGCACGCCAAGACCAGATACCAGTGAGGAGGGCTATGGGGAAGACCCATTTTTTGTATCGCCTTTGATAGAAGGACTGGATCCGGCAATTTATAATAGTGCTACTATGGACGGCGGCTATTCTGAAATGGTGGAAGATGGCATCCAGTACCGAATTGCAGAGTGCAATAATGTGGATATGTTTGCGGACCGCCAGGTATATCTCTGCGTCAATGACGGCAGTTTCTATAACAATGAGGCATATCTGTATGATGAAGCAAGCGGCAGTATCGGCCGGAACGAGGATTATCAGGGCGTCAATGCCTTATTTACATTGCCGTTGGATAAGAGCAAGGCGGATAAGGAGGCAGCGGAGAAGTATGTGAAAGAGTTTGAAGCAGAATGGAATGGAGAAGCAGATTCTGAGGAATCTGACAACGAAGAGACAAAAGGAGAGGATTCCGGGAGCGGAAGTTTTTTATCTCAGGTATCTCAGGAGATAGAAAACTGGAAGCAAGAAGATTTTGATAAGAATGCCAAGCTGATAAAAGAGATGGAGATTGCCCCCAATGAAGATGGAGACTTTGAATATGAATATGAGGTAGAAAATGAGGATGCAGGTTCCAAGGGTACTCTGGGAATGGAGATGTTATCTGAACGAGATGACGGAAATATGGCGAAGTTCCGTTCTGTTATTAGCGGCGACAGCCCACAGTCAGCGTATATTGAAACTTATACATTGAAAGAAGATGGGAATATGGTTCTGCGGGTATATTGTTACAGTAAGTAGGAGTCAGCTGTCTTTGGCAGGAAAATCATCAGTAGAAGATATAATAACAGATAATCCCTGATAAGGTTCGGGTGTCAGCACGAGGTTTTTAAGCCGTCTTTGACACCCGGATTTTATTGTGTTATTGTATATCAAACAATACGGAGGAAATGGAAATGGAGAACAGGGCAGAGGATTGCAGCCAGAAGGCTGAACAGATAGAAAAAAGCATCCGCAAAAAATTCCATAAACAGCTGTTTTCACGGTTTGCCAAGGCAGTGCGGGATTATCAGCTCGTGCAGGAAGGGGATCGGATTGCCGTCTGTATTTCCGGCGGAAAGGATTCCATGCTGATGGCAAAGCTGTTTCAGGAATTGCAGAAGCACAGGAAGGTAATGTTTGAGTTGGAATTTCTGGTGATGGACCCAGGCTACCTTCTGCAGAACCGAGAACTTATTGAAGAGAATGCAGATTTGCTGGGAATTCCCATCAGAATATTTGAGACCGAAATTTTTGATGCGGTGTATGAGATTGAAAAGTCTCCCTGCTATTTGTGTGCCCGAATGCGCAGAGGGCATCTATACAGCCAGGCAAAAGAACTGGGCTGCAACAAGATTGCCCTGGGACATCATTACGATGATGTGATTGAGACGATTTTGATGGGGATGCTCTATGGCGGGCAGGTGCAGACGATGATGCCCAAGCTGCACAGCACGAATTTTGCCGGGATGGAACTGATTCGTCCCATGTATTATATCCGGGAGGACGACATCAAGCACTGGCGGGATTACAATGGGCTGCATTTTCTGCAATGTGCCTGCCGGTTTACGGAGAACTGTGCAGCTGGCGGGACCAATGGCAGCCGTCAAATGGCTGGCAGCGGCAAAGCGGGTAGCAGTAGTGAGTCGAAGCGCATGGAAATCAAGCAGCTGATTGCAGAGTTGAAAAAGAGCAATCCATTTGTGGAGGCAAATATCTTTAAAAGCGTGGAAAATGTCAATCTGAGCACGGTCATTGCCTATAAGGAACATGGGGAGAAACACCATTTTCTGGAGTCCTATGGGGAAGAACTGCGGAAGGGTGCAGGTAGACAAACGGATGGAAGCGAGGCATGATTATGGAATTGACGAAGGAACAGAAGGAGCGTTATGCAAGACATATTGCGCTGCAGGAGGCAGGTGAGGAAGGACAGAAGAGATTGCTGCGGGGCAAGGCGCTGATTATCGGCGCGGGCGGTCTTGGTTCTCCGGCGGCTATGTACCTTGCGGCAGCAGGAGTAGGAACCCTGGGCATTGCGGATGCAGATACTGTGGATTTATCGAATCTCCAGCGGCAGATTGCCCATGGAACGGAAGATATCGGCGCTGCGAAAGTGGAATCCATGAAAGAGACGATAAATAAGATTAATCCAGATATAGAAGTCCGTACTTACCAGATGTTTGTGGGAGAAGATAATATTATGGAGCTGTTGGCAGAGTATGATTTTGTCATTGATGCAACCGATAATTTTACGGCTAAATTTTTGATAAATGATGCCTGTGTCAAGGCGGGAAAGCCGTTCTGCCATGGAGGTATCCTGCATTTTCAGGGGCAGCTGATGACTTATGTGCCGGGTCAAGGTCCCTGTTACCGCTGTATTTTTAGAAATCCGCCGCCTGAAGGCGCAGTGCCAGACTGCAGACAGGTGGGGATTATTGGGGCGATGGCGGGTGTTATCGGGAGTCTGCAGGCGTTTGAAGCAATTAAGTATCTGTTGGGAGCCGGGGAACTTCTTACCGGAAAACTGCTGACATACGATGCATTGAAGATGGAATTTCGCACGGTAAAGCTTCCCGGACATGTGCCCAATTGTCCGGTTTGCGGCAGATAATTACGCGTCAGGGCGCTAGTACAACATTGCATAAATAATCGAGTAAAACTATGCTACTAATGGAACTCCT
>CANOFO010000188.1 GCA_947565305.1 uncultured Lachnospiraceae bacterium | reverse complement strand
GGGGTCAATATTCCGCTTAGAATTTTGATTGTGGAGCTTTTTCCGGCTCCATTAGGACCGATGTAGCCCACCATCTCGCCGTCGCCGATGGTGAAGGATACGTCGCTTAGGGCATGAATGAGTTCATGCTGCCTGTGAAAGAGCGCTTTACAGGCAGCGCCAAAGCCTGCGTTTCTTTTTGCAATCTTGTACGATTTGCATACGTGTTCCATCGTAATCATTCTTGCTTCCTCCTGGTAGTTATATTTTCATATCTTGCCAAGCCGGTCTGGTTTTGTTGGATTTTGCCAACTGGTTACCGAACGATATGATTATATCATGTAAAGAATAGCGGGTAAAGTGGTAGTTGATAAAATTACCACCGACAGGTTTGGCGGTTGACGAAAAGTCAGGTTTGTGCGTATAATATTCGTAATAATATAAAGAAAAAGTGTAGATATTTACGTTAAAATGGGCAGAAAAAATGTTTAAATCAAGAATTAAATGAGCAGAAAATGGAGGGCGATTGGATGGAACGCTATGCTATGCAGGAGTTGCTTTTGTGGAAACAAAAAGAGAACCGAAAACCAATGCTTTTAAAAGGCGCCAGACAGGTGGGGAAGACGTGGCTGATGAAGGAGTTTGGGAGACTGCATTTCAAAAAAACAGCATATATTACATTTTATAATAACCAGAGGATGAAAAGGGTATTTGATGATGATTACGATATCCATCGGATTATTATGAGCATTAATGTTGAGGCTAAGCTGGAAGCCACCCCTGAGGATACGCTGATTATTTTTGATGAGATTCAGGAAGCGCCGCGCGCTCTTGAGGCTTTGAAGTATTTCTGTGAAAATGCTCCGGAGTATGCTGTGATTGCCGCAGGCTCGCTGCTTGGAGTTGCTATTCACGGAGGAGTTTCGTTCCCGGTAGGGAAGGTGGATACGCTGGAACTACATCCCATGGATTATCGGGAATTTTTGGAAGCGATGGGTGAAAAAGCGTTGGCGGATCTGATTCCTGTGAAAGACTATGGTCTGATGGGGAATTTCCGTGATAAATATATATTCTGGCTGAAGAATTATTATTTTGTCGGAGGGATGCCGGAGGTCGTGCAGTTTTTCAGTGAGCACAAAGATTATGCTGGAGTGCGCAGGTTACAGACAGCCATCTTAGGACAGTACGAAGCCGATTTCGGCAAGCATGCATCCGGAGGGGAGCTTGCGCGAATCCGGATGGTCTGGAATTCTATTCCCATGCAGCTGGCGAAGGAGAATAAGAAGTTCTTCTTTGGGCAGATCAGGCAGGGGGCAAGGATGAAAGATTTTGAGATTGCGATAGAGTGGCTGTTGGACTGTGGTCTGATTAAAAAGGTATACCGGGTAAATAAACCGGCTATGCCGCTGAAAGCATATATTGATTTTAGTGCATTTAAGTTATTTATCGTAGATGTAGGTCTGCTGGGGGCTTTGAGTGAATTGGATGCAGAATCTATTCTGGAAGGAAGCGATATTTTTACAGAATTTAAGGGCGCGTTATCTGAACAGTATGTGATGCAGCAGATTGTGTCGTCTGCAAAGTATACGCCTTATTATTATGCGGGCAGTAAGTCAACCTATGAGATGGATTTTATGATTCAGAAAGGGAAGAAGATTGTACCCGTGGAGGTAAAGGCAGAGGAAAACTTACGGGCGCAGAGTTTAAAAGCCTATTGTAAGAAGTTTGAGCCGGAATATGCGGTGCGAATTTCCATGTCCGATTACAGAGAGCAGGAGTGGATGGTGAATTTGCCATTGTATGCGGTTGAAAATATTTAATATAACTATAGTACATGTTCGCATAAACAATAGAGGGTTTACTTTTTGTGAGATACATTTTATTGTGGAAACGGATATTATAGATTTGAATGAGAAATAGAAAGAAGGATGAGAGATGGAAAGGAAACTGTTCCGCAAATCAATGAGTAAAAATGTGCCGGTTATGTTTGCTATTTTTTTCTTATATTTTATGATATCAGATAGTATAGATATCGTAATCCCTTTATATTTTAAAAAACTTGATATTAATATGGGGCTATACGGCGGATTGCTGTCCTTCACGAAAATCATGCGTGCGCTTGTCATCATTCCGATTTCCCTGTGGTCAATAAAAAAGAAGATGAATTGCCTGAAAATATGGCTGCTTGTGGATATGGCGGTTATGCTCATATTTTTGAACCGCCTTCCTACATTTATTGTATTAGCAGGACTTTCGATGATAATTATTACAACCAGCGTATTGAATGTTATTTTAAATCCCCTTCTTGGAAAAGAGGCAGGAAAAGAGCATGTAGGAAAGGTCTTTGGAATCCGGGATGTTTTCCTGTACGCAGGGTGTTTTCTGGGGTTGTTTATCGTAGGCATTATAAAGGGAATCAGCGATAGTACCAATGCAATATGGATATTTTATTTCTGTATTTTTGCCGTTATATATGTTACCGTAAGCTATATTGATAAAAAAGTCCGGAAGAAAGCAGAAGACCGGGACGAAGAGGAAACACCGGAAAAGCAAGAAAAAGGAAAACATACAGGCGTAAGCAAGGAGTTGGTTTTTTATCTTGCCGTTACCTTTATTCTGGGAATCGGGGCAGAATGCGCAGAGTATGTGCCCCTTGTGGCAAAGGACATTGGGATTCAGGAAAACAGTATATTTTTTCTGTTTTCTACATCTACAGTGATAACGTCGGCGCTGGCAATTGTAGGTGGAATGATTGTAGATAAATATAATAAAAAGAGGATGTTTCAGTTGGACATTGTTATTTTTATTATCATAGCATGTATGTATTGCAGTTCTAATGTTTACATATTTACTTTCGCTGTCATATTTGGAGGTCTTGCCTCCATACTGAATAATGCGGCGAACTCTTATGTGTTTGTGAATTTTACGGACGAAGAGGTGGACAAATTCTGGGGGATGATTGGCAGTGTGAGTCTGGTATCTTCCAGTATAGGAGCTTTGTTAGGCGGGGTGGCGTATGAGATTGGCAATAAATTGCCGTTTATACTGGGGATTGCAATTCATGTTTTAGGGCTTCTTTTGTCCGTGCGCATGAAAAACACGGAAGCAGGCGCAAAATAGATGCTGTATTTTGCGCCCACTTTAATGTCTTTGTCAAGCATACAATGCTAACTGTAATGTTCCGCCTGAATATTGAAAAGTTCCTGATACCGCCCTTTCTTCGCCAGAAGTTTCTCATGGGTGTCAAAATCTGCGACTGTCCCGTTCTCAATCACGAGAATCCGGTCAGCCAGAACCGAGGAGGACATCCGGTGGGAGATATAGATGACCATGCTTTCCCCCGCTAATGCATCGAAGGTCTGGTAGAATTCTGCTTCTGCATAAGGGTCCATTGCCGAGGTAGGTTCGTCCAAAATTTTCAAACTGCTTCTTTGATTCAGCATTCTTGCCAGAGCCAGTTTTTGTTCCTCCCCGCCTGAGAATTCAACGCCGTCCTCATCATATACTTTCGAGTAAATGCTTTTCGCACCTTGGGGCAGCGCCTCCACTTTGTCTTTCAGGTTTACTTTCCGGAGTATCTCCAGAATATCCTGCCCGTTGGCGTTCACATCGGCGACATTTTCCTCCACACTGACTGCAAACAGGCGGAAATCCTGAAACAGTGTGGATATCTGTGCTATGTATGACGAATACTGGTAGCTGTTGATTGGCTGGTTGTTTACCAGAATCTCCCCTTCGTTTGGCTGGTATAGCCTGCATAAAAGCTTGACGATCGTTGTTTTGCCCGCTCCATTAAGCCCTACGATGGATATTTTTTCACTTTTATGGATGGCAAAGGATACATCCTTTAACACGGCGTTGGAGCTGTTGGGGTAGGTGAATGTCACGTTCCGGAATTCAAGGGTTTCTATGTTCTTTAATTCAAGCGTACCGTCGGAAATCTC
>CANOFO010000187.1 GCA_947565305.1 uncultured Lachnospiraceae bacterium | reverse complement strand
GCTCCGGTTTCATTCATAATTTCCATTGTCAGGGAATCGTTTTCTATCTGTCTGTTTATTATAACGAGACTTATCTGCAAATGTCTTCAAATTTTTAAAAAAATGCGCCATGCGCATTCTTCGCGCGCGAGCGGATTGCGAAGCAATAAACTTCATCTCCGCGAGCTGCGCATCTTTATTTTTATCTTATAGAAAAGACGCTTTCTCTCTCTGGCGTGACAAGGTCTTTCCTATAAGATAAAAAATGCGGCAGAATTGTCCTTTCCCAAAACAATCCTGCCGCTTCTGCCATTTGTCGACTTAATTTTATTTTGCAATCAGTTCGTCCGCCAGAGCTTCCATATCCGCAATCGTATCTTCTTTCATGGCAGACTTAATCGTTACCACCTTGTCGCAGACGGTAATGTCTTTCATCTGTTCTAAGAGCGCCCGCATATTCTTTGCCGCAATCGGAGCCCAGGAACCATTTTCCATCAGGGCAACCGTACGCTTACGGTAGGTTTTGCTCTTCAAATGATGGAGAAAATCTTCCATGCAGGGGAAAATTCCTCCGTCATAGGTCGCTGCTGCCAGCACCATCTTATCATAGCGGAACGCATCCTCAATGGCTTCTGCCATGTCATCTCTGGACAAATCGGTAATTGCCACTTTTTTTGCGCCCTTGGCTTCCAGGATTTCTTTTAATTTCTTAGCGGCTTCGGCTGTATGTCCATGGATGGAAGCATAAGCCACCAGGATTCCCTCATCCTCCGGCTCGTAACTGCTCCATACCTGGTATTTGCCAATATAATATTCCAGATTCTCCTTTAAAATCGGACCATGCAATGGGCAAATCATCTGAATGTCCAGACCTGCCGCTTTCTTCAGCAATGCCTGCACCTGCGCGCCATACTTGCCCACTATGTTGAAATAATAACGCCTTGCCTCACATGCCCAGTCTTCCTCGGTATCTAAAGTGCCGAACTTGCCAAACCCATCCGCGGAAAAGAGAATCTTCTCGGTACTCTCATAGGAAACCATAACTTCCGGCCAGTGTACCATGGGAGCCATTACAAATGTCAGTTCGTGGCTTCCCAGATTCAGAGTCTCCCCTTCTTTGACAACTAAAGAACGTTCAGACAAATCAATGTCAAAGAATTGTTCCAACATAGGAAACGTCTTGGCGTTGCCCACAACAATCATTTTGGGGTATTTCTCTGCAATCTTCTGGACATTAGCTGCATGGTCCGGCTCCATATGGGAAACAACCAGATAATCCACATCCCTTCCATCCAGCGCCTGCTCCAGATTTTTCAGCCATTCCTCGCCTCTTCTGGCGTCAACAGTATCCATGACCGCTACTTTATCATCCAAAATCACATATGAATTGTAAGAAACTCCATTAGGCACTACATATTGGCTCTCAAACAAATCGATATCCCTGTCATCTGCCCCAATATATTTGATATTGTCTGTAATGGTTATGTCTTTCATTGTACTCTTCCTCCTTCTATTTGCCGGAAAGATATTCATCTATTCCCTTTGCGGCTGCTTTCCCTGCACCCATGGCAAGGATAACAGTTGCTGCCCCCGTCACTGCATCTCCGCCCGCAAACACGCCTGGCTTGCTGGTAGCTCCGTTTTCTTCCTCAGCTACAATACATTGCCAACGGTTTACATCCAGTCCTTTCGTGGTAGAAGAAATCAGCGGGTTGGGCGATGTACCCAGGGACATGACGACCGTATCAAGTTCCAAATCAAATTCAGACCCCGGAACCTCCACCGGTCTTCTCCTGCCGGAATCGTCCGGCTCGCCCAGTTCCATGCGGATACAGGTCATGCCCTTTACCCAGCCATTCTCATCCACGAGAATCTCCTTGGGATTTGTCAACAGGTCAAAAATAATTCCTTCTTCCTTGGCATGGTGCACTTCCTCCACCCTCGCCGGAAGTTCTGACTCACTTCTTCTATATACAATGTGCACCTCTGCGCCCAGACGCAGAGCCGTCCTTGCCGCATCCATGGCAACGTTGCCGCCGCCTACCACGGCAACTTTCTTGCCCTTCATAATCGGTGTATCGTACTCTTCCTTAAACGCTTTCATTAAGTTGTTCCTGGTCAGGAACTCATTGGCGGAAAATACGCCGTTGGCCTGCTCGCCAGGAATTCCCATAAACTTCGGAAGTCCAGCGCCAGAGCCGATAAATACAGCCTCAAATCCCTCTTCTTCCATCAGTTCATCAATCGTTCCTGCCTTACCGATTACCACATTCGTCTCAATCTTAACGCCTAATGACTTCACATTTTCAATCTCTTTTGCCACAACTGCGCTCTTGGGCAGACGGAACTCGGGGATTCCATAAATCAGTACCCCGCCCGGCTCATGGAGCGCCTCAAAGATAGTCACATCATAGCCCATCTTCGCCAAATCCCCGGCACAGGTAAGGCCCGCGGGACCGGAGCCAATCACTGCCACCTTGTGGTTCTTTTTCTCTGTCGCCGGCTGCGGCTTGATGTCATTCTCCCTTGCCCAGTCAGCAGCAAAACGTTCCAGCTTGCCGATGGATACCGGCTCACCCTTGATGCCGCGGATACATTTCCCTTCACACTGGCTTTCCTGAGGACATACACGCCCACAGACTGCCGGCAGGGCGCTGGCTTTGCTGATTACCTGATACGATTCCTCAAAATTCCCCTCTTTAATCTTGGATATGAATCCTGGAATATCAATGGATACGGGACAGCCCTTGACACACTGTGCATTTTTACAGTTCAGACAGCGCTCTGCCTCCTCCATAGCCTCTTCTTTATTGTAGCCAAGGCACACTTCCTCAAAATTTGCCGCGCGCACCTTGGGTTCCTGTTCTCTTACCGGTACTTTCTTCAATACATCCATTATTTGTCACCTCCGCAATGTCCGCATCCTCCATGGTGGGTATCACCCTCCTGAAGCTTGAGCATACTTCTTCCTTCTTCCGTCTTATACATCTGCTGACGCTTCATCGCCTGGTCAAAATCTACCAGGTGTCCGTCAAACTCCGGTCCGTCTACACAGGCAAATCTGACCTTGTCACCCACGGTCACACGACACGCGCCGCACATGCCCGTGCCATCCACCATAATTGGATTCAAAGATACAATTGTGGGAATCTCCAGCTTTTTGGTCAGCAGACAGACAAATTTCATCATAATCATCGGTCCGATAGCGATACACTGGTCATATGTATTGCCGGCATTCACCAGTTCTTCCAACTGGTTCGTACCCATTCCATGGAAACCGTAGCTTCCGTCATCAGTAGTCACATAAAGGTTCGCAGCCACCTTCTCCATCTCATCTACTAAAATCAGCAGGTCCTTGGTCTTTGAGCCCATGATTACATCACAGTCCACACCGTTTTCATGAAGCCATTTTACCTGAGGATATACCGGCGCTGTTCCCACGCCTCCTGCGATAAATACAATCTTTTTCTTCTTTAATTCATCAATTGGCTGCTCCGTCAGCTCAGAAGCACAGCCGAGAGGTCCTACAAAATCCTGAAAAGCATCGCCCTCCTGCAGACTCTCCATCCTCTGTGTGGATGCCCCCACAGTCTGAAATACAATAGTGATAGTTCCTGCTTCCCGGTCATAGTCACAGATGGTAAGCGGTATGCGCTCGCCCTCCTCATCCATTTTCACGATTACAAATTGTCCCGGCAGACAGGACTTTGCCACACGCGGCGCTTTGACATCCATAAGAAAAATCTTATCTGCCAGCTTTTTCTTCTTTACGATTGGGTACATATCCGAACCTCCGTCTAAGTTATCTTTCTATAAATTTCTGTAACGTTCTTATTTTAATATACTTCCTGGGAAAATTCAATGATTTTCTAAAATTTTCGAGGCTGCACGTAACAGTTCAGCCTTTACTATCAGTTTTTCCATTTTCTATAATATCCGATATTTTAGTACCAAAAGGTCTTGCTGCCTTTGGCA
>CANOFO010000186.1 GCA_947565305.1 uncultured Lachnospiraceae bacterium | reverse complement strand
TAACCTCCAGACAGAATGGTTCTGTAGGTGGCTATATGGTGAAGAAAATGATCGAAGCCCAGGAGCGGCAGATGGCAGGCAAGTAAGCACAGACTGCAGTAAATTGGGCGGACCCGCCTAATGAAGGGAGATGTCTTAGATGGCATCTCCCTTTTGTCAATGTTAACTAAAGATTTACGATTTCTGACTGCCTGTCGAGATAATAGCCAAGTTCTGCGCGGATTTTTGTATGTTCCGGCAATTCCAGCTTGCGGTCTTCCTGCAGCAATAACTTTGCCTCCTCGGAAGCCTGTTTGAGCAAGTCTGAATTTTGGTAAATATCCCCCAAACGGAATTCCAACAGACCGCTCTGGCGGATGCCGAAGAAATCGCCCGGTCCCCGCAGTTTTAAATCTTCTCCTGCGATAAAAAAGCCATCATTTGATTTATTTAAAATTTCCAGGCGTTTTTTTGCCTTATCGCTGTCTGTGGTGTTGACCATAATGCAGTAGGATTGCTCACTTCCTCTTCCCACCCTTCCCCTGAGCTGATGGAGCTGGGCAAGACCAAAACGCTGTGCATCTTCTATCATCATAACTGTGGCATTGGGCACATTGACCCCCACCTCGATAACTGTGGTGGAAACCAGCACCTGGATTTCATTATTGGCAAACTGTTCCATAATCAGGTTCTTCCTGCCTGATTTCATCTTACCGTGTAAACACTCGATAACGATATCTGCCGGCAGCTGCTGTTTCAGTTTTTCTGCATATTCTGTGACATTTTCCGCTTCCAGCCCCTCGCTCTCCTCCACCAGGGGACAGATAATATATGCCTGATGTCCCTTAGCTATCTCTTTTCGCAGGAATTCATAAGAGGCATTCCGTGACTTCTTTCCCACCACGCAGCTTTTGATGGGCAGCCGTCTTGCAGGAACCTCATCAATCACAGAAATATCCAAATCTCCATATAAGATGATGGCAAGCGTCCGCGGAATCGGCGTTGCGCTCATTACCAGTACATGCGGCTGTCCGCCTTTGAGAAATAACGATTCCCGCTGTTTGACGCCAAACCGATGCTGTTCATCAGTAATGACAAGCGCCAGGTTATCATATATGGCGCGTTCCTGGATAAGGGCATGGGTGCCAACTACCATAGCATTGGGATAAAGCTGCATCCGCTCATAGGCTCGGCGCTTCTCTTTTGCCGTTAATGAGCCCGTCAGAAGAATAACCGGTATCCGCAGCCCGAAAGATTCGCACATTTCCGTAAAAGTCTGATAATGCTGCATGGCAAGCACTTCTGTCGGAGCCATCAATGCAGACTGATAACCTGCCTGCGCTGCATCCAGCATGGCAAGAAAGGCAATAATTGTCTTGCCAGACCCCACATCGCCCTGTACCAGGCGCTGCATGACTTTTTTCCCCCGTAAATCCTGGCGAATTTCTGCAAGCGTCCGCTGCTGCGCATTGGTCAGATGATAGGGCAATTGCTCCATCACCTCGTCTGCCCATAACGTTTCGCCTTCCAGCGGCAGGAACGTAAACGTGTTCCACACCTCTTCCATCTGCTCCTTTTGCATTCCGGCAGCTAAGATAAATTGGAAGAATTCATCAAAAATCAACCGTTTCCTTGCCTGTGCCAAGGCAGTCTCATTTTCTGGAAAATGAATGTTTTCAATGGCATAATTGTATTCTGCAAGTCCATGCTTTGCCCTGATTTCCTCGGGAAGGTAATCCACAGACAGGTCCAATTCTTCCAATGCCTGGCGGATTGTCTGTGAAAGCTTATTTTTTTTGAGCCCGGCGGTCAAGGGATAGCTCGGCCACAGGTAGTCCAGCATGGACTGATATTTCTCCGGGCTATATATCTGTGGCTGTTCCATATGGAGGATTTTGCCCTTGCGCGTCACTTTTCCCAGGAATACAAACCATCCCCCCACTTTGAGGGTATTCCTCAAATAAGGCATACGGAACCAAATCAGTTCTGCCTTAACACTCCCCTCAAGCAATGACAGGGTTGTCACCTGCATATTTCTTGTGGCGCGTACAAATGGCGTTTTATCAATTCTTGCTGCAACTGCCGCCGTAACCTCCGCCGGTCGCCGTTCTCTGCTGTTGTAATCTTCTGCTGTTTCCACCGCCGCTTCCTGAGCAGGTATCTGGTCGTCAAAAAGCGATGGCAGTTCTGCAAGGGGTGTAATCGTGGGCAGCTTTTCATAATCTTTGGGATAATGAAGGAGTATATCACCGATGGTGTATACTCCCAGATTATGGAATAATTGTTCCGTTTTTGCGCCAATCCCTTTTAATGTTCCAATACTGGATGTTCGCTCCATGGGACTACTCCTTTATTCTACGGAGATAACATAGTAATAAATCGGCTGACCACCAAAATGTACCTCCACTTCACAGTCAGGATACTGTTCCTCCAGTTCTGCGCCTAATTTCTGCGCTGCGGCTTCCTCAACTTCTTCTCCATAGTAAACGCTGATAATCGCAGAATCGTCGTCCGCCATCTCTGCCACCATCTCCTTGGTGACTGCTTCCATATCTTTTCCTACAGAGAGGATACCGCTGTCACCAATGCCCATGTAATCTCCCTGTTTGATGGATTTATCATCTATCAAGGTATCACGCACCGCATAGGTTACCTGCCCGCTCATGACATTGGAAAGTTCTTCTGTCATGCGCTGTGCATTCTCTTCTGCCGTGCAGTCGGGCATAAAGTTAATCAGCGCCGTAATTCCCTGCGGCACGGTCTTGGTCGGGATGACGAAAACATTTTTCTCTTCAATCAGGGAGGCTGCCTGATTAGCTGCCAAAATGATATTCTTATTATTCGGAAGGATGAAAATGTTATCCGCATTTACTTCTTCAATGGCATTCAGCACATCTTCCGTGCTGGGATTCATCGTCTGCCCTCCGGCAATAATATAGTCAGCGCCCAGTCCCTTAAAAATTTCGTTGAGACCCTCGCCGATGGAGACAGAGACAAACCCCATGTCCTTTTTCGGTTTCTGTTCTTTCTCCGCCTTACTGTCCTGCATGGAACGGCGCTTATCATTTTCCGCTTTCTGTTCGGCAGCTACTTTCTGTGCATTCTTGATAAGCTTTTCCTGATGTTCCTCACGCATGTTATCGATTTTAATTTTACTCAGCGAACCAAAAGTCAGTGCACGCTGAATGGCAAGTCCAGGATCATTGGTATGTACATGGACTTTTGTAATCTCATCGTCTGCAACCACCACAATAGAATCACCAATAGAATCTAAAAACGCTTTGAATTCAAACTCTTCATTTTCGGTCAACGGCTGATTCAATACAATGATAAATTCTGTACAATACCCAAATTTAATATCCTGCTCTGTCTGCTGCGAAATCTTTACAGTATCGCCTACAGAAGCAGTAGCTTCAATCGTATAATCAATCTCTTTTCCCATCAGGGCATCATAGGCGCCTCTTAGGACAGTCACTAACCCCTGTCCGCCGGAGTCAACAACCCCTGCCTGCTTTAACACCGGAAGCATCTCCGGGGTCTTGCTCAGCACATACTCTGCATGTTTGATGACTTCATCTAAGAACACAGCCAAATCTTCTGTCTCGCCAATCATCTCCATTGCCTTGTCCGCTGCGCCTTTTGCAACGGTAAGGATGGTTCCCTCTTTGGGTTTCATGACGGCCTTGTAGGCAGTTTCTACAGCTTTTTGGAATGCATCGCTTAATACAATGGTATCCAACTCATTATATTTGCCAATTTCCCTGGTGAAACCACGGAACAGTTGGGACAGAATAACTCCTGAATTTCCCCTTGCGCCTCTTAAGGAACCAGAAGAAATTGCCTTTGCAAGGTCTGCCATAGCCGGCTCTGCGCCAAGGTTACTCACCTCTGCTGCCGCTGACATAATTGTCATGGTCATGTTGGTTCCTGTATCGCCGTCCGGCACCGGAAATACATTTAATTCATTAATCCATTCTTTTTTTGCTTCCAGATTTTCTTCTCCTTCTTCAAAAACATGTCTCTTCGCTTCCCTCCCCCT
>CANOFO010000185.1 GCA_947565305.1 uncultured Lachnospiraceae bacterium | reverse complement strand
ATTTGTTTCCCAAAAGCTGGAAGAAGGATACGAGCATAGCATTCATACCGTTTTTTTGAAAATAAGGAATGCCAGTATTTCCCATGCCATAAGGGGCTTACGCATTTTAACTGTCTGTTCTGTTATTGCCCGATGTATCAGAAGCAGGATTGTCCGGGAAATCCAAGATATTTAGAAAAGGATGGAGAACAGATTAAGGACTGTTCCGATTGCGTATTTCCACATCAGCCGCAAAATTATGATAAGATGATTGCATTATTGAAAAATGGAAATTGACGCAAACATTCTTATAGCAAGTTTGACGAAACATGTCAGGAATTGTAACTTTACCACGGAATAAAAGTATGGTATTCTGGTATTGTTGGTTTGATAATTTATATTTTAGGAAAGGTAGGAAGATTATGGAATATACTTATAAGACAAAGGGTACTTGTTCAAGTCAGATTAAATTAAATATTGAAGGGAATGTTGTAACGAATGTCTCTTTTACGGGAGGCTGCAACGGCAACCTGAAAGCGATACCGCGACTTGTGGACGGATGGACAGTAGAGCAAATTGAGGAAAAACTGTCCGGGCTTCAATGTGGGGTCAAACAGACTTCCTGTGGGGACCAGCTGGCAAAAGCCTGCCGGGCAGCGTATGAAGCACAGAAATAATGTGGAAAACGCCAGGATAGATTGGCAAAATCTTTTGACAATCATGAAAACTTTGTCGAAAAAATAAAAAAATATGTAGAAATAGATAGAGAATATGGTATACTTTACTATATAAAATTTAAAAGAAAGTGGGGCACGAGAAATGGGTTTCATGACATTTAAGGGCGGCGTTCATCCGCACGACGGAAAAGAATTCTCCAAAGACAAGCCGATACGTGAGATTTTACCCAAGAGTGAACTGGTATTTCCTGTCTCCCAGCATATCGGGGCGCCGGCAAGTCCGGTTGTCGCTGTGGGCGATACCGTGCTGAGGGGGCAGAAAATTGCAGAGGCGGGCGGTTTCGTATCTGCACCAATCTATTCTTCCGTATCCGGTACAGTGAAAGCAATCCAACCGCGCAGGGGTGCAGTTGGAGATATGGTGAATTCCATTATTATTGAGAATGATGGAGAGATGAAAGAAGTGGAATTTTCACCGGTCAGCGATGTGAAAGCTCTTTCCAAGGAAGACATTATCAACAAGGTGAAAGAGGCAGGCGTTGTAGGTATGGGAGGCGCAGGTTTCCCAACACATGTAAAGTTATCGCCGAAAGAACCGGAGAAGATAGAGTACATAATTGCCAATTGCGCAGAGTGTGAGCCGTATCTTACGGCAGACTACCGGCGTATGCTGGAGAATCCGCAGGAGTTAATAGAAGGTATGCGGATTGTCCTGCAGCTGTTTGACAATGCCAAGGGCTTGTTCGGCATTGAGGACAATAAGCCGGACTGTATTCAGAAAATGCAGGAACTCACCAAAGATGAGCCGCGCATGGAGGTCTGTCCGCTGAAGACCAAATATCCGCAAGGCGGTGAGCGTCAGCTGATATATGCTACTACAAAGCGAGAAATTAATTCTACCATGCTTCCGGCGGATGCGGGCTGTATTGTGGATAACGTAGAGACCTTAATTTCCATCTATAATGCAGTTAAGCTGGGCAAGCCGGTGATGAACCGTATCTTTACTGTCACAGGCGATGCGGTTGCAGAGCCTGGGAACTTTAATATCTGTCTTGGCATGAGCTACGCAGAGGTACTGGAAGAAGCGGGTGGTTTTAAGGTTCAGCCGGAGAAAGTTATCTCTGGTGGTCCGATGATGGGATTTTCGATGTTCGGTCTGGACATCCCGACTACGAAGACATCCTCTTCCCTGCTCTGCCTTGCCAAAGATGACGTTGCAGCAAGCGAGACGACTGCCTGTATTAACTGCGGACGCTGCGTGTCTGCCTGTCCGGAACAGATTATCCCTACCAGGCTGGCGAAGATGGCGAACCATGGAGATATGGAAGCGTTCGAGAAGTGGAATGGCATGGAGTGCATAGAATGCGGAAGCTGCAGTTATATCTGTCCGGCAAAAATACCTCTGGCACAGTCAATCAGAACGATGAAAAAGCAGATTCTTGCAGAGAGAAGGAAGAAAAAATAAACGGAAAGCAATTTAAATACCCCATAGCGGGCAGAAGCTGTTTTGAACAGCTGTCCGCGGGAATAAAGAGAGAAAGAGGTGTCTTATTGTGAGTGATTTATATAATGTATCATCATCATCGCACGTCCGTGACAAAGATACATCCGCCAGAATCATGCTTTATGTAATCATCGCGTTACTGCCGGCAACTGTTTTTGGCGTTATCAATTTTGGAGTACGCGCGCTGGTGCTGGTTTTAGTCTGTGTGGCAGTCTGTGTGGCTTCGGAATGGGTTTTTGAGAAGCTGATACATAAAAAGAGCACGATCAATGATTTCAGTGCTGTGGTGACTGGCCTTTTGCTGGCATTGAATCTGCCGCATACTTTGCCAATCTGGCAGGCTGTTTTGGGCAGCGTATTTGCAATTGTTATTGTTAAAATGCTGTTTGGCGGTCTGGGTCAGAATTTCATGAATCCGGCTTTGGGAGCAAGGTGTTTCCTGCTAGTGTCATTTGCAGGTACAATGACCAGTTTTACTTATGACGGTGTGACCGGAGCAACACCCTTAGCGCTTTTAAAGAACGGCGAGACCGTAGATACCATGAAAATGTTTCTGGGAACTACAGCCGGAACCATCGGTGAGACCAGTGTGGTTGCCATTTTGATTGGTGCAATTATCCTGATTCTGCTCGGCGTGATTGATTTAAGGATTCCGGCCAGCTATATCATTTCTTTTGCCGTGTTCATCCTGTTATTCGGCGGACATGGATTTGATGGAAATTATCTGACTGCACAGCTTTGCGGCGGCGGTCTGATGCTGGGGGCATTTTTTATGGCGACAGATTATGTGACCTCGCCGATTACCCCGATGGGCAAGATTGTATTTGGCGTTCTTCTTGGAATCCTTACGGGATTATTCCGTCTCTTTGGCGCTAACGCAGAAGGTGTTTCCTTTGCCATCATTTTAGGGAACCTTTTAGTGCCGATTATTGAGAAATTTACGATTCCAAGGGCATTTGGACAGAAAAAGGAGGTCAGGCATGAATAAGAAGATTGTACATGACGCGTTGATTTTAACCGCCTTTACCTTGGTACTGGGATTTTTGCTTGGCGCTGTCTATGAGATTACCAAAGAACCCATTGCGGCGGCAGAGAAAGCAGCATTGGATGAAGCCTACAAGGTTGTGTTTGCGGATGCAGCGTCTTTTGAGGAGGATACGGAGTTTGATGCGGCAGCGGCAGCAGAAATTATTGCCGCAAGTGAGTTCCCTAATGATGAGATTACAGCGGTGAATAAAGCAGTCGATGGCTCAGGCAATGTGCTGGGCTATGTCATCAACGTTACTTCCCATGAGGGAAGCCAGGCAGACATTTCATTCTCTGTCGGCATCACGAATGAAGGCGTTTTGAATGGGTATTCCATCACAGCTATCAGCGAGACGCCAGGTCTTGGCGTACTGGTGCAGGAAGAACCGTTTTATTCCCAGTTTGAAGGAAAGTCGGAGGAGACCTATACAGTGGTAAAATCTGCTCCGACAGCAGAGAATGAGATTCAGGCAGTCACGGGAGCAACTATTTCTTCCAGGGCAGTCACGAATGGTGTCAATGCATGTCTGGAATATTTCAGAAGTGCTTTGCAGGGAGGTAACTAAGTATGAATAAATATGTAGAACGTTTATATAACGGTATTATTAAGGAAAACCCTACCTTTGTGCTGATGCTGGGCATGTGCCCCACGTTGGCGGTAACATCTTCTGCAATAAACGGGATTGGCATGGGCCTTTCCACCACGGTAGTGCTGGTAATGTCCAACCTGCTGATTTCCATGTTCCGTAAAGTGATCCCAAACGGAGTGCGTATGCCGGCTTATATTGTGGTGGTAGCATCCCTTGTTACCATTGTGCAGTTCATCATGCAGGCATATACCCCGGCGCTTTCC
>CANOFO010000184.1 GCA_947565305.1 uncultured Lachnospiraceae bacterium | reverse complement strand
ACTGTCGCTTGAAAATAATTTATAAGCATAATTCGACAGTCGTTACTGTTCACAGATTTGATAACTTTGCCAAAAGTACCTGTCACAAAATGTGACTCTGCTGCAATAGCAGCAGGTTTCTTTTGGCATACAGAATCCAGTTGTCAGTGAACAGCAACCGACAGCCCCTAGAAACATAGGGCTGGTTACAATTCCCACTTAAAACAGGGCGGCTTTCAGGTTATAATCAAATTGGGAAAAGCTGTACAAAAGGGAGGATAACCATATGAAGACCGAAGAAAAGATTATCTGCAACTGCTGCAGAAAAGTAATAGCAGAAAGGAATGCCATTCCAATGGCAGATTATCTGCATGTGGAGAAAGAGTGGGGGTATTTTTCCAACAAGGATGGGCAGAAACAAGAATTTGACCTTTGTGAGGATTGCTACGATGCATGGATAAAGAGTTTGCAGATTCCGGTAGCTTCCCAGGAGGTTACGGAATTCGTCTGAAAGGATTAGTTATGTTAGATGTATGCTTATTAGGAACCGCCGGGATGATGCCGCTTCCTTACCGCTGGCTGACTTCCCTGATGACCCGGTATAATGGCAGCAGTCTTTTGATTGACTGTGGTGAGGGAACTCAGATTGCCGTCAAGGAAAAGGGATGGAGCACGAAACCCATAGATACGATTTGTTTTACGCATTACCATGCAGACCACATCAGCGGCCTTCCGGGGCTGCTGCTTACTATGGGAAATGCAGAGCGGACAGAACCTGTAACCATGATAGGTCCCCGGGGATTGGAACGTGTGGTGAGCGCGCTGAGGGTAATAGCGCCGGAACTTCCCTTTGACATCCGTTATGTGGAGCTTACACAGCCGGTGGAGCATTTGCAGGCCAATGGCTACCATATCACTGCATTTAAAGTAAACCATAACGTTGCCTGTTATGGGTATACGCTGGAAATACCGAGAATTGGACAGTTTCAGGTCGAACAGGCGAAAGCATTGGGAATCCCGGTGAACTGTTGGAACAAGCTGCAAAAAGGCGAGACGCTCGAAGTGGATGGCAGGACCTATACGCCCGAGATGGTGTTAGGACCGCCGCGAAAGGGAATCAAACTGACGTATTGTACGGACACAAGACCAGTGCCTGCTATTACGGAAAATGCCCAAAATGCCGATTTACTGATTATAGAGGGAATGTATGCGGAACCGGAAAAGGAAGTTAAGGCAAGGCGATATAAGCATATGACGTTCTATGAAGCGGCAAAGATAGCCAGCGCTGCCCAAGTGTCCGAGATGTGGCTCACGCATTTCAGCCCATCGCTTGTACGTGCGGAGGATTATATGGATGCGGTGCGTAAAATTTATGCCAACGCGAAACTGGGTAAGGATGGCAAAACGGTAGAGCTGGATTTTGAGGAGGAAGGCAAATGCGAAGCATTTTAGGAATGCCTTCCGACGATATGGCAGGTGTCGCTGTGCGACGCGTGCCGATACTTTATTATACAAGGGAGGGATTTCCGTGAAAAAAAATGGTTTAAAGTCAATTCTTATTGTGATATTCTGTGCCTGTCTGTGTGTGGGATATTTCTTTTACCTTACACAGAAAATGGGCGGCAAGGAAGATACCTTGACGGAAGCGGAATTGATTATCTCAAAAGATTTGGAGAATTCTTATCCTAAGACAGCGCGCGAAGTGGTTAAGTTTTATAACCGGATTTTAAAGTGTTATTATGATGGGGGATATACGGACGAACAGTTAGGGCAGATAACGGAGCAGGCCAGGATTTTGATGGATGAAGAATTGAGACAGAAAAATCCTCAAGAATCATATCTGCAGGCAGTGGAGGAAGACATTTCCGTTTTTGCCAAGGAAGGGAAGACGATTTCCAATGTTGCCCTTGAGGAGAGCAATGAGATTGAATACAGGAAAGTCAAAGGCAGGGAATGTGCTTACGTGGATGTGGTATACTACCTCAAAATCAAAAACAAAGGCAAGACGAAAAGCGAGCGTTCCAGCCAGACGTATATCCTGCGCCGTGATGATGGCAATAAATGGCGGATTTTGGGATTTTACCAATAACTTGAGTAAGAAATCTGGAATGGTTTCAGGTTACATATGAGTATGTTTGCGGCAGAAAGGAATGAAGTCATGGAAAGCAGCGGGAAGGATGTAGTTATTCTGGCAATCGAGAGTTCCTGTGATGAGACTGCAGCAGCGGTAGTGCGAAATGGAAGGGAAGTGCTTTCAAATGTAATTTCTTCCCAGATTGCACTGCATACGCTGTATGGGGGCGTCGTGCCGGAAATTGCCTCCAGAAAGCATATAGAAAAAATCAATCAGGTGATAGAGGAGGCGCTTTCGAGGGCTGAGGTGACCCTGGCAGAAGTGGATGCCATTGCCGTTACCTATGGACCGGGGCTGGTAGGCGCGCTTCTGGTGGGCGTGGCAGAAGCAAAAGCGATTGCCTATGCTGCGGGGAAGCCGTTGATTGGCGTACATCATATTGAAGGGCATATCAACGCCAATTATATAGAAAACAAAGAGTTGGAGCCGCCGTTCTTATGTCTGGTGGTATCTGGCGGACACACGCATCTGGTAAAAGTGGCGGATTATGGGAAATATGAGATTTTAGGAAGAACCAGAGATGATGCGGCGGGCGAGGCTTTTGACAAAGTGGCGCGCGCAATTGGGCTTGGCTATCCAGGCGGACCTAAGATAGAGAAAGTTTCCCGGGAAGGCAATGCCGAGGCGATTGCATTTCCCAGGGCGAAAGTTGCAGAAAATGCATATGATTTCAGTTTCAGCGGCGTGAAGTCGGCAGTGCTGAATTATATCAATGGCTGCAACATGAAAAATATCCCCATTGTACAGGCGGATATCGCAGCATCTTTCCAGAAAGCAGTCACAGATGTGCTGATAGAACATGCAATGATGGCAGTGGAGGAATATCAGGTCAATAAATTTGCGATAGCCGGCGGAGTTGCTTCCAACAGTGTCCTGCGTGAGGGGATGCGGGAAGCATGTGAAAAGAGAAACGTGCAATTTTATCATCCTGCGCCGATTCTGTGTACAGACAATGCGGCGATGATTGGCACGGCAGCTTATTATGAGTATCTAGCTGGCAGGTGTGACGGTTGGGATTTGAATGCAGTTCCCAACCTGAAATTGGGAGAACGGTGATTATGGGGAAAAAATATGCAGCAGTTGTGCTCTCCGCAGGAAAAGGGACGCGAATGAATTCCCAAGTGCCCAAACAGTATCTGATGTTGGAAGAACAGCCCATACTCTGCTATTCGCTGCGGGCGTTCCAGCAGAGCATGGTAGAAGAAATAATTCTAGTCTGCGGCGAAGAAGATTTATCATACTGCCGCAGTGAAATTGTGGAAAAATATGATTTTACAAAAGTAGCGGCTATTATTCCAGGAGGAAAGGAACGTTACCATTCGGTCTGCTATGGTTTGCAAGAACTGGCGCAATTGCCCAAGCAGCCGGATTATGTAATGATACATGATGGAGCCCGCCCTTTCGTGGACCAGGAAATTATTGCGCGCTGTGCCCAGGCGGTAGAACAAGGGCAGTCATGTGTGGCAGGAATGCCAGTAAAAGACACAATAAAAATTGCTGACGAACACCGCTTTGCCATAGATACACCTAAGCGCAGTCTTGTTTGGCAGGTTCAGACGCCACAGGTATTTGCGTTTCCGCTTATTTTACAGGCGTATCAGGAATTATTGAAATCCGAGCAGAATGGAAATCATGTTTCTGTGACAGACGATGCGATGGTGCTGGAAACTGTTATGAATAAACAGGTGCGTCTCGTGGAAGGCTCTTACAAGAACATTAAAATTACTACCCCGGAAGATTTGGAAATTGCGCGGGTATTTTTAAAGGAAAAAAGCAAGTAACTTTACGAAATATATTTTTTACAAAAAAGTACAAAAAACTATTGACATATCAGAATTGATTTGCTAAAATTACAAAAGTGCTGTTGAGGACAGGATAATCTGTTTGAGGCTTGATATTAAGAAATTGATTGCTAAGGAGAGGTGTCCGAGTGGTTTAAGGAGCTGGTCTTGAAAACCAGTGATT
>CANOFO010000183.1 GCA_947565305.1 uncultured Lachnospiraceae bacterium | reverse complement strand
CAGTCATGTAAAGCTCGTTCAGGACTTTGGATTGATAGTCACCCTCAACCTGAAACAGCAGCCGTTTTTCCATTTCGTTTAATTCCATGTGAATCTCCTTTCTCCTGAAAATGGATACAAAAAAAGGACATCCACCTAAATAAAAGATGAAATGTCCTTTGGCATATACGCTATTCAATTTTATGTACAAAGCAGTTTGCCGCTGTTACGCCGCTTTCTGCTGGTGTCTCTGTGTTACATTACCATCCGTAAATGGGAGAGCCTGCGGTGTACCCTCAATCCTTGTGTAATCCGCTGATAATTCTGCTATATAAATTTGGCCTGTGCCTGGCCCCATGGCTCCTCCATCAGTATATAAGATATAGGCTTTGCCATCGCTGGCCTGATACAGATTGATAAATCCTGACAAACTGCTTGCCGCCCCGGCAGTTTCCTTTGCGGTTCCCACTGCAGTAAACGGACCCTTGATGCTCCTGCTCGTACCGACCAAGGTCTCATTGTCGGTTGAAACCCACATCACATAGTTCTTCTGCGCTTCATTATAGAGCACTTTCGGATGCGCAAAACGGTAACCTGCGCCAAAACCATCCATCGTACCTTCATGCTTCCAGTTATACAAATCCGTGGAACTGTACAGATGGATGCCCGGATGATTTTCCTGCCCATCCAGTTCTAAGTCGTCAACGCCAAACCAGTACCATTTCGTCTCCCCATTCTCAGTAAACTGATGGACTTCTCCGCCACAGGCATATACCCGCTCGCCATCCGTATCATATAAAATCTCACCGGACAGCCCATCAATGGAATCATACTCCTGAGGTTCCGGAGGGGTGACCGGCTCTTCCGGCACAACATCATCCAGCTTCCAGTTGCTCCATTCCCTCAAGGCAACCGTACCGTCATCTAAGAATGCAATCGGCAGCCAGACGTACCAGGTCTGGTCCAACGTATCCCGATCCCATTTGTCAGAAATATTGATATAAATAATGCCGCTCTCCGTATTCACCTGCAGGATACAGCTGGTCGGGTTGAGGCTGCCATCCACTATCTCTGAAACCTGCCCTTCGTCATTGCAAAACCGGAACGAATGTACTGTCCATGCGCCTCTCAGGGAATTGGCTACCGCATACTGCCTCGTGCCGGTACTGACGATATAATACTTGCCATCCCGCTTAAACATCGCTCCCTCAGGGCTGCTTAGCGGTGTGTCTCCATTGTAATTGAGGGGCTGTGCCGAACCCGCAATATCCATGTAATCATCCGCCAATTTCACCATGGACAGGCCGCTTGCGCCCTGATAGATTCCATAGGCTGTGCCGTCGCTTTCCTGATACATCATGCCAAAACCGGACACATCTTCACAATATTTGATAAACTTAAATGGTCCTTTGATGCTGTCGCTGGTCGCGATACACTGTTTGCCATTTGAAGCCGGAACCCACATCACATATTTACGGCTATCCTTATGATAGAGCACTTTCGGATGTGCCGTGGGGCAATCCTTTAAGCATTCAAACACCGTATCCTTTTCACTGTCGCTCAAATCTCCATACAGATTTTTAAAATACTCATCCGTCTCAAACTGCGCTTTCGATGACATTCCCTTAAAGATATCTTCCTCACGCGTCCAGTTATATAAATCCGTAGAACTGTACAGATGAAGATTATGCACCGTGCTGTTGTTATAAACTTCAGGCACATCCTCCCCAAACCAGTACCATTTTGTCACCCCATCCTCCGTAAACTGATGGACCTCGCCTCCACAGGCATTTATTTTCCGCCCTTCCGTGTCATACAGCAGCTCATCGGCAAGACCGGGAATGGAATCGTATACCTTCGGCTCTTCCGGACCGGCTGGCTCATCCGGCACAATATTATCCAGCTTCCAGTCACTCAGTTCCCTCAGGGCAACCGTACCGTTTTCTGAGAACATAAGCGGCAGCCAGATGTATCTGACTTCTCCTGAGTCTGAGCCTACGCTGTCGCCTATGCAGACATATTCCTCTGCCGTTTCCGTCTTTACACGGAACACGCTGCTGGTCTGGTTCTTGTCAACAATATCCTTATAAGCTGTACCATCCCACATCTGCAGCGTATTCACTTTCCATGTTCCCATCAGGGAATCTGCCACTGCATATTGGCTCATGCCCGCATTGACAATGTAATACTTATTGTCCCTCTTAAATATGCCGCCCTCAGCATTTAAAAGAGAATTCCCCTCAAACTGCAGCGGCTGCGCCTGCCCTGCGATGCTTTTATAGTCACTCGACAGCTGCGCTATATAAAATCCGCCAGCACGATAATCAGAATATATCACATAAGCGGTACCTGACTTCTCCTCGTAAAGATTGAAGAATCCTTCGATGCCATCAGCCCCCGCCTCACCGACAGGCGCAAACGGTCCCTTGATACTGCTGCTGGTTGCGATGCTCACTTTCCCCTGCGCATCGGAAACCCACATCACATACTCCTTCTGTGCCTCATTATAGAGTACTTTCGGATGCGCGCTGCCCTCAATATCCCACATAACGCCCTCGTAATCCCAATTATACAGGTCCGAAGAACTATAGAGATGAATGCCTTCCACCTTCTGCTCACCCTCAGCTTTCTCCAGGTCATCCACCCCAAACCAGTACCATTTCGTTACCCCCTCTTCGGTAAACTGATGGACCTCACCGCCGCAGGCCATCACGCGGCTGCCGCTCGTGTCATACAAAATTTCGCCCGAAAGCCCATCAATAGAATCGTACTGCACATTCTCTTCCCCTGCAGCCCATGCAGGAACTGCCGGAACCAGTAACGATATGCTCAAAATCACCGCTACTGCTGCCTGAAAAACATTTCGCAATCTCCTTTTGCTCATAACTTTTCCTCCTTGGATTTAATATTTTATTTACATATGTAACTATACACAACCCCAAGCCAGAGATATTCCCATTTCGACATGTTTTAAATGCGAATCAGCTCATACGCATTCGTCCCCAGCCCGATTTTCACCGCATGGGCAATGCAGCTTTTCCACTCCGTATCGGGATGTGTCATATGGAAATGGTCGTGGTCCTCGTCTTCATGCAGTTCTTTGATATTTTCATCTAATACGCTGTGCGCAATCGGCGGCATCTGATTGCACAAATCAGCACATGCCTGGTCCAAAGCAACCGGGTCAAAGGAGGCAAGCATACCCACATCCGGAATAATTGGAATGTCATTCTCCGCATGGCAGTCACAGTTTGGCGAGACATCACAAATCAGGGAAATGTGGAAACAAGGACGCTCCTTGCACACGGCATAGCTGTATTCCGCAATCTTGCAGTTCAGCACTGCTATAGAATCGTGAAAATCCGCTGCAATCGCATCCTTGGGGCAGACGGCAAGGCATCTTCCGCAGCCCACACATTTGTCATGGTTGATAACAGCCTTTCCATCTGCAATCTCCGGCGCAGCATGGGCGCAAATCTTCTGGCAGGCGCCGCAGCCTACACAGGCAGCCTGGTTTACGCTGGGCTTGCCATCACAATGCTGCTCCATCTTACCCGCCCTGGAGCCGCAGCCCATGCCAAGATTCTTTAATGCGCCACCAAATCCTGCCATCTCATGTCCCTTGAAATGCGTCAGCGAAATGAGAATATCGGCATCCATAATTGCCTGGCCAATCTTCGCTTCTTTCACATATTCTCCGTCAATCGGCACAATTGCCTCGTCCGTTCCCTTGAGCCCATCGCCAATAATCACATGGCAGCCAGTCTGATAGGGAGAAAATCCATTCACATATGCTGTCTCCAAATGGTCGAGCGCATTTTTCCTGCTACCAACATACAGCGTATTGCAGTCTGTCAAAAAAGGCTTTCCGCCCAACTCCTTCACATAATCCGCAACCACCCTCGCATAGTTCGGGCGCAGGAATGCAAGATTCCCATACTCGCCAAAATGAATCTTGATTGCCGCATATTTCTCCTGAAAATCAATATTTTCAAATCCGGCTGTCTTCATCAGGCGGTGCAGTTTCTGCAGCAGGTTCTCCTGCCCTGTTGCTTTAAATGATGTGAAATAAACATTTGCTTTGTCCATATTCTCCTCCATGCAAATAATAAAATA
>CANOFO010000182.1 GCA_947565305.1 uncultured Lachnospiraceae bacterium | reverse complement strand
GAGGCTAACCACTTTGTGGGCGGTTGCTCCTTTTCTATAATATAACATTTCTGTATCTGAAAATCAACTGCATTTTTTGGAATCCGGCGAAATTATTCCCCTTTATTATTTGACACATATCCTAAAAACGGACACCATTTTTGACACCGTTTTTCTGGGATTTTACGGTTTTTAGTGGGATTGGATAAAAAGAAGAAACGCCGGGAATGCCCATAAATAGGCACTTACAGCGTTCCATATAGATTAGTAAAAGCCATACCATAAAAATGCATAGGTGATAATGCTCTCGCCCTTATCATTTAAAGTCAATTCCTCTCCGGCAAGAATATATTCCCCCGTTTTCTCACCTTCCGCCTGGAAATCCCCAGCAGGGCTGATAAACGTCCACTGTACATCGTTTCTCTCACGAAGTTCTGCCAGCGCCTTCCCCTGTGCCTTTGCCAGCGGCAGAAACATCTCCGGAAAATCCTCTCCATCGCAGACCTGTACCGTATGCTCCGGGTTCACATAAAGGCTTCCCGCACCGCCAACTACCAAAAGTCTGGTCTGTTTTCCGGAAAGAATGTCGCACAAATGCTTTAAAGATGTGCTGTGCAAAGGTAATTTGTCCTCTGTCCATGCCCCAAATGCATCGACTACAGCATCATACTGTGCAAGGTCTGCCGCTGTCAAATCAAACAAATCCTTTTTGACCACATTCTGTGCCACTGTCTGATTCTCACTCCTAACGATTGCTGTCACATCCAATCCTTTCTCCACTGCTTCCTTTACAATCAACCTTCCTGCTTTTCCATTTGCACAGACAACTGCTACCTTCATGATAAATCCTCCTTCATTCTATTTGATGTAATTATTTATGTTACATCAGGGATTCTATCACGTTGCAGATGTAATGTCAATAGTTACATTAATTTTTTTCCTATTTTTTTTAATACAAAAGTTTATTTCCCTTTTCGCATATCTCATAAATTTCATCATACTTTTGTTCGATTAGCGGTGTAAACTTCTCGGTCTGCTTTTCCGCTACCCTTCTATAAAGAAAAAAAGGAACAGTCCAGCCGATAAATGCAGGTACTGCAAGAACGATGGACAAAATGATATAAGGCGGCTGCGCTGTCACAGCAAATACCGAACCTGCCATAAATGCCGTGCCTATGATACCAACAATGAGTGCACATATCGTTGCAACAGACGTCTTTGATTTTTCCAGCGCTTCTATTTCTTTCACGCACGCTTCAAAATTTCTTTGCAGTCTTGTGAGTTCCATTTTATTCATAATCTTGCGGTTCCGTTTTAGATGAAGGACTTCCTTTTTCGGATAAGATGGGTTTTTACTTCCTTTGCTTTCTGTCCGTTTTTCATCCAATTCCCATCCAAAGCATTCATACCCATCTAACAGAAAAGAAACGTGGCTGCTTTCTGCAATAATTTCTTTATATTCATATCCCACAAAACTTTTCTTCTGTCTTCCTGTATCTTCCATTACAATCCTCCTAGTATAATAATGGTATCGGCACGTGGCGCTTTGCGTTACCTGCCAGTTCGTCGGAAGGCATCTTTAAAAATGCTTCGCATTTGCCTTCCTCCTTTCAATGTAACGCCCTCACATCCGCTCGGCGGCATGCCGTTGGAAGGTATTTAAAAATGCTTAACATTTACCTTCCTCTGCTATATTTAAAGTCAGCCGCCGGCAATACTACGGTAAAGACGCTCCCTTTCCCTTCCTCACTGACAACCTGAATATCCCCATCCATAAGTTCCAATACACGTTGTACCAGTGCAAGCCCAAGTCCGTTTCCTTCTTTTGAGTGGGAAGTATCCCCCTGATAGAATTTATCAAAAATATGCTCCATACTCTCTCTGCTCATGCCGCATCCATTATCAGATACAGAGATTCTTATCTGCTTCTCATCTGATGTTTGTTTGACTGTAACTCGCCCTCCCGGTTCCGTAAACTTCACCGCATTGGACAGCAAATTATTCCACACCAGCTCTACCAGACTGGCATCTGCTCTTATCATTGCCATGTCCTCAATCTCTGTTTCCAGCTGTATCTCTTTTTCATCCCAGGATTCTTCAAACTGAAGGATACATTCACACAACTGCCTGCACACATCATAGACTTTGATGTCCGGCGTAATCCTCTGGTTTTCCAGCTTATTCAGTTTCAATATATTTCCAATCAGGTCAGAAAGCCTTGCTGCGGCATTTTCCACCGACTTTGCATATTCTTTCCTCTGTTCTTCCGATATATGTTCTGCCTGAAGCAGTTCCGCATAATTCTTTATAATGGCAATCGGCGTTTTCATCTCATGGGATACATTGGAAACAAAATCTGTTTTCAGGGTTTCAATGCTCCCCAATTCCTCCACCATCTTGTTAAAATCCATAATCATAATATCCAGATAATCCAGCTTGTCAGAGGTATGCGAGGTTGGCAAATAAACAGAAAAATCACCGTCCGCCACCCGCTCGGCGGCTTCTGCCAGCATATGCATCGGTTTTTCATAGGTCCTGCGTATTTCCCTTCGTGCAAACAAAGTAAGCCCTACGGCAATCACGCCCCAATACAAAATCGGAACAATAGACTGGATGATTTCATTCCACCCCGCTCTGTTCATAAATACAAGCAATCCACTGTGAACGCCGGACATTAAGAGAAGTGTCCCTAAGTAAACAGCAAACAAGGATGGCGGAAAACGGCTGTCATTTATCACACCGTATTTATTATGGTTTATTTTTTTCATTGCAGCACCGCCTTATATCCCAGACCCCTGACAGTTACGATTTTAAAACCATCACAACCTGACAATTTATCCCGAATCTTTGTCACATAGACATCCACTGCCCGCAGACTGGTATCGCTGTCCACGCCCCAGAACTCATCCATGAGCTGCGCTCTGGAAAACGTCTTTTTCGGGTATGACAGAAGCTTATAAATAATGTGAAACTCCCTTGTGGTAAGCCCTATTTCCTCCCCGTCAATTTCCGCGCTCATACCATCTGCATCCAGCACCAGATTCCCTACGGTTATCTTCCGTTCCATTTCAATATTCGCCCTGCGCAGCAATGCCCGAACCCGCAGCAACAATTCATCCAGTTCAATAGGCTTTACCATATAGTCATCAATTCCCAGCTGAAATCCTTTCTGTTTCGATGGCAGATCGTCTTTTGCTGACATAAATAAAATTGGGATTGTCTTATTGACTGTTCTAACCGTCCTCGCAAACTCAAATCCGTCAATTTCCGGCATCATAATATCTGAAATAATCAGTTCATACAGATTATTATACATTTCCTCATATGCCTCATTTGCAGACAGACACCCTTTCGCCCGAAATCCACTGTCATTTAAATAGGTACAGACAATCTGATTTAGTTTTCCATCATCTTCTACTACAAGTATATTTATCATAAATCATTACCTCCTGCCATTTTATCCTGATTTATATTGTTTATTATTTTTGTGGATTTTGCAATTATGAAAACTGCCATTCCCAACACAATGACACAGACACCTGTGCCAGTGGCTGATGTCATAATCTGCCGAAACATAACGTCATCCCCACCAAACTGCGCTAACATGGCTGTTTCCAGAGAAAGCATGGATACCAAAGCAGCCATCAAATTAATCACTTTCGCGGCTGACAGAATGGGGCTTCCATGTTTTCTGAACTTTACTACATTTATGACGGACGTTATGACTGCATAGAAAGCATAGAGCGCCATTGCATAAATCAAAAATCCAGCATATTCAAATCCCTTATTCTGTTTTATGACAATGACCACAATCGCTGCCAATGCCTGATTCATAAAAAGCAAAACCATCCCACAAAAACGGTATCTTTTCCACTCGGAAACTCTGTCATCCTTCCGGCTTCTCACATAATGGAGCAAAGAAAAACGCATGACTGCCAACAAAAAATAATAAACAGCAAGCGAACCAAACCAAATGGAGTGGTAATATATCCCGGAACCAAATTTCAATGCCACATACAGCAGATTTATAAATGCTCCCTGATATAAAGATGTCTCTGTCCGAAACTCTGCTTCCTTCAAATATTTTTCAAATAAGGGAATGTTTAATGCTTTCCTTACAAATGGATGATTTTCGATTCCCTGTTTTCATCGTCCACCAATCCTGCATTACTG
>CANOFO010000181.1 GCA_947565305.1 uncultured Lachnospiraceae bacterium | reverse complement strand
TTGGGAAATCTCTGTCTTTTTTATTCCCATGACCTTCACCGGAACGTCTATCTCTGCTTCGTCAATCGTATAATGTGGAACCGGCATCCCGCTTAAAATAGGATTTACATGATATTCTTCCGATAAAGCGGCGCTGTATGCATCGGCAATTTTGCGCGCCTGTAAAAAGTCCGTTATAAGTACTCCGGCAAATTCACCAAATGTAATCATTTTTTATTCTCCTTTTACTGTATGGTTCTCGATGGATGATGCATCAGAAAGTAAATCCAGCAAACGTTCCACTCCGGCTGGCATATCGTCCTGTTTAGCATGGACGTGGACGTTAAGGGAATAGTCCCGTTTTACGGTATCCGATGTACTGCTCTTTTTCTGGTTAGAAATGGATGCGCTTAATTTGATGCCTGTCCTGAAGCGGAATCCTCTATAGCCTGCGCTTGCCTCTGTATTGCCGCCATATTGCAGGTCGGACGATGATTTTGTCTCCTGTACGGAATTGATTTTCACATTGAAGTCAATCGTCGCGTCATCCACTCGGATATAAGGAATCGGAACCATGGTCAGAAGCGGCACTTTCAAATTTGTCACCTGCTTGAGATTCTCTGTCTGAGCTGGATTCTTCGTTCCTCCCGCTGCGCCCTCTTCGGACTCCTCTTCGCTCTTTGCTTTTGCTTCTTCGGGTGTAAGCGTTTTCTCATATTGAAAATCGACGTATACCGGTTTCCGCTTGCCCTGCTCACCTTCAAAACCAACCTCGTTGATAAAGTTTACCGTCGTATGCGCCGCCTGGCTCTGAGCTTCTACAATTGCGCTCAAGGCGCCGCCGATAATGCTTCCTAAACTGATGGAAGAAATCTCGTTTCCGTAATCTGCCATTTTAAATTCCCCTTTCAATTATTATTCTCGTTAATACCGTCATTTTTTACATATATTTCCTTTTTTTGACGGTTAATTTATTATACTATATTTGCTCTGTTTTTGTCTATTCTTGATTGTAATGATTTTAGTTTATGGAACTGCAAGTTGGCAGCTCTGAAGAATAAAGACTTTTCGCATTAAATTTCTTTCATAAAAATATTTGATTGACAATCGAATGCCAATCTGATACACTTACACCCAAACCCATCATGGGAGTGGATTTTTCAAGAGGAATCTTTTTTCGCCACACAATCGTTGAGGAACGTTTGTGTGGCATTTTTGATGTTTGGAAAAATCTTGTGGCCTGCCTGTGATGCAAAATGATTTGAGGCTAATTATGGAAGGAGAATGTAGGAAGAGAAATGGAACAGGAATTTATGAAAGAAAAAAAGATACTGCCTCTGGTGCTGTCGATGTCTATGCCGATGGTGATTTCCATGGCGGTTAACTCGCTGTATAATATCGTAGACAGCTATTTCGTGGCACAGCTGAGTGAGGGGGCAATGACGGCGCTTGCGCTGGTTTACCCAGTGCAGAATATGATTAATGCAGTTGCGATTGGGTTTGCCATTGGAATCAATGCGGTAGTTGCATACTACCTGGGTGCGGGTGAGCAGGAGAACGCAGACAGGGCGGCAACACAAGGATTTTTGTTAAATCTGATTCATGGGCTTTTGCTGGCTGTTCTGTGTATTGCCATTATGCCTTCGTTTTTGGGTATTTTCTCCAAAGATAAGACGGTAGTGGGCATGGCGCTGGAGTATTCCAACCGGGTATTCCTGTTTTCAGCAATTATTACATCCGGGCTGGTATTTGAAAAGGTTTTTCAGGCGGTGGGCAAGATGAAAGTGTCCATGTTTTGTATGATATGTGGGTTTGTCACCAATATTATCCTTGACCCGCTGATGATTTTTGGCATCGGCTTTTTCCCGAAAATGGGTATATCCGGTGCAGCTTATGCAACCGGGATAGGTCAGGTAATTTCCCTGCTTGTGTATTTGATGTTTTATTTGGCAAAGCCCATTCCCGTGAAAATAAGGCGCGACTGTTTGAAGCCGCAGAAAGAGATGGCTGTAAAGCTGTATGGCATAGGCATCTCGGCAACATTGAGTCTGGCGCTTCCTTCTTTGCTGATTTCAGCGCTCAATGGAATTTTGTCAGGTTTTTCTGAAAAGTATGTGCTTGTGCTTGGCGTTTATTATAAGCTGCAGACATTTATTTATCTGACGGCAAACGGCATTATACAAGGAATCCGGCCGCTGATGGGATATAACCATGGAGCCGGGGAAAAGGAGCGTGTGCGACAGATTTTTCACACAACATTAATGCTTACGGCTGGCGTGATGGCAGTTGGCACGGCTCTGTCCTGGCTGATTCCCGAAAATCTGATAGGACTGTTTACCGCAAACCCACAGACTATCCAAAGCGGCGTAACGGCGCTCCATATCATAAGCCTTGGCTTTATCGTGTCAGCCGTTTCTGTTACATGTTCCGGCGCATTGGAGGGTCTGGGAAAAGGAATGCCATCGTTGTACATTTCGCTGTTTCGCTATATCATAATCATTATACCTGCAGCTTATCTGTTCAGCAGATTGCTGGGAGCCGAGGGGACCTGGTATGCGTTTTGTTTTACGGAATTTGTTACGGCGGGGATAGCGTATGCGATTTACAGAAAGCATGGAAACCTTTTGGTACTATGAATTACAAAATGGGGCAACTTAACAAAATATTTACATTGAAAGTTTCTTTGGTAAAATGTATAATGTATAATGTATAGGAATCGGGTTGGCATTGATTATAATAATGCAACATAAGAAAAAACGATAGGGAGGAAACTTATGATAGGATTTTTGGGTAAATTTGTTTTGCTGCTGGCATTTGTGGTGCTGTTGGGATATTTTAATGAGAAGGTTACAAAACTTACATATGAAATATCGCTCATGCTTTTTTCATTCCTGGTAGGTGGTATTTTTCTGGTGATGGGAATTGCGTTTGGGAACATTTCTGCTGTACAGCCATTTCTGGAACAAGTGCAGGTATTTGATTTGGAAATGTTTCTTGTCAAAGGCGTATTGTGTTTTATGTTATTTGCAGGTTCCTGCCATATGCGCCTTGCGGATTTGAAAAAATATGCCAAAGCAGTCACAGTTTTGGCAGTAGGCGCGACTTTTTTAGGCGCAGTATTTTATGGACTTTTATTTTATGGGGCGTCTTTTCTTTTGGGAATGCATATGCCGCTTTCGGTCTGCCTGATGTTCGGCAGCGTGGTGGCGCCGACAGACCCGATCGCCGCTACAAGTATTCTGAAGAAATTCAATCTTCCTTCCGGCATTGGCTTTACAATAGAAGGAGAATCTTTGTTTAATGACGGCGTGGGCGTGGCTTTATTTGTCTGTTTTTCCGGTCTCGTGACAGCACAGGAAAGTGAAGGGATTTTTCTTGTGTTATTGAAAGAATTGTTTGGAGCAGTGCTGGTGGGAGGAGTGGTGACAGCGGTTTGTTTCTTGATTTTCAGCAAGACCAAGGATGAGACCAGACAGATATTTACAAGTTTGCTTGCCGTATCGCTGTCGTATCTTCTGTGCGATGTGTTTGGGTTTTCGGGAGCAATTGCATCCGTAGTGTGCGGAATCCTTTTTTCAGCGTTCAGGGATTGGCAGGGACAGAAAGGCGCGCCTATGGAATTGGCACAGTTTGATAGTTTCTGGGAGATACTGGATAACCTGCTGAATTCAGTTTTGTATGTCATCCTGGGATTATCGTTTTTGCATATTCTGCAGATGCCATATGTGTTCCTATTGTCGTTGGTTGCAATTGTCGCCAATCTGCTGGCTCGTTCGGGAAGCCTGGGAATTTCCGTACTGTTCCTGCGGGAGCTGCCGGATGGATACGACAGGGGCAGCTTTATCAAACTGCTTACCTGGGGAGGACTGCGCGGCGGGCTCTCGGTTGCGCTTGCCATGAGTACAAGGCCAATGCTGGATGAAAATACATATTATATTGTGCTGGGCTGCACCTATGCAATTGTATTTTTTACCACGATTGTCCAGGGGCTGACAATGAAGAAAGTTTATCAGGGCATAGAGGGGAAAAGGAATCATAAATAGTATAGGAAACGCAATGTTTTTTTGCGTTTTCTATAGCTATTTGTATTCCCCATATATAGTTTCAAGCAAATAAATCAGTTAATACAAAATGGAGCTAACTATATAAAAGTCAAGTAGATTTTTAGAAAATTTAATTTTGTTAGC
>CANOFO010000180.1 GCA_947565305.1 uncultured Lachnospiraceae bacterium | reverse complement strand
TAGGCTGCTTTAGCAGCAGAGCGAACCTACCGGCTTTAGCCGGTAGTGGTTCAGTCCAAAGGGACAAGACTGCCATTTCAAGACATACAAAAGCCAGCGTCTCTCGGCACTGGCTTTTAACATGAGTTCATAGTCTGAAGAAAATCATCGGTTTTCCGGTCTGTTATTGACAGTTTGTTACGGTTACTGCAGGAGGGATAATACACCCTGTGAACTTTGGTTGGCTTGTGCAAGTATGGTCTGTCCTGCCTGTGCCAAAATATTATTGGTACTGTATGCAACCATTTCCTCGGCCATATCGGTATCGCGGATTCTCGATTCTGCAGCGGCTGTATTCTCAGCAATATTATCAAGATTCGTAATCGTATGTTCCAAGCGGTTCTGGGTTGCACCCAGCGAAGAGCGCATTTCCGAAATCAGGTTTACTGCATTTTGGACAAGCTTCATCGTTCTGCCCGCATTCTCATAAGAGTCGACAAACAGGTTCTGCTTCGAATCATAGAGGTTTTTCTTGCCTGTTGCCACATCGTATGACATCCAGTTCAGATATGCGGTATCTCTTTCGTCAATCATCTCTATATACTTAATGGAAGGGACTGACTCCAAGATAGTGTCAAGTCGGCTTGGGTTGTCAAAGACAAGTGATAATCCAAGTCCATGCGTATCCATTGCTTTGATATCAACCTCAATGCCCTGTCCCGAGACTGCGCCGACCTGAAGGCTCTTATTTTTAAAGGAGCCATCTAACAGGTTCATGGAATTGAACTGTGTTGCGCCGGCAACACGGTCAATTTCAATTCCCAATTGGTCAATCTCGCTTTTTATAGCATCCCGGTCAATGGAAGTATTGGTATCATTGGCTGCCTGTGTTGCCAGTTCGTTCATTCTTTGAAGGATGGAATGAACCTCACCAAGCGCGCCTTCTGCCACCTGAATCAAAGAGACCCCATCCTGTGCATTTGTCGAGGCTTTCCCCAAGCCCCGAATTTGGTGACGCATTTTTTCGGAGATTGACAAACCTGCGGCATCGTCTGCCGCACTATTAATCCGATAACCGGAAGACAGCTTTTTCACAGAATTAGATTGTTTTGAGGTTACAATGCCTAACATCCTGTTGGCATTTGCCGCCTGTAAATTATGTTGTATAACCATATGTTCCTTCTCCCTGTACAAAATTTCTTATGTTTTAAATTTTAAAGTAAGCTTGACTTTCTTCTTTGAAGATAATATATTTTATATCGGTATAGTCTGCAAAATTCTAAACAAAATTGCCTCAATTTTGATAAATTTTACTAATAAAAATTTAAGAATAAAAAAATCATCTTGTAAAAATCTCCCATCTGATGTTAGAATATAAAAAGCAGCATTTTACTGCTGCAGAGATTAAAGTTTTGATAGCGAAATGGTTGGATAAAGGATACAGGAAACGTAAAATGCAAATCAAACAACAGACAGTGGGGACAGGAAGGCCGTTGGTCTGCGTCCCGGTGGTGGAGATAGAAGAAAATGATATTTATAATGCTGCAGAATTTGCCGTAGCGGCTGGAGCGCAGGTGTTGGAATGGCGCATGGACTGGTTTGCACAGATTGGCTGCTGGAATAGGGTGAAAGAGATACTGCCTAGGCTGCAGCAAACCTGCGGGAAAGTTATATTGCTGTGCACGTTCCGCAGTAAACCCCAGGGAGGGGAGCAGGAGATTTCGCAGCAAGCATATCTGGAGCTGCTTTTGAACATTGCGGGCAGCGGGCAGGCAGATTTACTGGATGTGGAGGTATCTGAAATCGCAGAGCCATCGGAGATAATCCGGTCGCTGCACAGTTTAGGGCAATGTGTGGTTGGCTCCAGGCATTATTTTACCCATACCCCTGAGACTGGGGAGATGCTGGAGGATTTAAAGGACATGCGGCATATGGGGGCGGATATCGGCAAACTTGCGGTGATGCCGCGCAGCCCTTTGGATGTGCTTGGGCTTTTGGAGGCAACTGCAAAGATGAAAGAAACTTATCCGCAGTATCCATTGGTTACAATGGCAATGGGCGGGCTGGGAGTTATCTCCCGTGTCAGCGGGGAAATATTTGGTTCCTGTATGACATTTGCAAGCGTGGGAAAAACATCTGCACCAGGCCAGCTGCCCTTGCAGGATGTCAGAGGGATTTTGGATAAGATTTCAGAAAGTATGGAATAAGGTATGAAGAAATGTAATATCTATCTGATTGGTTTTATGGGGACCGGAAAGACGACGGTATCCCATCATTTATCAGAATTATTAGGTTTTGAAGAGATAGACACGGATGCATGGATTGCATGTCAGCAGGAGCAGAGCATACCGGAAATATTTGACAGTCGCGGAGAGCAGTTTTTCCGTGACTTGGAGACGGAACTTCTGCGTAGGCTGGGGGAGGAGAAGCACAAGATAATCTCCTGTGGCGGCGGTATGGCGATGAGACAGAAAAATGTCAGGCTCATGCAGGAGAATGGCGTGGTTGTGCTTTTGACTGCAGAGCCGGAGACGATTCTTGGCAGAGTACAGGGAGATGATGGGCGTCCTATTCTCAATGGGAATATGAATGTGCCTTATATTCAGGAACTGCTGGCAAAGAGGCTTCCTTATTATGAGGCGGCAGGGGAGATTGTAGTTGCCACAGATTCGCGTTTTCCAGAGGAGATTGCAGAGGAGATTGAGAAAAAATTAAATTCCAGTAAAATTTGTTTTGATTTTTGAAAAAAAGTGTGCTATAATAACCTACGTTCGTAAAATATTGGAGAAGCACCCATAGTTTAACGGATAAAACACCAGATTCCGGTTCTGGGGCTGGGGGTTCGATTCCCTCTGGGTGTACTGGCACTATTTGAGATGACTTCCCTGTCGACAGCATTGCGGCAGGAAGTTTTGCACATAGAGGCGCTTTAATAGAATGAAGTGTCATAGATAAGGAGATAACATGGCTAATATGGAGAATGGGTCTGGGAATGGGCTTAATATAGATAAAATTGTTGATTTTTGTAAGAAAAATGTGAAATATATCTCAGCGGGAGTAGTCACGGTGGCTCTTGTCGCTTTTTTGGCAGTTACAGCGGTGAATAATTCAGGTAAGCAGGAGAAGCAAAATGATAAAGTTGCTGCTCAGGATGAGGAGCAGAAAGCGGACGCAGCTGAGGATAACAGTGAAGCAAAAGACGATTCAAACCAGGCAGAAGAAGAGAAGGATGAGCATCCAGAGATTACAGAATTGATATCTACTTATTATAATTCGTATGCAGCAGGGGATTTGGACAAGCTTTCCGGTATCGCGCAGAAGCTTTCAGACATGGAGAAAGATTACATTAAGATGCTGAATGAGCATGTGGAAAGCTATGGCAACGTTTCCTGTACTGTGGCTGATGGAGCGAAAGAAGGCGCATATATTGTGTGTGCTGTCTACGATATGAAATTTGTAGGCGCAGATGAGACGCTTCCGGGTATGAATGTTTTTTATGTTCAGACCGACAAAAACGGCGGACTGTACATCAATAACCGCTATAGTTCTTTTAACCGTGAACTGAAAGAGCAGAAGACAAAGAAAAAGATTCTTACTCTGATGGAAGATTTTGAGAAAAGCGATGCCATCGTAAGCCTCCAACAGGAAGTGCAGACGGAATATGATAAGATTGTGGCAGGGAATGAAGAACTGCAGAAGAAACTGAGTGAGATGGCGGATGCCATAGCAAATTGGAAAGAATCTTATACGCCTCCTGCAGAGGAAGAGATTCCGGAAGAACCAGAGGCAACCGATGACGGAAGTACAGATGATGGCAGCACAGATGACGGCAGTACGGATGATGGAAATGCAGATGATGGCAGCGTCGATGATGGAAATACGGATGACGGAAGCGCAGATGATGGCAATACGGACGATGGGAACTCTGATGACGGAAGCACCGATGATGGAAACAGTTCAGGGCTGAATTATGTTCCTGAGGGAACTGTAATGACAGCCAATGATGGGTACAATGTACGTAAATCCATGGATGAGACATCAGAACTTGTCGGAACAACGGCAGTCGGTGACAGCATTACGATTATCCTCAGTTACGCGGAGGGCTGGACGAAGGTAGAATGGAATGGAACTACCGGTTATATCCGAACGGATTTGTTGCTGAACAATTAATTTCCTATACAGATAAGAAGGGAATTGCCTGCATAGGC
>CANOFO010000179.1 GCA_947565305.1 uncultured Lachnospiraceae bacterium | reverse complement strand
AGTGCTATCAGGAGAATAGACAAGCCAAACTGCCAATTACTTAATATTCGTTGTACTAGTTTCCTATAAATTTTTCCTATTGAAAGCTGCTACGGAGAAAATACACTCCAGTATTATCAGCACGACCGTAACTGCCGCTGCCCACAAATAATCTGCCCCCTCATTGAGGTCCGTCAGCAAACCTGTCGACTGCAAAAGATACGATGGGGTATATTCTTTTATTGCCGGAAACAGTCCCAGCAGATAGGAAGCGACAAAAGCTGCTCCCACTGCAAGCATGACCGCGCCTGACGAATTACAAAATACAGAAGCCATACCAAGGACAAAAATCATCCATAAGCCAAAAAGATAAAAGCAGCCGACAGCAGCGGCTATATTGTGCGCCACGCTGTTGTCCCAAAAATAAGCATTGTAAGCGTATGTGATACCATAACTCATCAGAACTCCCAACGTCCAGACTGATACCATCACGCCTAATTTTGCGCAGAAAATCTTCCACCGTTTCATCCCTTTGGTCACGACATTGATAAGTGTTCCTTTTTGATACTCCGTTGTCAGGATTCCACAGAACAATATCAGAAGGATAATCAACGCCATCGGCATATTCTTAAAAAACTGTGCCCAGGAGGTCAGCGCATCAACCTCAACCGCAGTAACCTGCATACCGCTTTCTGCAAGCTGTTCCGACATCAGGTCCATCATCCACGGCGTGAGCTTGGCAATTGCCGGATTCATAATGCCAAACAAGGCAAAAATTATCACTAACAGCAAAAGTTTCCCTGTGCGAAACTGTTCCATAAATTCTTTTTTCGTAAAAGCCATCCACTGTCTCATCTTGCTGCCACCTCCAAAAACAAATCCTCCAGTGTCGGTTCCAATCGCTCTATGCGCTGAACGGATATATGATTGTGTAACAATACTTCCATAATCCGTTCCATGGCATTTCCTTCCCTGTCATAAACAGTAACGTTCGTCTCCTCCCCCTGCGCACCGTCCCCATACAGCCCAAGAAAGCGTGTAGCAGCCTCCGGTTCCAGAAATTCCACTGCAATACCATTGCCTCTGCGCATTCCTCTGATTTCTTCCAGCGTTCCGCTCTTTACGATGCTGCCTTCATGGAGAAAGGCAATGCGGTCGCAGATACGCTCCACATCGGAAAGAATATGGGTAGAAAAAATCACTGTCGTATGCTCTCTCACGGAATGAAGGATATCAAGAATCTCTTTTCTGCCAACCGGGTCAAGCGCGGACGTCGGCTCATCGCAGATAAGCAGCCGGGGGCTGTTTAACAATGCCTGCGCAATTCCCAGCCTCTGTTTCATCCCGCGGGAGAAACTGCGGATACGCTTTTTCGCTTCTGCAAGCCCGACCATCTGAAGCAGTTCTGCAGACTTTTCTTTCACCTGCTTTTTGGGCATCCCCGTTATCTCGCCACACATCAGCAGATATTCCATCGGCGTCATAAAGCCATAAAACTCCGGCACATCCGGCAGATAGCCAATAAAACGGTTTGTTTCATTCTGCCCGAAAGAGACTTTTTCTCCGTTGACAAATATTTCGCCTTCATCCGATTTCAAAAGCCCCAGCACAATTTTCATGGTCGTAGTCTTTCCCGCGCCGTTTTTACCAATAAATCCAAATACGGAGTGTTCCGGTACGGAAAAACTCAGATTATTTATTACCTTGTTGCTCCCAAACGATTTGCTGATATGGGAGATTTTTAAAATATCCATTTACGCTTCCTCCCTGCCCAAAATAAAATACAGAATCGGACCGACAAAGTTCATGCCGATTATCGTCACCACAATCCATACGGTTCTGTTTCCATACTTATATTTCTTATGCGTCAGGATATGCCACAGGGTATATCCGAAAAGCGCAAATTCTGCAATCACAAGCGGTATCAAAAATGGCAGTATCTCTGTTATCTCCATATTTACATCCATAATCTAATTTCTTCCTTTCTCATAATCTATGGAAACGCTGATAAAAGCGTTTCCTGGAGCAGAACCTTATTTTAGCCTGTCCAATTCCTCTTTCATCTCCTGAAACCTATGCTCTCCCTCTAAAACAGCAAACACCGGATTGTCAAAGGATTTTTTCACCTCCTCCAACACCAGCTGCCTGTCCCTTGGCGCTTCGGCTCCGCCCTCCGTCTGCGTAAACCATTCCTCAATCTGGTTAAAATACCCATCCCCATGCAGAAGTATGATGCCTGACGAAAACAATTCCCTGAGACAATACACATATCTGTCCGCGTGGGCAAACGACTTTTCCTTTTCTCCATGCATTGCATAACACATAGCTGCCTGATACTCAAAACCAGCAATGAGATTGGGGTTGAGCTTGCCGAGGTGATATGTTTTTTCCACCTGCCCGATGCGTTCTATGGTCGGTTCACAGGCAGACAATTGCTCCATATGCATACAAATGTATTCCTTTGCCGTTCCCACCAGGGAATATAACGCCTGATACATCGTAATCTGCATAAAGCTCTCCGCCTTATGAACCTCTCCTGCCATCTTGTATGCCTGCATAAGTACAATTCCGCTCTGTCCCAGCAGCCTGTTCGGTCTTGATATTTCCTCCAATGCTTCCACAACCTCATCTGTGCGGCCAAGCTGCAGGTGTGCCATTGCCTGCAGGACAACCACATCATCTGAAATCTTCACATCCCGGCAATTTTCCTTGATATGCTCACACAATTCAGAGATGGACAGAAATATTTCAGACTGCCGCTGTCTGCCCTCTGCCAGCATCACATGGTTGAGCCACAGGACACAGACCTGGAACAGGAACGGATAACAGGAATAATATTTCTTCACATAAGACTGCGTCTCTGCCATAACTTCCTCAAAGGGACCATCCGCAAACTTTTGCGCAAAATCCTGGTACCATTTTTGTATCTGCTCCTTAGACAGCTGCGGGACATATCCTAGCAGTTCATCCACCGTGATGTCAAAAAAAGCAGCAAGCATGGGCAGGATAACGATATCCGGCATACTCTGCCCTGTCTCCCATTTAGAGACCGCCGCTTTCGTGACGCCGATAAATTGGGCGAGCTGTTCCTGCGTAACCCTTTTCGCATGTCTCAGTCGCACAATATTTTCTGCAATATTCAATTTATCCATCACCATTTTCCTTCCTCCTATGTATCGTATTGGCACGCGACGCTTTGCGTCACCTGCCATATCGTCGGAAGGCATTCAAGAAATGCTCCGCATTTGCCTTCCTCCTAAAAGTATACCTGAATTTACGAACTATCACAATGGATTAGGACGATACTTTACGATATAAAATCAACCGGCAGGAAACCTCCTATCGGTTGATTCAGCCAGATATAAACAGTTTAACTATTACGGCAAACATTGTCAGCCCCTCCAGAACTCCTCCACAATTTCCCGCACCTGCGCAAGCGACACGGTCCGAAAGCCTTCCCATTCCCTGGGAAACAATGCCTGGTATTCCTGCTGCAGGAAACGTTCATCCAAAAGCAGGATGATTCCCCGGTCCTCACTGGTACGGATGACCCTCCCCGCCGCCTGCAGTACCTTGTTCATGCCCGGGTAACGGAACGCATAGGCAAATCCTGCCCTTTCCTGCCTGTCATAGAAATCCTTTAAAATCTCCCGCTCATTGCTGATTTGAGGCAACCCCGTACCCACAACGATAACGCCAATCAACGCCTCATGTTTCAAATCAATGCCCTCGGCAAAGATGCCTCCCATCACACAGAAACCGACCAATGTTTTGTCCCTGCGCACTGTAAAATTGCCGAGGAACTCTTCTCGCTGCAGTTCACTCATGCCGCTCTCCTGGCAAATATAGTCCATCTCTTCAAATATCCCCTCCCGCTGCACAAAACACGCAAAAACATCCTCCATCATCTTGTAGGATGGGAAAAAAGCAATATAATTGCCGCTTTTTGCCTTTACTGTTTCATAGATATAGGAAGCAATTTTTTCAAATTCCTGCTGGTTCCTCCTTGTATATTTGCTGCTCACGTCCCTTGCCACCGCCAGGAGCTTCTGTTCTTTGCCAAAGACACTCTGTGCATACACGGCATAATTATCTGTACAGGTACTCAATAATTTTTTATAATACTGGATGGGCAGAAGCGTAGCTGAAAAAAAGATGGTAGACCTGCCCTTATCAATGCACGACTGCAGATTCACCGCCGGGCTCACGCAGTATAGTTTCAGCTTAAACCTGCCATCCGGCTCATGCTCCGTATAAATCACATAATTTTCATCTACCCGCTCATACATATTTAGGAAATGGCGTACATTCAGGTAGAATTCCTGCACGTCTTTTTTCTCAGGTATGGTGATTTCTTTCTGGAAAAATTCTTCCATGGCAGAGCCAAGCTGCATCAGCGCAAAAATCAATTCCTCAATAC
>CANOFO010000178.1 GCA_947565305.1 uncultured Lachnospiraceae bacterium | reverse complement strand
TGAATTCTTGCGCAAAAAGTGGGAGATGGCGGACTTAGCCGATGACTATATCTTTTTTTCAGATTCTGATAATACTTGTTGGGAATTCTGGCGAAAGTATAAAAAAGCCTGTTTTCCAAGCCAATAAACTCCTAAAGAGTGTATAAATCTGTCATGCCGCGCTGCCGGATAAAGCGAGCGCATACTGGTCTGCTCAATAAATTTTAATCTCTGAAATTGCTCTGTGTCAATAATATTTGAGACAATTATGTTTGGTATATCAATATAGCCATGTATTGTATCTTTGAACTTTTTCGTTCTCCCCTCGTACACAGTCTCCCTCCTTTTATTCTAATGATGCTGCAAACTCTTCTCTGGCATCCTCCAATATCTCCTGAATCTCCGGTGCGTATACAGAATTAAGTTTTTTAAGCGTTTCCTCCTTCACTTCTTTTACGCAAACTATTTTATCAATTCCTTTGATATAATGGTCATCCGCCTCAAAAAAACTCTCTATGTCCGAATCGTCTACCTGAAAATGCACATACTTATAACTTATGCCGATTTTATTATCACCCGTAATCTTGTCATACAATATATTGCAAAAATTTCTCAATGCACTGATTTCCAAAAAAGGCTGATAACTCTTTTTCGCACAGAAGGCATTATTAATTATAATCTTAGGACCCATACATACACTCATCTGTTTACACTCCTTCTTTCGTCATTTTCGTCATTATATCAAAAAAATTTAAGGCTGTGAAGCCTTTCTCATTATATTGTAATTAATCTGAGCACAAAATATTCTGATTTTTGTTCATTACAAAAGCAAGCTCCCTCCCGAGCCTTTCTGCCTCTTCCTTTTCGCCGCTCACAGAGGCAATTCTGTATTCCCTACTGCCCTCCTCGGCATATAATCCTGTAAGCTTAAGCTTACTATCTTCTGAATTCCCCTCCGCCTTGCCCATGCTTTTCCCCGGCACTATCTCAGCATAAGCCGCAATTGGCGAACTGCAGCCACCGTTCAGGGCATGGACAAAACTGCGCTCTGCCAAAACACAAAAAGCCGTATCTAAACCAAAAAAACCATTCAGGTATCCATAATCTTGCCCCACTCTCCCTTGGACGGCAAGTACGCCCTGCCCTGCTGCCGGGAGCATTTCCTCCACCGTAAAATAACGGCTGATTCTGTCCGCAAGACCTAAACGTTTTAAACCTGCCGCAGCCAGGACCAGCCCGCTGTACTCACCTCCATCCAATTTTGCAAGGCGGGTCAGCACATTTCCCCTGACACTTTTTATCTCCATTTCCGGGAATAACTTCCGCAGCTGTATGATGCGTCTCGGACTTGATGTTCCCAGCGGGAGCAAGGGATTTAGCTTCGTAGTTCCTTTCGGCAACACTAATACATCCCTGGCATCCTCTCTGGCAGAAACGCCAATGACCGGCAGGTCTTCCGGCACTTCCATCGGTACATCTTTTAGGCTGTGGACAGACAGGTCGAGACGCCCCTCGCGCAGAGATAGTTCCAATTCTTTAACGAACAGCCCCTTGCCGCCGACCTTATCCAATGTCCGGTCTAAAATCCTGTCTCCTGCCGTTTTCATGGTTACAAGTTCCGGTTCCTTTCCCTCACAGCAACACCGGATATAGTCTGCCAATAATCCTGCCTGTATCACTGCCAGACGGCTTTCCCTGGCGCCAATCCTTATTTTCTGCACAATAGCCACTCCCTGATTCTTGCTGCCACTTCGGCAACTTTTTTATGGTCTTTGCCCCCGGAAGCGATTCCAATCGTGATGTCCCCATCCCGCACAATCCCCGGAAAATAAAAATCACATTTCTCCTTATCCGAGGATACATTTACCGGAATCTCCTTATGGCGGCACTCCTGAAAAATCGCATGGTTTACCTGTTCATTATCTGTAGCGGCAAACACAAAATCTTCTTCCGTAAGCTCGCCTGGCTGATATTTACGGTAAGAAAGCGTAATCTGCCCATGCTGTGCCAAACGCTCCGGCTGTATCTGCTTTCCCGAAAACTGCTGCAAATCCTCTGGTCGTTTTTGTTTCTCCGAAATCGCTGCCAAATCCTCCAGCTCTTTTGCAATCTCCGGTGCAACGACACATACATCTGCGCCAAATTGCAAGAGTGCCCGCACCCTCCTCGCAGCAATCTTCCCTCCGCCGAACACCCGGATATTCTTCCCTTCCATATTGAGAAATATCGGAAAATATGTACTCACTTCCTGTCCTCCATCACCCAACATCTTCCCTACTGAAAAGCCTGTTTCATGCTGTCATAATGAAGGAAAATTCCCTGTGCGGCAAGCTCCTCAATCTCATCTCTGCCTGCTAGCATAAACCCAGCCGCTTCCGCCTCCTGCAGATGTATATCTTCCTCCTTAAAATCTACGACAAAGCGGTAGACATCCACAAAATAATTGTCTCCCTCATCAGGATTGTCCCGCCGGTAGGTAAAGAGATAGCCATCTTCACAGCCTGATACGTCAATTCCGGTCTCCTCAAGCACTTCCCGGTTGACCGCCTCCCTGGAGTCCTCCCCCGCCATGGCAGCACCCCCGGACACTTCCCACCAGCCTGGCGCCCAAGCCTTCGTCTCTACCCTTTTGGTAATGAGGAATTTGCCGTCCGGCCGCATAAGTACCCCCAATACGGTAAGGTGGTAATCTCCCTCCTTCATCGTCCAGTCATTGCGCTTCATGGTTCGTCCAGTCCTCTGTTTCTTACTGTCATAAATATCCCATAATTCCATTGTTATTCTATCCTTTCTATCAACTGTTTCCCACCCTGAGTTTTTATGGTTTCCACTCCTAAATATCTTTGCGATTTCCATATACCTGTTCCATAATCTCCACAGTCCTCTGCAATACCTCCGGCTCTGCCTGATTCCGCAATTCAAACAGCAGTTTATCCACCACTTTCGCTGTCGTAATCTTAAGCTGCTGTTGAAGCATTTCTTTCTCTGTCCCAGACAAACACGATTTTCCAAACGGTTTTTCCATCCGCCACACCAGTTCCTCTGCCGCCTCCATGCCTATCTGCTGGATTCTGGGAACCATGTCCCTGCATTCCTGCCAGACCATAAACTTATGTATTTCTTCTGTGAGGATTTCCCCTGCCTGTATATATTGATTGCGCATTTCCTGTGACTGTGCCTGGATGGGCAGACTGTCCATATCATAATACTCCACATTTTCCATTTCGGCAATGGAAGTTTCGATATCCCGCGGTACGGCTAAATCCACATAAATCTGCTTTCTGCAGGATGCCTCCCCATGCTCGCCGCCAACAAGGCACTCCTGCAGCATTTCTCTGGTAATCGTTACATTGGGGCTTGCTGTCGCAGAGACAATCAGATCACATATGGGAATATACTGGTAACGCTCCCCATAATCTATTCTTTTCGCACCCTGCGGAATCTGCACCATGCCGCTCTTATACTGGCGGACCGTAACAGTGACGTCAGCCCCCTCCTCCATCAACGCCTGTGCCGTCATTTTTCCCATCTCGCCATTGCCTATCACCAGACACTTTTTTCCTTCGAGCGCATTTCCCTGCCCTTTGAGGAAATCCAATGCCTGGTGGGCTGCTGAAAAATTGGCCTTGTCCATCGTCACGCGTGATTTTACCTGTTTGCCTGCGGTGACTGCCATGCGAAACAACACCTCCAAAATCCTGTCCGTACATTCCTGCTGTCTGGCAAACGACAATGCTTCGCCCACCTGAGTTAAAATCTGGTCCTCCCCTACAATCTGTGATTTCATACCCGCACTCAGGTAAAACAAATGATTTACTGCCTCCCCATTTTCACGCAAAACCAGATATTTGTGGTATGTCTGCACGGAAAGCCCTTTCAGGCTGCACAGAAGTTCTGGCAGCGCAAGCTGCGCTTCCTCCCTGAGACTAAGCCACAGTTCCACGCGGTTGCAGGTGGAAATCAGCACACACCCCCGGATTTCCTTCTTCTGCTTTAACCGTTCCATTGCCTCAGCCATACTATTCCTTGTAAAGGAAAAACGCTGCCTGACAGTAATTGAGGCACTGGTAAAATCTATCCCTATCATTTTCAGATTCATTGCTATTACTCCAATTATTCTCTTGTTGTCACCCGGACTCTATATATTTAAGAAAGGCTTTCCGAAGCATATACCTCGAAAAGCCTTTATCTGCTCTGCAAAAGCTGCTGACGGGAATCGGACCCGTGACCTCCGCACTACCAAGAAGCTATAACGCTTTATCTGTGTTATCACAGCTTTACTTGATTTTGCGTAAAACGCTGTATTTTAGCGGAGTTCTTTTCACAGTTCTTCGTGCTTTTTCATTGTTCGATGCAACTTTACTAACAAGATTCTAACAAAAAGCTCACAATAAGTCAATTTTGTATTTCGGGAATATGCCGCCTTAA
>CANOFO010000177.1 GCA_947565305.1 uncultured Lachnospiraceae bacterium | reverse complement strand
TATTAATCTTTAATTCTGAAAATAACTCTGCCCAGCTTTTTTGCCCGCTGCTCGCAACCCAGCTGAAATAAATATTTTCCAGACGAGAAGCTATTGGATAGTAAACTTTCCAGAAACTTGAAAAATTTTCTTTATTTTCTTTCAAATTTATTATCCATGCATGCTTCTCCCCATCTGTTTTATCTGCCGTTGCCTGTGCTGCCCAGCCACTTAAAAACTGATTATCTCCCCTATCTCCAATAAAATCTATCACTTGATTCACATAATTGCCTATATTTCCCCAATAGTTTCTGTAGTCGTCTCTGTATTTGCTGTTCTGATAAGACTTTTGGCATTGGTCAAACAATTCTTTAAAAAAATCTTTTAAGACTTTTTCCCTGCTTTGTTTAAAATCATCATATTTAATAATAGTAAAACGAATTATCGTTTCTAAGCTATCCTCAATCCGATTCCTGTTATTGTCCCGATATTTGTTCCCCCATTTTAACATCTTAATAATCAATCCTATAAACACTGCATACAACAACCTTGTTTTCAGATAATCTTTTTGGAAACCACTTGCTTCGTTATCACTCATGCTTTCCATAAGTTCTTGGAATTCTTTCTGAATATCCTGTCTATGATTTAACAATAGACTGTCCAATACAGTGAAAGGATATATGTCGATTTCCATCAAAATATAATCAATCGGAAATTCCTCATCTTCAAAGGCGACATTAATCTGCCTGTCAAATTCATAATATTCATAATTTCTCGTAATATCTTCACCCATTACATGTCCATTATCATTTGCTTCCCGCAGTCTGCACGGCAACGAACAGTCCTGAAACATATCATAACCGGCTATCTTCAGTTCTGTCATCGTATTAGAGCAATAGACAAGCTGGAGATCCTGAAAAAAATCTGAAAAATACCCATTTTCATGCAATTCCATCTTACGAATGTCTGTAGAGACGGTTATTTCCTTTCTTTGCGAGAAAGCAATATATGCGAAATTATGATTTTTATTATCCTTAAAAACCAGTATTCCTGTTTCCATTGGAAGCTGTTTTTGGGAGAGTTGGCATATCCATTGACAGATGAGACGCATAACCGTTGTTTTCCCTGCCCCATTTTCCCCTACCAAAAGGTTGACTTCCAAAATGTCCTTACCCCAAAATTCTTCTGACAATATTTCTTTATATATCTCTTTCCTTAAGATTAATTTGCCGTCATCCTCTGTTCTTACATCAAATATTTCTTTCGTTGAAAAATTGAATTTCTGTTTAAGAAATCCGTGAGAGTTTCCAATGTACATAAATGCCAATGTCTTTTTTCTCATTTTCAACTATACTCCTCTTCAATTCTATTCCTTAATATCCCATACATCTCCCCCAGAACTTATCCAAAACCTTCATCCTGTCCTCTTCCTGTGCATAAAACTCGCCAAACAATCCGATATAACTCCCATATACAAATTCCTCTGGTTCATCCGTCCCGCAAAAGAAAGTGCGAAAACTACCTTCCTCCCTTTCAAACCATTCTATAATTGCGGAATGCGATTCCAGCCCCACATACGTCCTGCCTGCTTGGGCTTTAATTTTACCAATGGCTAAGCGTTTTTGCGGATACCTTATCTCTTCTGTACCGATTCCCTGCATAGCCTTCCAGAAATGCTTTCCATACATACAGGCTGCTAAAATTGTCCCAAACCCCCATCTCGCATTAATTTCAACTGCATAGAGCTGATTGTCTTCTGCCAAAATGAAATCCACATTATAAAAACCATAATATTCATTCTCGCCTAACATCTTGCCAATCTTCTCCGTCAGCTGGCGGATTTGGTCTTTCTGTGCTTCACCTAAAAAAGCCGGAAACAGCAGTCCCTCATATGCAGTCTGGCGATAAAGCACCTGCTCTGTTATGATGGGGATAAAAACACTTCTTCCATCCTTGCGGACCACCCCCATAGCTGCAAATGACCGCCGGTGAGGGATATATTCACTTAACAGTAATTCTTGTCCTTTATCCTCCTCTTGCGTACGCGCCCAATAACGTTTGAAACCATCCTCCGAAGATATGACAGACATCTGATACCCACCCGACAGGGACGGCTTCTTGATTATCAGCTTCTTATGTTTCTCTAGCAAGTTATCTAATTGATTCCAAACTGCCGAAAATCCATGATAAAGATATGTCTCAGGAGTAGGAACCTGTATTTTGGTAAACTGGTTATACTGCCACCATTTATCATTGCATGTTTCTGCAATGTTTCCTGTTGCGGTCATGGAACACAGATTCTCATTTTGCGGCAGTCCTGCACCGCTAAATGAAATAACGGTTGCTTTCTTATCCAACGGCAAAAGCTTTGAAAACAAACGATTCATATCATCCGGCTCCATCTGCACGACTGACTGCTTCGTCTCAAAGGGAATGAAGATTTTATTCCAGCCAGTTCTTGACTTGCCATGATAGGAATTTACCAAAACGATATCCTCTTTTTGTATTCCAGTTTCATGCATAAACGAAGGCAGCAGAAAATCAAATCTGGAATCCAGCAGCCAATATACTTTTTCCTGGTTCATCCTTTATCCTGTTCCTCTCACTGCTCAATTCGTATTTTATCTTAAAAAAAAGCATATCTTATTTCATTCTATAAAACAATTTTGTCGTAAAATGTCAAAATTTGTCAGTCGTCCTTTCTTTTCCAGTGAATAGCTTCTTAGCAGCTTATCAATCTCCAATATTTTCTACATACATTTCTACAGTGCTCTTTCTTGCCTCCAATATCAACAATTTAACACTTGACAAACAATTTAATTTCCGATAATATATAGTTCACAATGTAAACTATATTGGATTTTACGGAACAGATGGAGGTCTGATTTTGAGTAATGAAAATTTTGACTGGATAGAAATGATGGAAAAAATGCAGGAAATTCGGCTCTTCTCAAGCCTCCATATACGAGGGAAACGCAAAAATGCCACCTCCCCCCAGGAAGTGGATATGCTGTCCCGTATCACATTATCCGATGTGCCCTTAACACCCTTAGAGCTGAGTACACAGACAGGGCTTAGTAAATCTGCAGTAAGCCGTCTGATTGAGGGTTTAGAGAACAAAGGGTTTCTCAAAAAACAATATAAGCAAAAGGATAGGCGCAGCTATACCCTCCATATCACAGATAAGGGAAATCAGGAGCTGCTGCAGACATACCAGCATTACCTGGAACCTATCTACAGGCTAAGGAGGACTCTCGGCGAAGAACGTTTTGAATCTTTACTCTCGCAAATCAAAGAAGCAAACAACATGCTACAGAAAAAGGAGGTAATCAAATGACATTTTATCAGGAACTGCAACTTAACCAGGCCGGTTCCAAATCTTATATTTCCAGCCTGAAAACACCCAAAGACAAATGGAAACATATCGCAATTTATTTATTCAAAATTTTTCTTAACATTGCTTTCTGCATGGCATTTATCGCCATATTCTGCGCAATATTCGGCAATCAGAACAGCTCCGCCGGGCTAGCCGTACTGCTCAGCATTATGGCATTCCGTCAAGCGGACCTTGGAATACGCGCCTCCCATGGCACATGCAGCATTCTGCTCGTATTTGGCATTTTGGCAATCGGACCAAAGTTATCCAACTTACTTCCTGCCGGATGGGCGTTTTGTGCAAACACTGTTTTTATCATGCTCATCATGCTGCTTAGCTGCCATAATGTAATTATGTCCAACCAATCTACCTTAGTGCTCGCCTATCTTCTGCTGCAAGGATACGACGTCAGCGGAGAAATGTATAACAACCGGCTGTTAGGGCTGTTTACCGGCGCACTTATGACCGCCATTGTCTACTACCATAATCATAGAAAAATATATTATAAACGCACTTTCAAAAGCCTCTTTACGGAATTCAATTTGTCCTCTGCCCGCACCCAATGGCAGCTCCGTTTTACACTTACTATCTCCAGCGTGATGCTGATAGCCTCCCTTTTAGGCATCTCAAAAACCATGTGGGTTGGCATTGCGGCGATGTCTGTCTGTGTGCCATTCCGAGACGATATGGCAGACCGCATAAAATACCGTGCTCCGGGGAACTTGCTGGGAGCCATTCTCTTTCTGGCAGCTTATTTTCTTCTGCCTGAGAGTTCTATCTCCTATATGGGCATACTGGGCGGAATAGGAACCGGTCTTTCTGCTACTTACGGATGGCAGACGATTTTTAACGCCTTTAGTTCCCTTGCCATGGCCGTGCCATCATTCGGACTGACCTACGCTGTCTTACTAAGGGTTTTTAATAACCTGTTTGGCTCTGCCTATGCATGGCTGTTTGAGCGGATATTTGAACCGTTCCTCTCGGTCCTGGCAAATATATTCAATGCACTGAATCACAAATTGCAGACCGTGTAAGTAAAAGTCAAATATGCGCGCAAGCGCGGTTGCTTGGCTCATTGTTCGCGGGAATAAAGCCAAGATTTGGCAGCAAGACCTTTTGGTACTAGTGTACTGACATATTGATATTTAGTATTACAACAACTCCCTATTCGGAAGC
>CANOFO010000176.1 GCA_947565305.1 uncultured Lachnospiraceae bacterium | reverse complement strand
GTACTATCCTACATCTTTTCTGGGGCAGCAAATCCCAGGACTTCGATGCAAATTTCCAATGCCCGCTTCGTCAATTCCAACAGGCAGATATATCCCGCCTGTACGGTCTCATCCATTTCAGCAAGAATTTTTGTCTCATGGTAGAAATGGTTAAAGGCATTGGCAAGGTCGTAGATATAGGCGCACACTTTATGAGGGGCTGTATCTGTATATGCAGATTCCATCATGCTGTTGAACTTACTTATCTCCAGCATCAACGCTTTCTCACTCTCAGAATGCGCTGCCAGTATCGTTGCGTCCTGCGGCAGCGTCTTCTGCTCCTGATATTTTTTCAGGATAGATTTGATGCGCACAATCGTATATAAAATATAAGGACCCGTGTTCCCTTCAAAGGAAGTAAACCGCTCCACATCAAAAATATAATCCTTGGCTGCCTGGTTGGACAAATCGCCATATTTGATAGCGGAAAGGGCTACCATTTTGGCTGTCTTACGCCCCTCTTCCTCTTCCACCGTATGGTTGTCCGAAATTTTCTTATACATTTCCTCATTTATCTCATTGACCAGATATTCCAGGCGCATCACGCCGCCCTCGCGGGTCTTAAAGGGCTTGCCATCCTTGCCGTTCATTGTGCCGAAGCCTAAGAACTTCAATTCCGTCTCTGGACTCACCAACCCTGTCTTCCTCGCACAGCGGAATACCTGCGTGAAATACAGTTCCTGCCGCTTGTCCACCACATAGATAATCTCATCTGGGTGATAATCCCGCATACGCCAGACAATCGTTGCCAAGTCTGTCGTGTTGTAGAGGGAAGCGCCGTCCGATTTGAGAATCATGCAGGGCGGGATTTCCTTGGTGTCGGTATCTTCCTTGACATCCACGACCAGCGCGCCCTCGCTCATATGGGCAAACCCATCGTCTTTCATCTTCTGCACCATATCCGGGATAAAGGGCTGCGCATCCGATTCCCCTTTCCACAGTTCAAAAGATACGTTCAAGTTCTCATAGTTGCGTTTCAAATCGCTGACAGAAACATTTAAAATATGCGCAAGCAAAGCCTGGTATCCCTTACGCCCATGCTGCAGTTCATACGTTGCCTGCATTGCGGCTTCCTTATAGCTATCGTCCTCTTTCGATTTGGCGCTCGCTGTGGGATAAATCTCCTCAAGTTCGGAAATCGTAAAGGGCGCATCCTCGGGATATGCCCCCTCGTAATCTTCCTTAAAATAAACAAGTTCCGGCTTACGTTCTTTCAATTCCGTGATAATCAATCCCATCTGCAAGCCCCAGTCGCCCAAATGTACATCGCCTATCATAGTATGCCCCATAAACCTGCCTATCCGCTTGACGCTCTCCCCGATAATGGCAGAACGCAGATGCCCCACATGGAGAGGTTTTGCCACATTCGGTCCGCCGTAATCAATCATGATAGTCTTGGGCGCTTTGCTCTTCTCACAGCCTAAACGCTCCTCGTCTGCACTCATCTGCCGCAAATACCCTGCAAGGTAATCTGCATCCAGTTTGAGATTCAGAAATCCGGGCTTTACCGATTCGGCAGATTCAAACATCTCATTGCCACTCAAACTCTCTGCAATCTTATCTGAAATCAAAAAGGGCGCGCACTTATATTCTTTGGCTGCCGCCATCGCACCATTACACTGATATTCACATAAATCCGGGCGGTTGGAAAGTGTCACCCTGCCATATTTTTTGTCATAACCGTCTGCCGCAAAAGCTTCCTCTACTTCTCTGCTGATAAGTTCCAAGATTTTTTCCATTTTCGTTCCTCATTCCTTCCTTACTTGCACTGTTCTTTTTATCATAACAAAAAGCAGGGCAGATGTCACTGGTTTTTTGATTTGAATGGGGAAATATCGGTTATTATAAAAAATGGATAAACCCAAATTATTTAGACCTTGTCCTCCATCGGCAAATATGATAACTTAGAAAGAAAACGAGGAGGATTCTATATGGAAAAATTAAGAAGCAAATTTAAACTTACATTTCTAATGTGGACTGCTGTCATACTGATGGCAGCCAACGGAAACGTTCATAATAACATCAATATCGTACATGCAGAGACCACGGTCTATGTAACCCCAACCGGTTCCAAATATCACTCCCATAAGTGTGGAAACGGCACTTATACCCCTGCCCCGCTATCGAGCGCACTGGCAAGAGGACTGACCCCCTGCAGCAAATGTTTTGGTGACGGTTATGTTCCAAGCCCGGAACCAGCTCCACAGCCAACCCCACAGCCAGTGGACCCACCCCCAGTGGCAAAACCCATAAAAATCAATAAAACATCCATACTTCTGGTGAGAGGACAGACTGCAAAATTAAAAATAACCAATGCCACTGAAACCATATCCTGGCATTCTTCCAAACCTGCTGTCGCCAAAGTCTCTGACAACGGCAAAATAACCGCAAAGAAAAAAGGAAAAGCAACCATCACAGCAACCATCGGAACCACTACCAAAAAATGCACCGTGACGGTTGAAAATCCAAAATTAAATGATACCAGCTTATCCCTGAATCTAAACCAGACAAAGAAATTAAAGTTATCCGGCTGTAAGCATTCTGTAAAATGGGCTACCAGCAATTCTTCCGTTGCCAAAGTCAAAAAAGGAACCGTAACCGCCAAACGCGTAGGCTCTGCCAATATAACCGCCAAAGTCCATGGGAAAAAATTTACCTGTAAGGTGACTGTAAAAAAACCCACGGTACAGAAAGTTTTATTAGGAACCAGTTCTGTGCAGATGGAATATTGGAAACTACAGGAATTACATATTAGCACTCTTCCGGCAAATGCCATGAAATACTATAAGACTTCCGTAACATCCTCTGACCCATCAATTGTCCGTGCTTCCTTCGATGATTATGATAATACTGTTCTTTTGGAAAGTAACAATAAATCAGGAACAGCTGTAATCACCGTATCTATAGGCAGCAAAACGGCAATATGCCAGGTAAATGTAGCTCCTGCTCCTGTCACCTCACTGACATTGGACACGACAACGCTAACTTTGAAGGCATCTAGCATAAGCAGTATCTCTTTCCGTGTGGAACCGTATGATTCCGCTAAGTATTATGATATTGCCTGGACTTCCTCCGACCCTTCCGTTGCCACCGTTGAAGGCTCATACGATGGCTCTGCTTATGCATATATCAAGGCTGTCAGTGAAGGGGAAGCTGATATTTCCGTAACCGTAGGCAATAAGACTGCTGTCTGTCATGTGATTGTCGTCAAATCTGATATCATTTAACCAACAAATTTCTAAGTGCCCTGTGCTTCTTCCAGCAGTTTCCAGACAGGATGTCTGGGAAAGGCTTATTTTAAGCCATGGATGGCGCATATGTGGTCTGCGTCATGATTTCACAATGCCGGACAGGGTACTTAGAAATTCTTATAGTTTGGGACATCTGGAACAATCGTTGCTTATGTTTGTGCAGAATGACAACAAGGAATTTATATGTTACCTTTTGACACCCTAATCCTATGATAAAAAATGTTCCGCCAACGTAAACGTCCCCACCTGTTCCACGCTCCCCGTCATATAAATCGTATCCGTCCCATCTATCTCCACAACCAGGTCTCCGCCCTGCATATGCACAGTGACTGTGCTGTCCACAAGCCCCATGCGCTTTGCCGCCGCTGCCGCTGCACACGCTCCGGTGCCGGAAGCGAGCGTATAGCCCGAACCACGCTCGTAGATTTCAATCGCTATGTTTTGCCTGTCGATGACTTTACATAACTGCATATTGGTTTTGTTTGGGAAAGAAGACGACTGTTCCACATAAGGACCAAGCAATTTCGCTTTCTGCGGCGTTACCTCTTCCATCATAATCACACAGTTAGGATTTCCCACAGACAGGCAGGTCGTGTTGTAATCATTATCCCAAAAACGCAGGTGGGCATTAATTATCTCACTCTTCAGGCCATCCAGGTCCATCTGCGGACCTGCGTACACAGGCTTGCCCATATTGACACGCATAGTGCTGCCATCTTCCTGCAGAAATTCCACCTTTACTTCGCCCGCCAATGTATCCAGCGAGAACTCTTTCTCCTTGATATACCCTTCATCCCAAAGGTATTTTGCAAAAATCCGCACGCCGTTTCCACTTTGCTCTGCCTCAGAACCATCCGCGTTAAATATACGGACTTTCATTTTTCCATCTTCCAAAATAGGACCATACAAAAGGCCATCCGCTCCCACGCCAAAGTTTCTGCGGCACAGCATCTCAATGTTCCGGCTCTGCAGCGCCAGGTCATTTTTATGTGGGTCCAGCACCAGATAATCATTCCCCAGACCATGATATTTACGCAATGTAATATTACCCATATTCACACTTACTCTTCCTGAAAAACTGTCTTTCTTTTATCTTATGCCCTGGCTTTATGGTATATGTGTAAGAAGCGCCTTGTGGGGCAGCGTTTGTTCTTTCGTAAAGCTATTTTAACCATTGACAAATCCATTGATTTGATATCTCATATAACAGCGTTACAAAGAAGGGGGGGAAGCTGATGAGTGAAGCAGAACAGGCGATGGAGGCATTGAAAATACCAGAAGCGGAAAAAGCGAAGTAC
>CANOFO010000175.1 GCA_947565305.1 uncultured Lachnospiraceae bacterium | reverse complement strand
ACAGAAGCGCGAACATGGTCAACGATGCTAAAAGATTCTTAGATTTTCTTCTCATGGTTGTTCCTCCTTAATCCAAATATTTCTTTCCGACAGCTTGCATTCCGGCAATTCTACTGCTCTCACCTCCCCACTTATCACGCCTCTTTATGCGTGATTTCTGATACATCGACCTTGCGGTTCTCCCCTAGCGAAAGTGTAGCCGCATCCGCTGTAGCGATTACCGCTCGAGCCGCTTCGCCGGTAAGCAAAGGTCTGAATTCCTCCGGAATGGGGTCGCCATGCATGATACCGTTAAAGAACTTCATTTCGTTCTTCATGATACCGTGCAGCCACAGCGGAGGTTTCTTCCCTGGCTTACCATACTGGATAGCGCCATCCATTTCGGTGCTGTGGTAAATGTGTGTGCGCTCATCATCTTCTTCCTTTGTCTCATGGAGTAGGTAATGTTCTTCTTTCCCATCCATCGTTTTTACCGTCATACCAACATTACACATATCCAGCCGGATATAGCCTTCGGTTCCCTGAATCAGCACATAGTGCTCAGGATAGTGGAACGCAGAACCATACTCTACCACCGCATAGGTATTGTTTCCAAACTCCATGAGCATAAAGAGCATATCATCCTCATCGCCAAAATTATCCCCACGGTGCGCTACATTACCGCCGGTCATGGTAACTCGAGTAGCATGGCCCATCAGGAACTGGATACAGTCCACCTCATGAATATGGTGGTAAAGGTGTCCACCAGACTTTGCTCGAATTTTTTTCCAGCTAATGGAGGGCTGAGGCTCTTCCCAGCCGTTTCTGGCGGAGTGGACATAGAGCACCTTTCCAATTTTCCCCTCATTAATCAACTGCTTCGCATGACGGACTCCCCGGAAGAAATTCATTACATGCCCAGCCATAAACACAACACCATTTTCCTGGCAGGCTCGGACCATCTCATCACAGTCCTCATAGCGCAGGGCTATTGGTTTCTCACAAAACGCATGCTTCTTATGACGGGCAGCAGCAAGGACAGGCTCTTTGTGCAGATAGTTGGGGGCCGCCACCAAAACTGCGTCTACATCCTCACGGGCACAAAGTGCATCTAAATCTGTCTCGCAGTCGCAGCCCAATTCTTTGGCAATCGTCTCACCATTTTCCGGGTCAAGTACTGCAACAATACGTGCCCCTTCCTCTTCCTTCATAATGCGCCCTAACTCGGCACCAAAATACCCAGTTCCGACAATAGCATATCCAATTGTTTTCATTTTGTATAACCTCCCTATACTTTAATAATTTATTTAACCGCGCCAGAGGCCAGCCCTCCAGCAATTCTTTTTTGGATGAGCATAAAGAAAACAACAGACGGGATAACCACGACCGCCGAGGCCGCCATCATAACACCCCAGTCCAGTACCTCCTGCCCTTCTAATGATTTCAGCGCCATCGCCACAGTCATTTTCTCGCTGGAATTAGTCATAATCAACGCATACAGAAACTCGTTCCAAGCATTAATAAATGTATAAATTGCCACCGCCACGATTCCTGGCGCCACGATGGGAAGAACCACCTGCCCAAACACTTGGAATTTTCCTGCACCATCCACTTGGGCAGCTTCTTCTATCTCTATGGGGACTGTCTCAAAAAAGCCTACCAGAAGCCAGACCGCATAAGGGACAGAAAAAGACAGATAAACAATAATCAGCCCTAGTCTGTTATTGATTAAGCCAAGCTTCCCCATAATGATAGAATAAGGCACTGCCAACAGGATGGGGGGGAACATATAGGTAGTAATCAGTATACGCGTCAGAACCTTCCCGAATTTGGGGAAGAATCGCACAACCCCATATGCTCCCAAAGCTGAAATAGTTATGGCAATCAGCGTGGTGGCACCTGCGACCATAATGCTGTTCATAACGTTGTTTCCAAATCCCAGCTGCCCAAACACCGTCCGAAAGTTATCGAAGGTTATGCTTTTCGGCAAAAATGAGGTCGGGTCTCCCGCAAGCTCCCCCTTGCTCTTAATAGAGGAAAGTAATATCCACAGTAACGGGAAAATGGCGATAATGGAAAGAATCGTTAGATAGGCGTAACTCACAGCCCCTCCTAACCATCCACGCTTCAAAAGCTTTTTCCGCTTCATGTCTTATCCTCCATTTCCCATTTATTCAGCAGCCGGAAGTACAAGGAGCACACCAACAGCAGGAAGATAAGCAACAACACCGTAACCGCCGAGGACCTTCCCAACATCTTGAGACCCCAGCCTGTATTATAGGCGTAGATGGGAACAGTCTGGGTCAATCCGGCCGGTCCGCCACCAGTAATCAGGTAAATCATATCAAAGCTGTTGAACACCCAAATCGTACGCAGCACAACCAACAGGCCAACCACCCTGCGTATATGAGGAACTGTGATATAGATGAAGGACTGCCATGCGGAGGAGCCGTCCAAAGTCGCGGCTTCATATTGGTCCTTTGGTACTGTTTGTAATGCGGAAAGAACGTTGACCATAATAAGTGGTGCACCGAACCAAATATTGATAAACACCATTGTTAGGAAAACTAACCCTCCATCAGTTAAAAACTGTGGTGCCGCCCCACACAAGCCGATTTTAACCAGAAAATTGGGCAAAAACCCGGATACACCGTTCAAAATCCACTTCCAGGACAGAGCGATTACAATAGTAGGAAATGCCCAGGGGACAATGAGCAGTGTCCGGTATATTGATTTGCATTTTCGGACCCTTTCTAAGGCCAATGCCGCAGTAAATCCCACCAGAATCTGTCCAGCTAAAGATACAATTGTCCATTTGACGTTATTGAAAAATGAGCGCCAGAAATCCTGGTCAGTTAAAATGGCAATGTAGTTCTTAAACCATACAAATTCATAGTTTGCTTTAATCAAGTGTTTTGAGGTGAAACTGAAGTATATACTGGAAATGACGGGGTATAGGAGCAACAAGCCAACAACAAGTACGGCTGGCAGAATAAAAACCCAGTTAATAGCCTTTGCCCGCCTCTCCCTTTTTTCCATCTTGTTGTCCCTCCTTTCAAATAATATGGCAGGGACGGCCCTCCGTCCCTGCCGTCAGGATTTGTAAATTAGCCCACGGTTTCAAACAGGTCGTTCAATTTCTTTTCTGCTGCGGCTGCCGCCTGATTGACATCTGTACCATTCATAACAATATCTTGGAACATTTCCTCAATCACACGCTGAGAGGTCAGCAGACCCGCTTCGGCGCGAGGACCATACTCAAAGCCGATAGAGGTACTGCCATCCAGCATTTGATAGAGGACCTCGTTTGCATGGGCAAAATCCTGGACAATTGGATTGGACTGATACTTTTCATTATCAGTAACACCCTTCAATGCCGGCATCATGCCAACAGGAACAGAGAGCAGGAAGTCAACATAACGGTCCGGGTCATAGAAATACTCAATAAATGCCTCGCAGATTTCAGGATGCTTAGAATTTTTCCAGATTACCAAAGGCGTGTTGTTCGTTTCGCAACCCCGCTCCGGGTCACCCTTATTCACACGGGGAATGGGTGCACAATCAACATACTGCATTAGGTCCGGACTATTGGCCTCGACACCACTGATATGGAAACCGGTATTGAAGTCAAAACACACCTTGCCCTGATAGTACAGGGTCGCTTCATCCAGAGTATTATAGTTCATGGCATCCTTGGGAGAGACCTCGTTATACATCTTCACCCAATAGTTGATACCATCAATGGCGGTGGGACTAGTCAGGTTGGCCTTGCCATCTTCGGTGATAAGTGTTTCACCAGCGCTACGTACATACAGATGGAGCCAACGGGTAGCCAGCATATCATTGGTGCCCATCGGCATAGCAGCGCCATAAACCTCGCCATTTTCGCCATCCGTAATGGTCTTAGCCGCTTCATACATCTCTTCCCAAGTCTCAGGGACTTTCAGATTGTACTTATCCAATAGGTCTTTACGGTACCACATGGCCTCAGTATTCGAATACAGCGGTACGCCATAGCAATGACCATCCTCAGCGGTCATCTCGGTCAGAGCCTTTTCATAGAAATTATCCCGCCCAATTTTGTCAATCAGGTTATCCATAGGAATGATGGCATCTGCGTCAATCATTTCTACCACCTGGATTGCCACCGCGCTGGACATATCGGGAACATTTCCGGACGCCAAGCCTGTGGTCCACTTGGTATAGAAATCTGCCCAAGAGAAAGTCTCAATATTAATTTTCACCTTGGGATTATCCTTCATAAATGCATCTGCCGCAGCTTGAATTGTTTCCAAACGAGGACCCTGGGTGAAGGAGTGCCAGAAAGTGATTTCTCCCTCCAGCTCTTTGTTCTCCGCAGGAGGTGTAGTACTGGAATTGCCTGGTGCTCCACCGGAATTTGACTTGTCAGAATTGTTTGAGTTTCCGCAGCCTGTCAGACATCCCACAAGCATCAAAGATGCCAGGAGTAAGGTCAAGGCTCTTTTCATAGTTTTTTCCTCCAATTCCTTTCATTTTTGGGCGTTTTGCCCTATGTGTTCATTTTAGCGTCTTAAGCATGTTTTTCACTCCGACAATTAACTCTTATTACTTAATTTATTATCCAGACACA
>CANOFO010000174.1 GCA_947565305.1 uncultured Lachnospiraceae bacterium | reverse complement strand
CACATACGCTCCTGGCCGGTGTTTTTAAATCGGGAATGGTATCGTTCGCATTCTTTGTACTTCTCAGATAAATACGCGACCGTCATATTTGTTCCTGTTTTTTTCTCTAAAAATTCGCATTTCTCGAATTTAGAAAATTTTTCCAAAAAAAGTGTCCTATTTTATGCCCTTCGATTGTTACATTAATGTGAGGGTGTGTATTTTACATACACTACAGAAAGCCCCCGAGGCACTTTTGGTGTCCCGGGGGCTTTCTCTTAAATATGATATTCTTCACATAATTTCCTCTGATATTCCTCGTCTTCTATGCTCCTTCTGAGGTCGTCAAATCGGTTTTCTTCCAAGAGTTTTTTGTTCAAAAAGTTAATACGCCCTTTCTCCTGCTCTATACCCTGTTCTATTCCTTTTTTTAATCCCCTCTCCATTGCAATCTCCATAATGTTCATCTGAACCGCCTCCCATTCTTCGCTTTCTTTTACCTCTCTTACAATTTTATCCAGCTCTATAATCCTTTTATCCTTTATTATTACCTCTGGGTTTTCCAAAGAAGTGTCTTTCATATATTGTAACAGACTTACCAGTTCTTTGGAACCGTTTTTGCTGGCCATATTCAAGAAAATTTTGGTAGTCCCATCTTCAAGATACAATCCCTTGACTTCCTCGCACTGTTCCATAAAGGTATATCTCGCCAAATCCTTTTCCCAAATATCGTCTTGTGTTATAAATACAATAATCGAAGACGGAAGTTCCCTATACTTAGTATCTTTACCTGACTTTAAAATCGGCGTATCCAGCAGTGCCTGGTAAAATCTGGAACGTTTAGGGATGTTATCACCCTTACTGTCATTTTGCATCTCCATATCAAATTGCCGTTCTCTCTTGTCCTTTGCCCAAGCATCCAGACGGATAGCGCGTTTCCCATTCTTATTCAGTACCACCTGCTCCACTTTCACTTCCTCCAGTTCAAGATTGGGTTCATCCATAATAATACTCAGCGTACACTCATAAGCCCGCTTGTTTTTCATCACCGACAAAAACAGTGCAAAATCACTTAAATTCGTCTGGTGCTCCACTGGAATTATTTCCATAATCTGTGTCTTTTTGTCTTTATCCATAGACATTCCTCCTGTTATAAAATTTTATTTACAAATCCTAAGCATAGATTCCCGCGGGATTCCCGCACAGACCAGGCTGCTGCCTGTCAGAGATGAGATAACTGTTAAAAACAGTTCATGAAGCATCGATTTCATCAGCGCTTCCTTAGATATCCTGCTTGCTATTACTGTACTACATTCCAACGAAACTGTAAAGTTAAATAGAAAGCTCCCGAGGCACTTTTTGTGTCCCGGGGGCTTTCTATTTACCTTTATGTCAAATCCTGCCTCTGCTCCGTTCCATGTTCATCCAGATACTTCTGCACGTCCTTCTTAAACTGTATCCAGGCATCCTCATGCTCCACATAGTAAATGGGGCATTCTTTTCCAGTTACATCGTAATGCCGGATTACACTATCCACTGGCAAGTTGAACTTTCCGCAAAGCCAAGCCGTCAGTTCTACTAAAGAATCATATGTCTCCTGCGTAAACTGCCCTGTTTCGTCCTGGTGACAGCACTCAATCGCCAGCGAATCTTCATTGCGTTCATTGGAAGCATAACACATCTCCGAACTTGGTATACACTGAATTATCTTGCCGTCAATTCCCACAACAAAATGACTGCTTGCTTTTGTCTTCTGCGTATCTTTCAGGCTCTCAAAATAACTGCGGTTCTGTTCTGCCGTGGTTCCCGGATTCGCCGTATAATGAACCACAATCCCTTTCACTTCTTCCAACGCCATCTGCGGTCTGGAGTATGGGTTCGGCGTCAGCAAATCCACCGTATAATCCGGTGCCTCCTCAATGACTTTCTGCTGAAATCCTTGCTCCTGCTGTTTTTCTTCTTTGGTGTTTAAATTCATGGATATATTTCTATGTGCCTGAACTGACTCAGGCTTCTCGTCCCTGAGCAATAGTTTTGTCAGGACAAAAACGAGCAGAAGGACACATGCGCATGATATTGCGCAGCGCACAATTATCTGTATCGTCCTCTGCCTTTTTCTTCTGCGTTTTCTTGCCAGATACCTATCCCGTCTTCTCCGTTCTTCACTCGTCACTGTAATCTCTCCGCTTCTTCTCTAAGTATTCTGATTTTCCATACTCACAGTATACACCCTTTTTTTGCAAAAAGAATTAATATTCTTTAAATTTTTTGTAAGAATATTGTTATTCGCTCCAAGGTCTTTCTTAACATTTCATCTGTGTGTGCAAGAGATAAAAATATCGCTTCAAACTGCGAAGGTGCAAGGTAAATCCCCTGACCCAACATATAATTGCAATACTCTGCAAAAATTTTTGTATCCGAAGTTTTCGCACTCTCATAATCCACGACTTCCTGCTCTGTAAAATACAGACAGCCCAAAGAGCCTACATGGTTTACCTGCCAGGACTGCCCTGAATCTTTCAGGAACTCCGCCATCTGCCCAAAAAACCAATCGCCTTTCTCATTTAAATCCTTGTAATATTGTGGATGCTCTTTTAATATCGTAAGTTGGGCAATCCCTGCCGCCATGGCTACCGGGTTACCGCTCAAGGTTCCTGCCTGGTACACGCCCCCGGAGGGTGAAACAAGTTCCATAATTTCGCGTCTGCCGCCATATGCCCCCACCGGCATACCACCGCCAATAATCTTACCGAAAACAGTAAGGTCCGGCGTTGTGCCATAATATCCCTGTGCACCATCTATCCCAAGCCGAAAACCTGTAATCACTTCATCAAAAATCAGCAGTGCACCATAATTATCACAGAGGCTTCGCAGACCATCCAAAAACCCTGCAATGGGCGGCACAACACCCATATTTGCTGCTACCGGCTCTACAATAACTGCTGCAATCTCCTCGCCGCAACGTTCGAAATGAGCTTTCACGCTTTGCAAATCATTGTACCGCGCCGAGAGGGTATCTTTGGCACATCCTGCAGGAACACCCAGGCTGTCCGGTACGCCCGCTGTCATCACGCCGGAGCCTGCCTGTACCAGAAGACCATCGGAATGCCCATGGTAGCAGCCTGCAAATTTAATTATCTTTTCCCTGCCGGTAAATCCTCTTGCCACACGGATTGCGCTCATCACCGCCTCGGTCCCGGAATTGACCATACGCACCATCTCCACAGAAGGAACCAGTTCACAGACCAGCTTTGCCATATCGACTTCCGCCGCCGTGGCTGCTCCAAAACTGAGCCCCCGCCGACAAGCCTCCTGCACATATTTTAATACCTCCTCATGCCCATGACCTAAAATCATGGGACCCCAGGAGCCGACAAAATCAAGATAGCAATTATCATCTTCATCATAAAGATATGCGCCCTTAGCGCTCTTAATAAACCTCGGCATTCCCCCAATGGAGCCAAACGCCCGCACTGGCGAATTGACGCCGCCGGGAATTACTTTTACTGCTTCCTGATACAGTTCTTGCGACTTTGTCACCATTTTTTCTCCCTCCTGCCATGGCACAAAATGTTTGATTTTATAGTTTACTATCCTATGAGCCCCATATCCATGCATTTTGCCAATTCCTCCGCAAAATACGTGATATAAATGCCACATCCGGCACGGTATGCACCCACCGCCAATTCGCACATCACAAGTTCCTCGTCAATATACCCTGACTGTGCCGCTGCTTTGACCATAGCATACTCTCCGCTGACTGAATAAGCAGCCACCGGCACATCGATGCGTTCCTTTATCTCCCGGATTAAATCGCCATATGCCATGGCAGGTTTCACCATAATGATGTCGGCTCCCTCCTTCACATCGAGCAAGGCCTCCTTCCAAGCTTCCCGGCGGTTGTGGTAATCCATCTGGTAAGATTTCCTATTGCCAAATGAGGGAGCGGAACCTGCCGCATCGCGGAACGGCCCATAAAAAGAAGATGCAAATTTGACCGCGTAAGACATGATGGGAACCTTTACATAGCCATTCTCATCCAGTGCCTTGCGAATATATGCCACCCTGCCATCCATCATGTCTGAGGGCGCCACCATATCTGCTCCTGCCTGTACCTGGGAAATTGCTGTCTTTGCCAGCAGTTCCAGCGTTCTGTCATTATCCACCTCATATCCGCAGAGTACACCGCAGTGACCATGGGAAGTATACTCACACATACAGACATCGCCAATCAGATACAGTTCTGGGCAGAGCTGCCTTGCCTTGCGAAATGCTTTCTGCACAATTCCATCCTCTGCGTATGCTCCGCTGCCAAGTTCATCTTTCCTCTCTGGAATCCCAAAAAGCATCACAGAATGAACACCCACATTTATAAGCTCTGTTAGTTTTTCTTCCATCCTGTCCACACTGTAGCGGTACTGCCCCGGCATGGAAGGGATTTCTTCTTTGATATTATTCCCCTCCCGCACAAACATAGGGTAAATCAGCGAAGATTTATCCACCCTCACCTCCCGCACCATTTTTCGCAGCACATCATTTCCGCGCAGACGGCGCGGTCTTTGAGCCAATTCCATATATCCAACCTCCCTCGTATAATAAGTTTATAGGCAAGTACAAAACAGCCTATAGACTTATTTCTTT
>CANOFO010000173.1 GCA_947565305.1 uncultured Lachnospiraceae bacterium | reverse complement strand
GAAGTTTGGGAAAGGCTTATACTGAGCCATGGATGGCGAATATAAGCCGGTTGCGTCAATTTCCAGTATTGAAATCAGAACACTTAGAAATTCTTATAGCAGGGAACACCCGGAACAATTTTTTTGTCCACTTGTGCAAATTGACGGTAGAAAATTTAAAAGCCACCTTTTGACACCCGAATCCTTATAGGAAAGAAACCATAGTGACTCTTTAGTCCATGCTCTGCTCTATAAAATCCGCAATATAGAAATCCTCATCATAATGTTCTTTGAACAACGTCCCTTTAAAATCCCCCCCAAAAATTCTGTGCAGAATCCCCACGTCTTCCCCATTGGCAATAATCATGTCAGCACCCGAACGCGTGGCAATCTCCGCCGCAATCAGTTTTGTCTCCATGCCGCCAGTGCCCACATCGCTCCCGGTCGTTCCCTTTGCCATGGAAATAATATTCTCGTCCAAATTGTCAACAACGCGAATTAATTTGGCAGCTGCATTTTGCCGGGGGTCATCGGTAAACAGCCCATCAATGTCCGACAGGAGAATCAGTAAATCTGCTCCTGCCAATGCCGCTACAATTGCAGACAGGCTGTCATTGTCCCCAAACCGCATTTCATAAGTAGATACCGTGTCATTCTCATTGACAATGGGAATCACGCCCAGACGAAACAGTTCTTCAAACGTATTCTGTGCATTTTTGCGCGAGACATTGTCAAGCATGGTTCCTTTTGTCATCAATACCTGTCCAACTGTCTGATGGTATTCGGCAAACATCTTCTGGTACGTCATCATCAGCCTTGCCTGCCCAACTGCCGCACACGCCTGTTTCGTGGAAATATCTTTGGGACGTTCTGCAAAGCCCATAACCTGGCGCCCTACGGCGATAGCGCCGGAACTTACAAGGCACACGTCAATGCCCTGATTGCGGATATCGCACAATTCCCGCACCAGCTTTTCCAGCTTTGTAAAATTCAGTTTTCCTGTCTCCTCATGGTTAATGGAGGAAGAGCCAATCTTGACAACTACCCGCTTTTTCTTCCTGAAATATTCTCTTGATTCCATAAATAATACTCCTGCTTTCTATATGTTACATTTGTTTCTGTTTTTGTTTTTTCTGCGGCTTTCGTATCTTTGCACTAGGATAAATCCGCTCCATTCTCTCATCTGGAAATCTTTCATCAATCCAGCTTGCTACCCCATTATTTGCTGCAATGCCACAGGCACGCTCACTGTACCGGTTCAAAGCAAGGCCAGACAATAACACATTTATTATCATGAAAATAAGCGTAAAACATGTAAGCCAGTTTCCAGCCTTTTTAGGTATCTTTTCAATCCACCCGGAAACCTTGGGATAGAACAATTTCATCCACACCAAGGCAGCAATCCCCCAGAAAAAGCAGAACAAAAGATTGATTCGCCCGCCCAGGTTAAAGGGAATCTTACTGTAATCCCAAAATACAGTGCCGAAAGCCAATTCCGTAAACACACTGCATATATATTCATATGCGCCGCCTAGTAAAGTCCCTGCCAGAAAGATATAGCGGTACTCCCGGTTACGGTAACGGTACAGAAGGATGGTTATTCCTGCTACGCCAAGTCCCCATACTAAGCTGAACGTACCATAAACCACGCTGCTGCGGCTCATCCATCTTCCCATAGAGAACCGGCAGAATACCGTCTCTGTCAAATCCCCCAGAAACGCCCCCAGCATAAAAATCCAGAACACTTTACAAAAACTGCATCCATAAGCAAACACTGTTTTTCGACAGATTCGCTCTTGTTCCGCTTCCTCTGCCTGCTGCTCTTTCAGGCTCGGAAATGCCCGGTTCACTCTCCGATGCACTAATCGGACAATAAATCCTTCTAAGGATTTTGAGGCTTGGGTAAATCCTTCGGCAATCTCCTGAAATGCAGGATTCTGATTTTTTATTTTCAGTAAGGCTGCAGTGGTCGTCACAGTGTCCGCAGCGAGAATGACCAATGAAACAATCAACAGAGCCATACCAGGAAGCCCAGGAACCCTGCGAATTATCATAAGGAAAAATGGATTTATAAAATTAACTACAATCAGCCCCAGCATACCCCAGACAAGCGATGCCGTAACGCAGATGTAGCCCCCTGCCTGAAACTTTTTTTCTGAATAATTCCACAGGCGCAGATGAAAAATTTTCTCCAATGCCAAACCTGTCAGGAGTTCTGTCACTGTTCCGATAATTGTGCAGCCCAGAAACAGATAAAACCAGTTTTCTTTCAAAGAATCCATAAACACCAACATGAACACCATGGAAAATCCGTAAACCGGACACAGGATTCCGTTAAGGAATCCCCGGTTTACAAATTTCTTCCGCCCCGCCGCTGCATAAATTACTTCCAGGCACCAGCCCAGAAAACTATATATCAAAAACATCCATATTTGCTCATATCCGGTGTATCTCATCTTCTATCTCCTTTATCCCATTGGGAATTTACAATGGCTTCTGACAGAATAAGAAAGCGAAAAGTGCTTTTATCGGCATTTTCCGCTTTCTCATTATAAAACTGCCTGGTATAATAACTCTTCGATTTACATTATCGTGACCGGTACTAGACCTCAGGACTCTCCCCAGCTGCGCTGGGTCCCCCCTCAGGTCAGATACTGATAATTTTCTTAGGACATTTCTCTGCGCATGTGCCGCAGCCAGTACATTTCTCGTAATCAATATGCGCAATATTGTCCGTAACCGTAACTGCACCTTCTGGACAATTCTTTTCACAGAGGTGACAGCCAATACATCCAACAGAACAAGCCGCCATCACATCCTTGCCCTTGTCCTTGGAACTGCACTGTACCTTATTCTTAGCATCGTAAGGAATCAGTTCAATCAAATTCTTCGGACAGGCTGCCACACACTTGCCACAGGCCTTGCAGGCTTCCTTATCTACCACGGCAATGCCATTGACAATATGTACCGCATCAAAAGGACATGCCTTCACACAGCTTCCATAGCCCAGACAGCCGTAATTACAGCCTTTCGGTCCGCCATTGGGGATAAATGCCATCGCTGCGCAATCTTCCACACCTGTATATTTATAGTCCTGTTTGGCCTTCTCACAATCTCCGGCACATTTGACAAATGCAACCTTTCTTGTACCCTCCTCAGCAGAGACACCCATAATTTCACCTATCTGTGCAGCTATGGGGGCCCCGCCCACGGGACATTGATTGACTGGCGCTTCTCCCTTTACAATGGCTGCAGCAAGACCGGAACATCCTGCATATCCACAACCACCACAGTTATTGCCAGGAAGGACGCCCATGATGGCTTCTTCCCTCTCATCTACCTCTACTTTGAACTTTTCCCCGAAAATCCCCAGGAATAAGCCAAGCAGGATACCGCTTCCGCCCACTACCAGGGCGGCAATGATAATTGCTCCTATATTCATGTTCTTTTCCTCCTATATCATCCCTGAGAATCCCATGAAGGCGATTGACATTAAACTGGCTGTAATCAGCACGATTGCCGTTCCCTGAAAACGTTTCGGTATATCATTGTACTCGATTTTCTCACGCAGACCCGCCATAATCACTATAGCAATGAAAAATCCTACGGAAGTAGCCAGACCGTTTACCACACCCTGCAGTAAATTATAGCCTTTGGTCACATTGGTCAGCGCAACACCCAAAACTGCACAGTTGGTGGTAATCAGCGGAAGGTATACGCCCAAAGATTCATACAATGGGGGCATATTCTTCTTTAAGAACATTTCCACAAACTGTACCAGGGATGCAATCACGAGGATGAACACGATGGTCTGCAGATATTCCACATGGAACGGTGTAAGGATAAATTGGTAAATCAAACCGGTAACAAAGGATGCCAGCGTAATAACGAAGATAACAGCGCCGCCCATGCCGGCTGCGGTATTTGTCTTCTTGGAAACCCCCAGAAATGGGCAGATTCCCAGGAACTGGCTCAACACTACATTATTTACAATGGCAGAGCCGATTGCAATCATCAATAATTCTTTCATCTATTCTGCCTCCTATTCTTCCGAGTTTTTCGCGGATGATGCTAATTTCCCGGTGCACATTGCAGACTGCGTACAGCTTGCACAGTCCCCGGTAAGGCATCCAGAGGGAGCTGCCAGAGGCTTGCCCTTCTTTTCCATTTTGTCTCTGACAATGTTCATGCCTGCAACTAAAAATGCAAGGACTAAAAATGCTCCAGGCGCCATGATAAATACAGTAATTCCAAGGTTGGCTCCCAGAATCTGGCGAATCAGGCCGATAAGCGTAAGGCCAACCGTAAATCCAAGACCCATGCCGATACCATCAAATATAGACGGCATAATGGGGTTCTTAGAAGCATAACTCTCTGCCCTTCCCAGGATAATACAGTTTACAACAATCAAGGGAATGTACACGCCCAAAGATGCGGAAAGGGCTGGCGTATACGCCTGCATAACAAACTGTACAATTGTAACGAGGGATGCTACTACGACTATGTATGCCGGCATACGCACGCCGTTCGGAATTACCTTACGGAACATGGAAATCAGCAGATTGGACATTACAAGCACCACTGTCGTGGAAAGTCCCATACCAATGCCGTTGATTGCGGAGGAAGTTACCGCCAACGTGGGACACATACCCAACATCAGCACAAATGTTGGGTTCTCTTTGATAATACCGTTATATAATCCCTATAATCACACTTAATTACTATGAGTACTTGTCGAATCGGTA
>CANOFO010000172.1 GCA_947565305.1 uncultured Lachnospiraceae bacterium | reverse complement strand
TTTGGGTTTACTTTTCTGCTCAATGTGATATAATCTATAAGACTATGTATAATATGGTCCCTGGTTGTAGGAAGAAATGCTGCCCGAGTTGAAGAACAGGTGGAAACCGGAACGGTACTTTGTCTGTGTATGTCCCTCCTGAAAGCGGAAGCTGCCATTGGAGACATTGTACTGCGGTTCTTCGCAGGTTCCGTCCATGCGGTATTCCAGATAATAGCCGTCTGCGGGAATTACAGACAGATTACAGTAGCTTAGCGAGATGGATATATCGGAGAATTCTTCCAGCTTTGTTTTCTCCAGTTCCCATGCGCTGGGATAGCGTTCCTCTCGGACTGCAGAGGGAACTTTAAATGTTCCCATCCTAACGCCCTGGATGAGAATGATGGCAGAGCAGATAATGCCAAAGATGGTAGCGGCGCCGACAATGAGCGTTAATAGTATATTCCGTTTCATATGTAAGGTCCTCCTTTTTCGTGTGAAATGTTTATCTAATAATAAAAACGAAAAAAGAGGACCTTTTACTTCAAAAAGATTACTTAAATTTGTCTCGTGCGCTGTTCTTAAGGTTTTTCTGCGCAGTGGACAGCATCAGCTTGATGCGGTTCAACTGGTTTACCTCAGAAGCCCCGGGGTCATAGTCGATGGCGACAATGTTGGCGAGAGGATAGCGGTGGCGGATTTCCTTTATCACGCCTTTGCCTACGACATGGTTGGGCAGGCAGCCAAAAGGCTGTGCACATACGATATTGTCTGTGCCGGAATGGATGAGTTCTAACATCTCTCCGGTAAGGAACCATCCCTCTCCGGTCTGGTTGCCCTGGGACACAATCGGTTTGGCATACTTTGCTAATGTCTCAATGCGTGCCGGCGGCTCGAAATGGCAGCTTTTTTCAAATTCTTTGCGCGCCGCGCTGCGCAGCCATTCCAGTGCCTTGATACCGAGGTTGGCAAGGTGTGCGCCTGATTTTTTGGCACCCAAATATTCTGCCTTAAAGTTCATATTATAGAAGCAGTAGAGCAGGAAATCCGTCAGGTCAGGCATCACGGCTTCTGCGCCTTCCGCCTCTAAAAGTTCTACCAAGTAATTGTTGGCAGCGGGCAAGAATTTTACAAGGATTTCCCCTACTACGCCAACCTTGGGCTTGCGCTCATCTGTCATGGGAAGTTTGTCAAAATCCCGGATAATCTCGCGGCAGTACTGCTTGAATCTGCGGTGGGAGGGTATTTTCTTCGCAGAAACAAATGCGATACACCGCTCTTTCCATTTCTCATGGAGAGCGTTGGCGCTCCCAGGGACAGCCTCGTAAGGTCTGGTGCGGTACAGGCAGCGCATGAAGATATCTCCAAAAATCAAGCCGTACAATGCCCGCTGCAGCAGCGGCAGGGATAGCTTAAAGCCAGGGTTGCCCTCTAAGCCGCTCAGGTTGACGGAGATAACCGGAATATCCGGGTATCCCGCCTTTTCCAGCGCGCGGCGGATAAAACCGATATAGTTGGAAGCACGGCAGCCGCCTCCGGTCTGGCTGATAATCACGGCTGTCTTCGTCAAATCGTATTTGCCGGAGAGAATGGCGTCCATAATCTGCCCGACTACCATCATGGACGGATAGCAGGCATCGTTATTGACATAACGCAGCCCCATGTCAACCGCAGCCTTGCCATCGTTGTCTAAGACCACCAGGTTGTAGCCAGAGACAGCAAAAGCGGGCTGTATTATCTCAAAATGGATGGGTGACATCTGAGGGCAGAGAATGGTATAATTTTTGCGCATTTCCTCTGTAAATACGACACGTTCATACTGTGAGGAGGAAATTTTACGTTCCTTGTGCTGTTTTTCCTTGACCCTGAGTGCAGACAGCAGGGAGCGGATACGGATGCGTGCAGCGCCTAAGTTATTGACCTCGTCAATTTTCAGGCAGGTATATATCTTGCCTGACTTGGAAAGGATATCATTGACCTGGTCGGTTGTCACGGCATCCAGGCCGCAGCCAAAGGAGTTAAGCTGAATTAAATCTAAATCATCTCGGGTCTTGACAAAGTTAGCGGCAGCGTACAGCCTGGAGTGGTACATCCACTGGTCCATGACCATCAGCGGGCGTTCTACATTCTGCAGGTGCGAGACGGAATCCTCTGTCAGCACGGCGATACCGTAGGAGTTAATCAGTTCCGGAATCCCATGATTGATTTCCGGGTCAATGTGGTAAGGACGACCCGCAAGGACAATTCCCCGAAGCCCATTCTCTTCCATATAGCTGAGGGTCTCCTCCCCTTTGCGCTGCATTTCTTCCCTTGTTTTGGCAAGTTCCGCCCATCCCATGTCCACGGCGGACTGTACTTCTTCCGATGAGATGGAGAATTCTTCGGCAAATACCTGTTTTAACTGTTCCGCAAGTACCTCCTTGGAGGCAAAGGACATAAAAGGATTGAGGAAACGTACTTTGCCTGAGGTAATCTCATCTACATTGTTCTTGATATTTTCCGCATAGGATGTGACAATCGGGCAGTTGTAATGGTTGACGGCATCTGGAAATTCATTTCTCTCGTAAGGAATACAGGGATAAAAGATGAAATCTGCCTGTTGTTGTTTAATCAGCCAGGAAATATGCCCATGAGCCAGTTTGGCTGGATAACATTCCGACTCGCTGGGGATGGATTCTATGCCAAGTTCGTATATTTTGCGCGTAGATTGCGGGGAAAGCAGTACACGGAATTTGAGCGCACGGAAAAATACTGCCCAGAATGGGTAGTCTTCATACATATTGAGTACTCTGGGAATGCCTACTGTGCCGCGGGAAGCTTCTTTCTCGGACAGCGGCTCATATCCGAAAATGCGCTGAGCCTTATATGCAAAAAGGTTGGGAATCTGTTCCTTGTTCTTTTCTTTGCCTAATCCTTTTTCGCAGCGGTTGCCAGTGATGAAGCTGCGGTTTCCTGAAAAGCGGTTAATAGTCAGCAGACAGTGGTTGGTACATCCCTGGCAGCGGGAGAGCTTTGTCTCTACCTCAAGGTGCTCAATTTCTTCGATAGAGAGCATGGTGGTATGAGGGTCATCCTCGTAACGCTCCCTGGCGATGAGGGCGGCGCCGAAAGCGCCCATGATACCTGCAATATCAGGCCTTACGGCTTCACAGCCGGATATCTTCTCGAAACTGCGCAGCACGGCATCATTATAGAATGTTCCGCCCTGTACGACAATGTGTCTGCCTAAATCCTTGGCATCGCTGACTTTAATGACTTTAAACAGTGCATTCTTGATAACGGAATAGGCAAGCCCGGCGGAGATATCTGACACATCGGCGCCCTCTTTTTGTGCCTGTTTTACCTTGGAATTCATAAATACGGTACAGCGTGTGCCCAAATCAATCGGGTGCTCGGCAAACAGCGCAGCCTGTGCAAAATCCTCCACAGAGTAATTCAGGGAGTTGGCGAAAGTCTCAATAAAAGAGCCGCAGCCGGAGGAACACGCCTCATTGAGCTGAACACTGTCCACCGTCTGGTTCTTAATCTTGATACATTTCATGTCCTGTCCGCCGATGTCTAAGATGCAGTCTACCTCCGGGTTAAAGAAAGCGGCGGCATAGTAGTGCGCCACAGTCTCCACTTCCCCCTCGTCCAGCAGGAAAGCGGCTTTCAGCAACGCTTCCCCATAGCCGGTGGAACAGGAGTGCACAATCTTAGCCCCCTTGGGCAGCAGTTCATGGATTTCTTTCAGCGCCAAAGTCGCTGTGGCAAGGGGATTGCCGTTGTTGCTGCTGTAAAAGGAGTACAGCAAAGCGCCGTCATCGCCGACAAGGGCAACTTTCGTGGTGGTGGAACCTGCATCTATGCCCAGATAGCAGTTCCCCTTATAAGTGGATAAATCTTCGGTCAGGACATGATGCTTCCCATGGCGTTTCTGGAATTTCCTATAATCTTCCTGGTCCTTAAACAGCGGTTCCATCCGCTCCACTTCAAATTCCATATGAATATCGGAGGACAGCTTGGTCAGAATGTCCTGAAGTTCCATGGCAACTTCCGCTTTATAATTGAGTGCGGAGCCAATCGCAGCGAACAGATGTGAATGTTCGGGGGCGATAATATGCTCATCGTCCAGCTTGAGGGTGCGGATAAACGCTTTTTTCAATTCAGGCAGGAAATGCAGGGGTCCGCCCAGAAAAGCCACGTGTCCGCGAATCGGCTTTCCGCAGGCAAGACCGGAAATCGTCTGGTTGACAACTGCCTGGAAAATGGAAGCAGACAGGTCTTCCTTGGACGCGCCTTCGTTGATGAGCGGCTGGATGTCAGTCTTGGCAAATACGCCGCAGCGGGCGGCGATGGGATAGATAGCCTTGTAATGCCCGGCATAGGTATTCAGCCCGGTGGCATCGGTCTGCAGGAGCGCAGCCATCTGGTCAATGAAAGAGCCCGTGCCGCCGGCACAGATACCGTTCATGCGCTGCTCTACGTTTCCGCCTTCAAAATAGATAATCTTGGCATCCTCGCCTCCCAGTTCAATGGCAACGTCTGTCTGGGGGGCGTAGTCCTGCAGTGCAGAGGATACGGCAATGACTTCCTGTACAAATGGTATTTCCAAATGCTTTGCCAGGGTAAGCCCGCCGGAGCCTGTAATCATCGGCGATAAATATATATTTCCCAGAACATCCTGGGCTTCTGCCAACAGATGGGAGAGCGTTTCGCGGATATTGGCGAAATGCCTCTCATAGTCAGCAAAGACCATTTCGTTCTGTTCATTTAATATGGCAATTTTTACAGTAGTCGAGCCGATGTCGATGCCCAGCC
>CANOFO010000171.1 GCA_947565305.1 uncultured Lachnospiraceae bacterium | reverse complement strand
TGAATGATTTGCGCAATCTTCAGACGGCAGTTACCGCTACCAATAAGGAAAAAGGTCATGCACAGGTTGCACTTTCCTATACATTAGGTGATGCTTATACGTTGCAGTACTGGACCGATATGGCGAAGAAGATTGAGGAGATGGGCGCTAATTCCATCTGTATCAAGGATATGGCAGGACTTCTGACTCCTTATAAGGCAGAAGAACTGGTGAAATCCCTGAAAAAGGCGACATCACTTCCGATTGAGTTACATACTCATTATACATCCGGCGTGGCTTCCATGACTTATATGAAGGCAGTGGAAGCAGGTTGTGACATCATTGATACAGCTATGTCGCCGTTTGCCCTGGGAACTAGCCAGCCGGCAACTGAGGTTATGGCAGAGGCTTTCCGTGGCACTGACATGGATCCTGATTTTGACCAGATGCTGTTAAAGGAGATTGCAGATTACTTCCGTCCGATGAGAGAAGAAGCGTTAAAGAGCGGTCTTTTAAATCCCAAAGTATTGGGCGTGGATATTCAGACCTTGCTTTATCAGGTGCCAGGCGGTATGCTGAGCAACATGGTATCTCAGTTGAAAGAGCAGAACGCAGAGGACAAGTATATGGACGTGCTGGAGGAGATTCCGCGTGTGCGTAAAGACCTGGGCGAGCCGCCATTGGTTACCCCATCTTCCCAGATTGTCGGTACACAGGCAGTGTTCAACGTACTGATGGGAGAGCGTTACAAGGTCGCAACCAAAGAGACCAAGGACGTATTGCTTGGCAAATATGGACAGACCGTCAAACCGTTCAATCCAGAAGTCATCGACAAGGTACTCGGCGATGAGAAGAAGAATGCCATTACCTGCCGTTACGCAGACCTTTTAGAGCCAGAGCTTCATAAGATTGAAGCTGAGATGAAACAGTGGAAACAGCAGGATGAGGATGTGCTGTCTTATGCATTGTTCCCACAGGTAGCAACGGAGTTCTTTAAGTACAGGGAAGCTCAGCAGACAAAGGTGGATGCTTCGGTTGCAGACACTGAGAACGGAGCATATCCGGTTTAAGATATTTTGGTTAGGAAAAGAGAAGATACTGTTCCCCAGAGCAGTATCTTTTTCTTAACCTTATGGAAATCGGTTGAGGAGAGTGACAGGATATGACCAGCGCCAATGAATTGATGAATCGGATTAACGAACGATACGGTGACATGAGCAAGGGACAGAAGATGATTGCAGCCTATATTACAGATTATTATGATAAGGCGGTATTTCTGACGGCGGCAAAACTTGGAGAAGCCGTAGGTGTCAGTGAGTCCACGGTTGTCCGCTTTGCCATGCATTTGGGTTACAGGGGTTATCCGCAGTTTCAGCAGGCATTGGCGGAACTGGTGCGTGGGAAACTGGATTCTGTACAGCGGATGGAAAATGTCTACGGAAGGATAACCCAGTCTGAAATTTTGACGACAGTGCTTAAGTCCGATGCAAAGCGTATTCAGGATACCTTAGAAATGATTGATGAAGATGCGTTTGACATGGCGGTCGATTCCATCCTTCATGCAAGGCATATTTATGTGATAGGAATCAGGAGCTGTGCACCGATGGCAGAATTTCTTGTCTTTTACCTGAACATCATGTTTGATAATGTAAGGCTTGTGCATACCAACAGTTCCAGCGAGTTGTTTGAGCAGATGATGTACATTGGCAGGGAGGATGTGATTATCGGAATCAGTTTTCCCAGGTATTCCATGCGTGTACTGAAGGCAATGGAACTTGCCAACAACCGCAATGCCAGGGTGATTACGCTCACAGACAGCGTACATTCTCCGATGAATCTGTATTCCTCCTGCAATCTTGTTGCCCACAGCGATATGTCGTCCATTGTGGATTCTCTGGTGGCGCCTTTAAGCGTAATTAATGCGCTGATAATGGCACTTTGTATGAAACGCCAGAAGAAGGTGGTAAAGAATCTGGAGATGGTGGAGCAGCTCTGGGAAGAATATCAGGTTTACGGCAGTGATGAGATTGATTATATAGGGGATTCTGTGCGTATGCGCTATATGGGGAGACAGCAGGAAGAGAGTTGACATATGGGTAAAGTAATTGTTATCGGCGGCGGCGCCGCAGGGATGATGGCAGCCATCTGGGCAGCACGTAATGGACAGAAGGTAATGCTGTTAGAGCAGAATGAAAAATTGGGAAAGAAGCTCTATATTACTGGAAAAGGAAGATGTAACATCACCAATGACTGTGAGACAGAGGATTTGCTGAACAATGTTATACGCAACAGCAAGTTTCTTTACAGTGCATTTTATGCCTTTGACAGCCAAAAAGTAATAGATTTTTTTAAAGAACAGGGGCTTGCTGTCAAGACGGAGCGCGGCGGGCGCGTGTTTCCCCAGTCTGACCATTCCTCTGATGTTATTCGCACGCTGCAGAAAGTTTTACAGCAGGAGAAGGTTAAGGTACAGCTTCACGCCAAAGTGACCGATATTTTGGTTGTAGGAAGCGACCGAAAGAGCGTGTCTGGTGTGCAGCTTTTCGATGGGACAGTGCTAAAGGCAGAAAAGGTTATTATTGCCACAGGAGGCAAATCCTACGTGTCTACCGGTTCTGCTGGTGACGGTTACCGTTTCGCCGAAAGTCTGGGACATACAGTCAGCGAGTGCCGGCCTGCACTGGTGCCGTTTGAGACAGCGGAGAACTGGGTGAAGGATTTACAGGGGCTTTCGTTGAGGAATGTTACCGTAAGCATCCGCAAGGGGAAAAAGCTTATATTTGAAGAATTCGGAGAGATGCTCTTTACCCATTTTGGTGTCAGCGGACCGCTGTTAATCAGCGCCAGCAGCATTGTCAATGATTATATAGAGGACATGCCGCTTACTATGGAAATAGATTTAAAGCCTGCATTGACCGAGGAGCAGCTGGATAAACGTGTTTTGCGGGATTTTGAGGAGAATCAGAACAGGCAGTTTAAAAATGCCTTGTCAAAGCTGTTTCCAGCCAAACTGATTCCGGTTATCATAAGTTTAAGTGGAATCGATGCAGAAGAGAAAGTAAATATGATTTCCAGGGAAAAACGAATGGGCTTTGTCAAGTTGATGAAACATTTTCCTCTGACATTACAGAAATTTCGTGGATTTAATGAGGCTATCATCACCAGAGGAGGGGTCAGTACGAGGGAAGTCAACCCCTCTACTATGGAATCGAAGCTGGTTTCAGGGCTATATTTTGCCGGGGAAGTGCTGGATTTGGATGCACTGACTGGAGGTTTTAATTTACAGATTGCATGGTCCACAGGCTATCTTGCAGGAGACAGCATATAAGGTGGGAGCAAAGAGTTTAAGCCTGGACGGACAGTTCAGATAGAATGGAGGAAGTTGCATGGCATTTAATATTGCGATTGACGGACCGGCGGGAGCCGGAAAGAGCACCATTGCCAGGTTGGTGGCGAAAGAACTGTCTTATATTTATGTAGACACGGGTGCGATGTACCGTGCGATGGCGCTGTATTTTCTGCGGGCCGGCATAGCAGCTGGAGACGAGGAAAAGATTACGGCAGCGTGTGAAAGGATTACGGTTTCCCTTTCCAATGAGGGTGGGGAGCAGCAGGTGTTTTTAAATGGTGAGAATGTCAATGGACTTATCCGCACGGAGGAAGTTGGGAAAATGACTTCGGCAGTCAGTGTCTATGCCCCTGTGCGTGAAAAACTGACACAGCTCCAGCGTGAACTGGCGTGTACCACAGACCTGATTATGGATGGCAGGGATATCGGTACCTGTGTGCTGCCAGATGCCCAGGTGAAAATTTATCTGACTGCGAGCGTAGAGACCCGCGGCAGGCGGAGATTTCTGGAATTGCAGGAAAAAGGCATAAACTGCAGCCTTGAGGAAATCTGTGAAGATATCGAGAAGCGGGATTTCCGTGACATGACGAGGGAGATTTCTCCTTTGAAACAGGCCAAAGATGCCATCCTTGTGGACAGCTCGGAGATGACCATAGACCAAGTGGTGGCAAAGATATTAGAGATTGTAAGGGATGCGGAATAAATGGAAGTGATTTTAGCAAACAGCGCGGGATTCTGCTTTGGCGTCAGGCGCGCAGTGGACACGGTATATGAGCAGGTGGCGCAGGAAAATGGGAAGATTTATACCTATGGCCCCATTATCCACAATGAGGAAGTCGTGTCGGATTTGGAGAAAAAAGGCGTCTGCGTGGTGGATACAGCGGAGGAATTGAAAAACTGCAGGGATGGCACGGTTATTATCCGTTCCCACGGCGTAGGGAAAGCAATTTATGACCTGCTTGAGGCGGAAAACATCTCTTATGTGGATGCCACATGCCCATTTGTGCAGAAAATCCATCAGATTGTGGAGAAGTATAGCCGTGAAGGCTGCCATGTGTTAATAATTGGCAATGAAAACCATCCTGAGGTCGAGGGAATTAAAGGGTGGAGCGCCAATATGGCCGAGACAAGCGTAATTTCAACGGTCGAAGAGGCATATGATTTTGTCCCCAAAGAGGGAAAAAAGGTCTGTATTGTCTCACAGACGACATTTAACAACAAGAATTTTCAAGAACTAGTTGAAATTATTTCAAAAAAAGGTTATGATATAAATGTTTTAAATACGATTTGCAATGCAACGCAGGAAAGGCAGACTGAGGCAAGGGAAATTGCTGCCAGGGTCGATGCCATGATAGTCGTTGGAGGGAAGAACAGTTCCAATACGCAAAAGTTATTTGAAATATGTCAAAAAGAATGTGAAAATACTTGCTATATACAGACACTCGAGGATTTGGATTTGTCTAAATTATGGTCCATTAATAGCGTAGGTATTACCGCAGGGGCTTCTACCCCAAACAAAATTAT
>CANOFO010000170.1 GCA_947565305.1 uncultured Lachnospiraceae bacterium | reverse complement strand
CATACCGAAGGAGTATCTCACCAAAGGCGGTGCGGATGATTCCAATGGCGTCATGTGCCAATATGAGAATGAAGATGGTGAAGCTATGCCCAGATTTGTAGCGGTTGCTGTGGCGGAAGAAATAGATAATATGTATTATATCGCTGCCGAGGAACTAACTGCCGGAGATACCATACTCAAGACAGATTCCAGTGAGACGTATGTATTGGACAAGCAGGAAGCTTTGCAAGGCGTTTACAATATCAACCGGGGATATGCCGTATTTCGCAAAGTGGAAATATTATTCCAAAATGAGGAGTATTCCATTGTAGCAACTGGAACGAAGTATGGAATTTCACTTTACGACCATATTGCACTGGAAGCCGCAAAGATACAGGAAAATCAAATCATACAGTAGTATGGAACGAGGAGGAACGAACATGGTAAAGGAAAATCTTGCACAAGTCCGTGATAATATAAAGAGGGCATGTGAAAAAGCCGGGAGAAACCCTGAAGAGATAACGCTGATTTCTGTCAGCAAGACGAAACCGGTGCCTATGTTGGAAGAAGCTTACGCAGCCGGAAGCCGGGATTTTGGCGAAAACAAGGTACAGGAAATTACGGACAAATACCCACAGCTTCCAGAGGACATACGCTGGCATATGATTGGACATCTTCAGAGGAACAAGGTCAAATACATTATTGATAAAGTATCGCTCATTCATTCAGTGGATTCCTTGCGCCTTGCCCAGGAAATCAGCAGCCAGGCACAAAAGAAACAGGTGGATGTTGATATTCTGGTAGAAGTGAATGTTGCCGGAGAAGAAAGTAAGTTTGGCATTGCCTGCGAAGAGACGCTGCAGCTGATAGAAGAAATATCCATTCTTCCGCATGTCCATGTAAAAGGACTTATGACAATTGCGCCATTTGTGGCAAATCCGGAAGACAATCGCGAATATTTTCGCCAAATTCGTGAATTAGCTGTTGACATAGGGAGGAAAAACATTGATAATGTAAATATGTCTGTTCTCTCCATGGGGATGACAGGCGATTATATGGTCGCAATTGAAGAAGGGGCGACTATGGTACGTGTCGGAACAGGAATTTTTGGCGAACGGAATTATGGATAGCGCCAGGAACAAAGTGAGGTGAATGATATGGGAATGTTAGATAAATTTTTAGATGTGATGAGACTGAACTCAGATGATGACGACTTTTACGATGATGATTACGAAGACGATTATGAAGAGGAACTGCCCAGGAAACGCAGCCGTTCCAAGGACAGGGATGCAGATGATTTCGATGAGGATGATAAGAAAATTCGTCCCATCAAAACGAATTCCAAGGTAGTGACACCGATGCGCCCAAGCAAAAAGTCAGGATCAGGCATGGAAGTATGTGTCATTAAGCCTATCACGGTGGAAGATGCAAGGGAGATTACGGAGACATTGCTGATGGACCGGACTGTAGTACTGAATGTGGAAGGGTTGGATGTGGATATTGCACAGCGTATAATTGATTTCACATCTGGTTCCTGTTTTGCTATCAATGGCAATCTGCAGAAAATTTCCAACTACATATTCATTATTACTCCGCCAAGCGTTGACGTGTCTGGTGATTTTGCCAATATTATTGACTCGTTAGATATGCAGCCTATCCGCCCGAAGATATAAGGAATTGTTATGACGAAGGAAGAAACAATTTTATCAAAACGATTCCTTGATTTATCTAGGCAGGCTGGGCAGAAAGACATTGTAATATTCAGTGAATTTCTGAATTTAAATGAATTGAATATTTTCAAGCAGGAAATCCCCAATCTGTATTCCGGTTACGAAATGTTTGGTGGATATGCTTTGAGTGAGCGTCAGATGATAGCATTTATACCTGATGCTCTTTGTTATGCCTGGGATTACCCAATTGTCTGTCTGAAAATCACACCGTTAAATAAAAAATTTGCAGAATCCCTGACACACCGGGATGTCCTGGGAAGCCTGATGAATCTCGGCATTGAACGTTGTAAGCTGGGTGACATTCTGGTAAATGAGGAAGAGGTTTATGTGTTCTGTCATGAAAATATTGCGGCATTTGTGATACAGGAGCTGACAAAAATTCGCCATACCATGGTAAAGAGTGAACAGATTGAAGCAGATTCTCTGGCGATTAAACCACGAACGGAACTGACAGAGGGAATTGTCACATCCAACCGTTTGGACAGCGTGATTGCCTGTATCTGTAAAATTTCGCGTTCCCAGGCAAGCGCGTGGATAAAAGGCGGCAGAGTTTTTTTGGATAACCGGCAGATTTTGCAGATTACTGCAGAGTGTAAACCGGGAGAAATGATTTCTGTCCGTTCCGTGGGAAGATTTCGTTTTCTTGAATCTTTTGGCGAGACACGCAAGGGCCGCCTGAAAATAAAGTATGAGAAGTATCTATAGGAAAGGAAATACATGATGGGAAAAACAATCACAGTCTCTTATGAGGGAAAGCCTTATTATGATATAGAGATACAGAAAGATTTTTCACTGCTTGCGGATAAATTAAGTAAGCTGGGGTATGGCACAAATAAAGTGTGTATCATTGCTGATTCTAATGTGGCAGCATTATATCTGGAAGAAGTGGAGGCATTGCTTTCGCCAATGTTTGCTTTCTGTACCTCCTTTGTGTTTGAGGCAGGAGAGGAAAACAAGAATACAGATACTGTTGGCCATGTCTATGAGCATTTGATTGAGAATAAATTTGACCGCAAGGACCTGCTTGTCGCATTGGGAGGCGGCGTTGTCGGAGACCTCACCGGATTTGCTGCAGCCACGTATCTGCGGGGGATAGATTTTATCCAGGTACCGACAACGCTGTTGGCGCAGACAGACAGCAGCATCGGCGGCAAAACAGGCGTTGACTTTATGAAGTACAAGAATATGGTGGGGGCTTTCTATATGCCCAGGCTTGTGTATATGAATATTTCTGTATTGAAATCCCTGCCACCGCGCCAATTCACAGCAGGTATGGCAGAAATAGTCAAACACGGATTTATCAAGGATACAGCGTACACGAAGTTTATCCGTGAAAACAGCAAAGCCATCATGGAACAGCAGCCGGCAGCCATGGAAGAAATGATTTTCAGAAGCTGCCATATCAAGCGTGAAGTTGTGGAGCATGACCCCAAAGAGCAGGGAGAGCGGGCACTCTTAAATTTCGGGCATACCATCGGACATGCCATCGAAAAATTATCTGATTTTACCTTGTACCATGGAGAATGCGTATCGCTCGGCATGGCAGGGGCGGCTTACATTTCTCATCGGTTGGGGAAATTGGCAGAGCAGGAACTGCAGGATTTATTGCATATACTCAAAAGTTATGGCCTACCTGTTTCACTTAAGGAATTTCCTTATGGAGCAGAGGAAATTCTTGCTGCCACCAAACTCGATAAGAAAATGGAATCAGGAAAAATAAAATTTATAATCTTAAATGCTTTGGGTCAGGCCTACATTACCAAGGAACTGACGGACGAGCAAATTCTTGGTGGAATTTCATATATTCTTGAAAAAGAAAAGTGTTGACTTTCTATGTTTGAATGAAGAGGTTTATTTATGGATAAGAAAAAGAAAAGTTGTATCATTGGATTTATAGGCATCATCCTTTTATTGGCGTTAGACCAGTTTACGAAATACCTTGCTTCCACCTATTTAAAAGGCGGCAATTCCATTATATTGATAAAAGGCGTATTCCAGCTTCATTACCTGGAGAACCGTGGCGCAGCCTTTGGCATGATGCAGGGCATGAAATATCTGTTTGTGGTGGGGACGCTAGTGATGCTTGTGCTAATGGTCCTAGTCTATTGGAAGTCACCCATGGAAAAAAGGTTTGCATGGGCAAGGTTTATTTTAATACTGTTAACTGCCGGGGCGCTTGGGAACTTAGCAGACAGGCTAATCTTGGACTATGTGGTGGATTTTTTCTATTTTGAACTGATTAACTTCCCAATTTTTAATATGGCAGATATTTATGTGAGCTGCGGCATGGTGCTTTTGATACTGTTTTTCCTGTTCTATTATAAGGAAGAAGATATAGACAGGCTGATTCCCTTTAAAAAGCCTAAAAAGAAGGAGTCAGGTTTATGATTGAGTCTTCAGATACAATGCAGGAATTTGAGATATCGGCTGAACAGTCAGGGGAACGGCTGGATAAGACCTTGTCTCTGCTGTATCCAGAGTTGTCCAGGTCTTTTTTCCAGAAGCTAATCAAAGAAGGGCAGATTAAGGTGAATGATGTTGTGCGAAAAGCCAACTACTGTGTGGATGAGGGGGACCTGCTCTCTGTGGTTATCCCCAAGGCACAGGAAATTGCCATCCTGCCGGAAAATATTCCCTTGGACATTCTCTATGAGGATAAGGATGTCCTTGTGGTGAATAAACCCAAGGGTATGGTTGTGCACCCATCGGCAGGGCATTATTCCGGCACATTGGTCAATGCAGTCATGTACCATTGCAAAGACAGCCTTTCTGGAATTAATGGGGAGATTCGTCCCGGGATTGTTCATCGGATTGATATGGATACCACCGGTGCGCTGATTGTCTGTAAAAACGACCAGGCACATGTCAAAATAGCAGCGCAGATTAAGGAGCATTCTGTTACCAGACGCTATCTTGGCATTGTAAGAGGTGTTGTCAGCCAGGACAATGGGGTGATTGAGGGCACAATCGGCAGACATCCCAGGGAGCGCAAGAAAATGGCAGCCAATGTGCCAAATGGCAAGAGAGCAGTTACGCATTACCGCGTATTACGGCGTTTCCAGAACCATACTTATATGGAATTTGAACTGGAAACAGGGCGCACACATCAAATCCGCGTTCATATGGCAAACATTGGCCATCCGCTTCTTGGCGATCTATTTAACGCTATATTTTTCAGACCAAACAGCGGGGACAATGTTACTTA
>CANOFO010000169.1 GCA_947565305.1 uncultured Lachnospiraceae bacterium | reverse complement strand
TTATCCAATTGTGCAAATTGACGATAGAAAATTTAAAAGCCACCTTTTGACACCCGAATCCTATAAGATAAAAAACGCCAGGAAGTTTCCAACCCAGCGTTTTGACAACCTCTACAATACTTTTGATAAGAAATCCTGCAGCCTCTGATTCTTGGGATTTCCAAAAAACTCCTGAGGCTCATTTTCCTCACAGATTACGCCCTCATTGATGAACATGACACGGCTTGCCACCTCCCGGGCAAATCCCATCTCATGGGTCACAACAACCATCGTCATACCGTCCTTTGCCAGTTCCCGCATGAGTTCAAGTACCTCTCCAACCATCTCAGGGTCCAACGCTGAGGTCGGCTCATCAAACAGCATCACATCTGGGTTCATGGCGAGAGCACGGGCAATGGCAATCCTCTGTTTCTGCCCTCCAGAAAGCATGGACGGATAAGCGCTGGCTTTATCGGGAAGCCCTATACGCTCCAGCAAATCCAATGCGCGCTTATCTGCCTGTGCCTTGTCCATAAGACCTAACTTTATCGGAGCCAAAGTAATGTTTTCCTGAATGCTCAGGTTGGCAAAGAGATTAAACTGTTGAAACACCATGCCAATCTTCTGCCGGATTTTATTGACGTCCACACCGGGTGCCGTGATTTCTTTCCCTTCAAAGATAACGCTTCCGCCAGTGGGCGTTTCCAAAAGGTTCAAAGACCGCAGGAACGTTGATTTCCCGCAGCCCGAAGGTCCAATAATCGCTACCACTTCCCCCTGGCAGATTTGGGTGCTGATACCCCGCAGAACCTGATTGCCGCCAAATTCCTTACACAAATCTTTTGTTTCCAGCAATACCTTAACGTTCACTGACTCTCAGCCTCCTTTCCAGCCTGCCCACGCACCAGGAAAGTCCTGTCACCAGCAGCAGATATATCAGGGCAACCGCAATCAACGGCATAAACGGCGAAAACGTGATGCCCCGGATGATGTCCCCTCCATGGGTTAAATCTGTCAAGCCAATATAACCGCTGATGGATGTCTCTTTTAACAGTACGATGAATTCATTTCCCAGAGCGGGAAGCACATTTTTAAACGCCTGGGGCATAATGATAAACTGCATGGTCTGCCGGTAATTAAGCCCTAAACTCCTGCCTGCCTCCGACTGCCCCTCGTCCACAGACATAATGCCGGAACGGACAATCTCAGCTACATAAGCGCCGGAATTCAACCCAAATGCCACAACTGCCGCTAAAATCTTCGACACATTCACCGAAGCAAAAATCACATAATAAATAATCAAAAGCTGAATCATGGTAGGCGTCCCGCGCACTACCGTCAGATAAATCTGGCAGATAAAATTGGGAATCTTCATATGCCCCGTCTTATCATGGCTGGAACGTATAATTGCCACTAAAAATCCCAGGGCAATTCCCAAAATCGCTGCCAGAAGCGTAATAATCAGGGTATTGACGAATCCCTGCAGTATGTACTGGTATCTGTTATCATCTATAAAATTTAATGTAAACTGTTCTACAAAATTCTGCACGGCGGCATTTCCTCCTATTTTGCTCGAACGATGATTACCTGTTTCGCTTGGGCGTAAGTATCACTGAAATCGATGCTCTGCAGACGTTCCTCGTTGACTGTCATTCCTGCCACTCCAATATCTGCCTTGCCGGACTGTACTGCATTGATGATGGCGTCAAAATCCATATCAAGAATCTCAAGCTCCATACCCAGCTTGTCTGCCACTGCCTGTGCAATTTCCGGGTCAATCCCCACAATCTCGTTGTTCTCATAATATTCATAAGGCTTGAATGCCGCATTGGTTGCCATCACCAATTTGCCATTGGATGTGTCCACGTCTGCCGGGGACTCGTAAGGGCAGGTTCCCATTGTATCATCCCCTGTATAATTTGCCATAATCTGGTCCAATGTGCCTTCAGATTTGAGTTCTGCTAGGGCAGTATTGATTTTGTCTTTCAGTTCCGCATTATCCTTGGCAATGGCAATAGCATAATCTTCATCCGTATACTCGGTATCAAGGATTGTCAAATCCTTATTCTGCTCCACAAACGCCTTTGCCGGCTCTGAGTCGATGACTACGCAGTCAATCTTGCCCTGCTTTAAGGACTGCACGGCATCTGCGCCTTTTTTGTAACGCTCCACAGTAGTGTCGCCATCTTTCTCAAATTCATCGGTTACCAGCGTGTCGCCAGTCGTGCCAAGCTGTACGCCAATCTTCTTGCCTGCCATATCCTCCGGGGCATGAACGGAGTTTGCCGGAACCCCACACCCCATGATGCCTGTCAGCATTGCTCCTGCTAACAGTAATGATGCTAACTTCTTTGCAATTTTCATAATTTCTTCCTCCTGTTTTGCTTCCTTAACGGAATATATGTAATTTCAATTATATTGTATAAATATACGTTATTTTGTATTTTATCTTAATTATAGGAAAAAAGCAATAGATTTTTCAAGTTGCAATTTTTCTTTTGTACTGCTAAAATAGTACACTAGTTGCAGTTCACTCATCAGCCAATATGGAAATAATCAAGAAAGGACACTTAACTTATGAAGACACTGAAAAAAATCGGCAGCATTTTATTCTGCCTGCTTCCAGTAATTCTTGCTTTCGGCATTCAGACATTAGTCACCTTCATTGCAGTATTTTTGAAAATTTTTCTGGAAATTTTTTCCAAATGGGAACTGTTTACAGAATCCGCAGACCCCAATTTTATTACCGAGTCCATTCTGAATCCTGTGATGAGTTCCATTATGGACAGCCAGTTCCTTGCCGGAATCTCCGCCGCCTATGCCGTGATTGCCGCTATGGCGCTCGGTTTCTGGTATTGGAAACGTTTCTGTCCCAAAAAGCAGCCGCGCCGTAAAATCTCTTCCATAATCAACCCTTGGATGGTCGGCGGGCTGGCAGTGATGATGCTGGGCATGCAGTACATATCCACCTATGTAGTAATGCTTCTTGCCGCTATCAACCCCGGATGGTATCAGACTTATGAAGAATTACTGAAAAGCGTCGGATTTGGAGATGTGACCCTCTTGCTTGCCATTTATTCCGTCTTAATTGCCCCCATCAGCGAAGAATTGATTTTCCGCGGCGTCACCATGAAATATGCCACCAGGGCAATGCCGTTTGTATTGGCAAATATTATGCAGGCATTCCTTTTTGGACTTTTCCATGCAAATATTATCCAAGGCACTTATGCCTTTGTTGTAGGGCTCTTCTGCGGCTATGTATGCTATAAAGGCGGCAGCCTGTATCTGTCCATCCTATTTCATATGATGTTTAACCTGTGGGGAACATTTGCGCCATCTTTCTTAAACTATAGCGGGAATTCCATTTTCCTGCACATTTTAATCTTTGCCATAGCTGTGTGCGCGGCTGCCGCAGGAATATTCTTATATCTGAAGGGAATACAGCAGCGTCCGCCTATGGAGGCTGCTGTCACCGATAATCAGGGTTAACATTCCACCCCCTTGATTATTTAAGAATTTGTGCATTTTCTAAGGAAACGCTTCAATCAGCGTTTCCTTAGGAACTGTTAAGAAATAACTTTTAAATAGTGTGCAGGATTTTTCTTCGAGAATGCCACTCGAAAATCAGGCGCATAGCGGGCTATGTAACTGATTTTTGAGTGGTACTATCGGAGAAAAAGACAACAATATTAAAAGTTATTTTTGAACAGTTCCTTAGATTAAATATGATACTCTTCATACAGCTTTTTTCGATATTCTATGTCATCTAAACTTCTACGCAAATCATCCAAGCGGTTTTGTTCCAATAGTTTCTTATCCAACTTACTTAAACGATTCTCCCCTTGCTCTATCCCTTTCTTTATTCCTTGCTCTATCCCTCGCTCTATCCCTCGCTCTATCCCTTTCTTTATTCCTTGCTCTATCCCTCGCTCTATCCCTTTCTTTATTCCTTGCTCTATCCCTTCTTCCATCCCTTTCTGCATTCCCCTTTCCATTGCAATCTCCATAACGTTCATCTGAACCGCCTCCCATTCTTCACTCTCTTTGACTTCCCTTACAATCCTGTCTAATTCTATAATTCTCTCATCTTTTACCAGGATTTCCGGATTATCCAATGTCGTGTCTTTCATATATCTTAACAGACTTACCAACTCTTGGGAACCATTTTTACTTGTCATATTTAAGAAAATTTTGGCAGTTCCATCTTCGAGGTGCAGCCCCGGAATTTCTTCACATTGTTCCGTAAAAGTGTATTTTGCCAAATCCTGCTCCCAAATATCATCCTGCGTAATAAATATGATAATAGAAGATGGCAGCTCCCGATACCTGGTGTCCTTACCTGACTTTAAAACAGGAGTATCCAACAAACCCTGATAAAATCTGGCACGTCTGGGGATACTGTCGCCTTTACTGTCATTTTGCATCTCCATGTCAAATAATCGGTTTTTGTTATCCTTTGCCCATGCATCCAAACGAATCGCTCGTTTTCCATTTTTATTCAGCACTACCTGCTCCACTTTCACCTCCTCCAACTCAAGCTCCAGTTCATCCAAGATAATACTGAGGGTACATTCATATGCACGCTTATTTTTCATTACTGAAAGAAAAAACGCAAAATCACTCAGATTCATCTGATGCTCTTTGGGAATCATTTTCATCAGTTCCTTTTTCTTGCCTTTGTCCATAGACATTCCTCCTGTTATGAAATTTTACAGAAAACTAAGATTCTCGCGGGACTGCCGCTTAGATTAGGAACTGTTAAAAGATAACTTGTAACTATTCAGAACCCCATGGAAATAGAAAGTCAGACCTTTCAAATTTATTTGAAAAGGGCTGAATTGCTATTTCTATGAGGGTGATAATCCCTCAGCCACAGACAAAAGCCCCAGGAGGAAGGCAAATGCGAAGCATTTTCAGAATGCCTTCCGATGACCTGGCAGG
>CANOFO010000168.1 GCA_947565305.1 uncultured Lachnospiraceae bacterium | reverse complement strand
AGCTGAGGAGAAAAACCATTATGAATCAGGAATTAAAATTAGAATTACAGGATACACAGTGGCAATATGAATATGTGGACCATGATAGAAATATTGCCAGGGCAATTGTTTATGATGGAAATGAGCAATTCTATTTTGTAAGAGCCGAACGGAATGATGATTTTGGCAAAGCCACATTAATTGAAACTGCCGGTGGCGGAGTTGAGTCAGGCGAGGATTTGTTTACTGCCATTAAGAGAGAACTCGGAGAAGAATTAGGTGTGCAGGCAGAGGTGATTTGTAAAATCGGGGTTGTGAGTGATTATTATAACCTGATTCACAGGCATAACATTAATCACTATTTTTTGTGTAAAGCGGAAGTGTTTGGAGAAAAGAATTTAACGCAGGATGAGATAGATCGTTATCATCTATCGACATTGAAGCTGTCATATGCGGAGGCTGTTCAGGAATATGAAGACAGGGCGAATACAAAGCTTGGAAAACTTATTGCGGATAGAGAATTACCAGTATTACGCCGTGCAAAAGAAATAATAGATTCAAATTATTAAATAGAGTGGATGGGAAATCCCTGTGTTATCAAAAAGAGGGAACTGAATGAAAGCCAGTATAGAACAAATAAAAGAAATGGTGCCGTTAATCATGCAATTGTGGCCGGACAATACAATGGAAGAAGCTGAAAATATATTAAGAGAATATATATGCAGCGAAGAAACAGAAGTATTTACCCAGGTTATGAATGAGAGATATGTCGGGGTGGCTTTATGCGCCCTCAGGCATGGGTATGTAGAGGGATGTGATACAAGTCCTGTTGGATATCTTGAGGGCATTGTTGTTGAAGAGTCTTATAGAAAGAAAGGTGTAGCAAATTCTCTTTGTAAAGAATGCGAAGACTGGGCAAGGGGAAAAGGCTGTATAGAGTTTGCAAGTGATTGTGAATGGACGAATGACATTTCATTACAGTTTCATTTGAAAATAGGATTTAAAGAAGAAAACCGGATTATTTGTTTTAGGAAGAAGATTGATTAAAAATCAGTGCCAATTTCATATCATAAAATACTGAATAAGTGAAGAAATCAATTGTATGTATTTGCTCATTCCCCGGATATTACAGACAAATGCGTTTTAAGAAATTGGAACTGCAGCAGAAAATGAAAAATAGGATTGATGATATAGATAAATTAAAATATAATCAGAGGCTGAAGAGGATGTAGTGAATGGCAGAGTGGCGCCGATACAGCATACATTTGATGATATCAGAAAATCACTGTCAGAGAGAAAAAGCCATGAAGTATAAAATTGTAAGGACGGAAAAAGCGGATAAGCAAATATATGCCATTGTAGATGGAAGACAGGAATACAAAAATCTGCTATAATCTGTGGATATGGCAACGCAGGTTAAAAGAATATGAAAATTGAATATTGTTTACTATTGGGGTTGTCGGAAATAGCATTAAAGCACAATATATAGTATGAAATCCTAGATGTTGTGTCTGATATCGCGCTTTATGTTTGTTTCTCGACACCCTCTTTTTATTTTCAGCGGACACAAACACAGAACAGAAAAAATGAGGTATCAAAAATGTTTGAGAGCAGGAACGCTGCAGGTATTGCAATACTGTCAAACACCCAGCCATTTTAGAAAGAAAATTCTCCCATATCGAATAAGTAGAAAAGAAAACGAATAAAATGCAACAAATATTAAAAAAAGAGGGGAAAACTTGAAGGACGCAAAACCAAATATAAAAGTAACGGTAGTCTACGGAAATAAAAAATTAGCAGACTGCATGAAAAATGTAATTATCAAAAGAACAAAGCAATAGAAAATAAATCTTGCATGATGTATAAAGTGGATAGATACATTATGCGAGGATATAACAAATACGATTGGAGTTGTAAACATGACAGGGAATCGTGCCGTATTATATCTGCGATTAAGCAAAGAGGATATGGATAAAGTCCAAAAAGGAGATGACAGCGCAAGTATAAAAAACCAGAGACTTTTACTGACGGAGTATGCCCTGACGCATGAATTTAAAATTATCAGAGTGTATTCCGATGATGACGAAAGCGGTTTATATGACGACAGACCGGATTTCGAAAAAATGATGCTGGATGCCAGATTAGGAGAATTCGATGTGATTATCGCAAAAACCCAGTCCAGATTTTCAAGAAATATGGAGCATATAGAAAAATATCTGCATCATGACCTGCCAAATCTCGGCATAAGATTTATCGGCGTTGTAGATGGGGTTGACACAGAAGATGAAGCAAATAAAAAGAGCCGGCAGATAAATGGACTGGTAAATGAGTGGTACTGTGAGGATTTGTCAAAAAACATTCGAAGCTCCTTTCAGGCAAAAATGCGAAATGGACAGTTTTTAGGCTCCTCCTGTCCCTATGGATATAAAAAAGACCCAAAAAACCATAATCATCTGGTCATTGATGAATATGCCGCGAAAGTTGTAAAAAGAATTTACAAACTGTATCTTTCCGGTTACGGAAAAGCCAGAATAGGCGCTGTTTTATCATCAGACGGAATCCTCATTCCAACCATATATAAAAGAGAGGTGCTGGGGGAAAAGTACCAGAACGCAAAGGCGCTGGATACAACAAAAACCTGGTCTTATCAAACGATTCACACAATATTAAATAATGAAACCTATATGGGACACTTGGTCCAGAATAAAGTCAATACCGTATCCTATAAAGATAAAAAGAAGAAAATACTTCCAAAAGAAAAGTGGATTGTTGTAAAAAACACTCATGAAGCCATCATAGAACCAGAACTATTTGCAATGGTGCAGAACTTACAGAAAACACGGACAAAAAGTGTAAAAGTAAAAGAGGAGAAGAGTATTTTTTCAGGCTTTCTCTACTGCGCGGACTGCAAACATACTATGTTAAGAAAATATGCACGTCATGGCAAAAAAGGCTTTGTCGGCTATATTTGCAAAACATATAAAACACAGGGAGTGAAATTTTGCAGCAGTCACAGCATACAGGTATGCAGTTTGGAGGAAGCCGTATTGTCCTCCCTGAAAAACGAGGCAAGAAACATACTGAAGGAAGAGGATATAGAAGAACTGAAAAAGGTACAGATATATAATGAGAACAGAGAATATTGCGAGTCCCAGTTAGAAAATATAAAAAAGCGGTTAGTAAAGACAGAAAAATTCAAAAAAAAGACCTATGATCATTACATGGAAGCGCTCCTTTCAAAAAAGGATTATATAAAATATGTTTCTGAATATGAGGCTGAAATTGCACAATTACAAAATCAGAAAGCGGTGTTTCGTGCTGAGATGGATTCACAGCAGGAAGCGGATGCTGCATACAATGCATGGGCAGAGGCATTTAAAGATTACATAAATGTCAGCAAACTGACAAGGGAAATGGTCCTGGAACTGATAGAACGGATTGAGATACATGCCGATGGCGGAATTACCATATACTATAAGTTTCAAAATCCGAACAAAGGATAGTGTCTACTAACCGTATAGGCTTCCTGTGTAGCCATGGCAGAACACATCAGCGGGAGTGAAGAGGCTTTTGTGCAGCAGATGAACGAGCGTGCAAAGGGGCTTGGCATGGAGCAGACCCATTTTGTCAATTGCTGCGGGCTGGATGTGGACGGACATGTAACAAGTGCAATGGACGTGGCGCTGATGTCTCGGGAGCTGGTAGAAAAATATCCGCAAATCCACGATTACAGCACAATCTGGATGGAAAATATTACGCACACGACGGCAAAGGGGACCTCAGAATTTGGACTGACCAATACCAATAAACTAATCAAACAGTACCAGTACGCAACCGGCTTAAAAACAGGTTCCACCAGTCTTGCCAAATATTGTGTTTCAGCGACTGCCAGCAAAGACGGGATTGACCTGATTGCCGTAGTCATGGCGGCGCCCGACTATAAAGTACGGTTTAAGGACGCAGCCGCGCTATTGAATTACGGCTTTGCAAACTGTACCATTTATAAAGATGAAAAACCCCCGAAATTAAAAGCATTGGACGTCAAAAACAGCCTCGTTGGAAACATGCCGCTGGAATATGAAGGCGAATTTTCCTATATGGGACTGAAAGGTGAAGACTTAAGCGCGATAAAAAAGAAGCTTGTTTTGCCCAAAAGCCTGAAAGCTCCGGTAAAAAAAGGCGAATGCGTGGGGAGGGTAGAATACCGGTTAGGTGATAAAGTTATTGGGGAAGTAAATGTGATAGCCAAAAAAGACGCCCAAAAAGTAAAATTGTCAGACTGCTATAAAAAGGTATGGGAAATGTGGGGATTATAGGAGAAAAAAGAAGTTGCCCGATAAAATGTTGTGTGTTATAATATACAATCAGGTGTTTATTTGATTTGCTGTACAGGAAAGCGTGTCTGGAAAGGTGGACGGAAACTTGAAGATAAGCGATGTATGTATCATTCTCGGGTGTTTGATGATGGTTGCGGCAGTTGTCAACCTGCTTCGCAGAGAACTGAAGCGTTTTGAAATAACCCATTATACCCTGCCGATATTTCATAAGGAAGAAAGCCACAATGAGAAAAAGGCGCTGAAAAAAGTCTGCAGGTTTGTTTTTCTTGCGGATTTGCATAACAATTGTTTTGGAAAACAAAATGAGCAGTTATTGGCGGCGATTGAAAGGGAGGCGCCGGATTTTGTAATCAGTGCCGGAGATATGCTCGTGGCAAAGCCCGGCGTTTCCATGGATACGGCAATAGATTTTATAAAGAAACTGTCACAAAAATATCCCATATATTATGGAAACGGCAATCATGAATACCGGCTGCGCATTTATCCGGAGAGGTATGGCGATATGTATGAGCGGTATAAAAAGGTGCTGGACGACTGCGGGATTCACCATCTGGAAAATGAAAGCATGACCAGATACAAGGAGCAAGAATGGATAAGAAAGCATTTGAGGAAAGACTG
>CANOFO010000167.1 GCA_947565305.1 uncultured Lachnospiraceae bacterium | reverse complement strand
AGAGATTGCCGGCGGAAAATATATTTTTGATGATTTATGGAGGAACGGTGGCTGTCTTCCTCGCCTAAATCATCAAAAATATATTTTCCGCCGGCAATCTCTATCATTTTCGGCACATAATCCGCCGAGACCCTGACATTTGCCATTCCATTTGTGGTAATGTAGAAAAATGCAACTGTCTTGCCGGATGGTTCCTTTTTCGCCACCTGGCGAAACTGTTCCTCCTGCGCAGCAAAAGCAGCTTTTGCTTCTGCTTCTTTGCCTAACAGAACACCGTATAGCTTTACCCACTCGACTCTTCCCATGGGATGGTTTTCATAGCTGGAACAATCAATCAAAGCCGGTATCCCAAAATCTTCCAGTTTCTCAAGAACCTCGGGCGCATGGGTAATCATATTATTTTCCACTGCAAAGGAACATCCTTCCGACACAAGCAGTTCATAATCTGGCATGTCATATTTTCCGGCATATAAGATTTTTCCCTGCTCCATTGCCTCACGGGCTTCCTCTATGCACCAATTTTCTGTTTTCTGCCCGCAAAAACGCACCGCCGCCAACTCATCCAATGCACAAACCATGTCCATCGCAGCGGATGCCACAAGATAGATATGCTCCAGCGGACGTTTTAATACGATAATCCCCTCCTGCAGATCCTTTGGCGGTTCTTTTCCTTCCGGGACAATGAGATAGCTTCTGCCATCCGCTACCGACACCAAAATATATCCATCTTTATAATAATCTACGGCATATTGTTCGGCATATTGCAGTTTCATGCTTCTCTCGTATAACAGGCTGCTGCTGATATCTGTATCTCTGCGTTCCAGAGGGCTGTTCCCACATCCAGCCGGAAAAACAACGAGCAGCCACGATAAAAAACACAGTACCAAAAACATCGCTGCTTTCTTTCTGCTAATCATTTTGCGCCCTTTTCTTTTGCTTTCGGACAGCTGCGAAGATGATAACCACAAATACTGCAGCCACACAGAAGGCGGTAATTATGGCAATATGGATGCCAGTACCGCTTTTTTTTGCCAGGGTGTCTGAATGAAATGTCAAAATGTAGGCAATTTCATGGGGTTTGCTCATGGCAACAGTATCTGCAGCCACATCTATTTCCTTATCCAAAGCTGATATAGGGATTTCAAACACAGAATTCCCCTCCGTATTTACTGGCAGATATTTCACGCCATCTACAACCATATAATCATAATCCGGGCTGCTCCAGACAACGGAAGCAGTTATTGCTCCCTGCGATACAGTGATAGCTGCTGGCGAAGCAACTGTCGCCCGCCCGCTTCCGCCATCCAGGGCAATATCCATGGTATACTCCCCATCGTCCAGCAAAAATGCATCTTCCGGCAGGGATGAGGACAGGACAGAAAGTTTCCTGTCATACCACTGTTCTTTCTTTTTGCTGTAAGCAGCACAATCAAATTCTCTATTCAGTGATATTATGGGTATGGTATAGGTATACGCTCCCTCTGCGTCTTCCACATAAGGAATGAAACTCTCCTCTGGGGATTTCAACGCTTCCTCCCCTGTACCCATAAACAATTTCAGATAACCGGTTCCGCTCAGCGTAAGCACGGCAGTCATATTTCCATCATTAACTTGAAGTTCTGCCTTAACGATACGGAACATGGAAGAACTTGAAGTCATCTCTACTTCATAACTCCCATCTTTGATATTGCTTCCATAAACCGGAGATATTGGTGAGCCCTCCTCTGCGCGGCAAACGATTGGTACGCAAAGTACGCTAACTAAAAGAGCCAGAAATAATACCTTTACTTGCTTTATCATTGTTCCCACCTGATTTCTATATATTGTTATTTCAGGCTATCAACTGCTGCCTGCGTATGCTCCACATAAATGTTCTGAATAGATTCCACTTGTCCAAGCCCTTCTAACAGGCACTCAACTTCATAACCTTCTTTTTCTAAAATTGCCTTCCAGGAATCATCCTCATCCCCTGCCATGTCGTTATTGGCATGGTCGCCAGCAACTACCATCAGCGGCTCTAAAACAACTTTCTTGTAAGCGCCATTTTCCTTAAGCGCTGCCCTGACAGTATCCAACGTCGGCTCTGCTTCCACAGTCCCGATGTAATAATTTTCAAATCCTGCGCTTTTCAGCTCCTCCTGCAATTTCGTATAGACACTGTTAGAATCTGCCTCCGTACCATGCCCCATGAAGCAAATTGCTGTCTGCCCATCGTCATAAGATGACGTCTTGTCGGTAATTGCCTTGATTACCGCCTCGAAATCGTCATCACTGGAAAGCAGCGGCTTTCCCAAGACTACCTGGTCAAATTTACCCTCATAATCTTTTAAGGCATCTGCCAAATCCGTATATTCATATCCGTCCATCAGATGCGTAGGCTGGACTACAAGATTCTTAATACCGTCTGCCACTGCCCTGTCCAGGGCTTCCTCGACATTATCAATCTCCAGCCCATCACGCTCTTTTAACTTGTCTATAATCATCTGGCTGGTAAATGCCCTGCGGACTTCATAGCCAGGAAACGCTTTCTTAATGGATTCCTCTATCGCCCCAATTGTGAGGTCTCTGTTTTCATTGTAGCTTGTTCCGAAGCTAACTACCAGAATGGTTGTGTTTTCCGCTGTCTTTTGGGCATTTCCTTTTCCGCATCCTGCCATGCACAACACTCCTATCAATACCATTATCCATACTACTGCTGTTTTTTTCTTCATGTCTCCTCCTTTGTGCAGATATCCTGACTTCGTTCTGCTTTTGTTATTTGTAAGTATGATTGAAGATATGCCGGATAAATTTGGACACACGAAAAACAAAGAACAAAGTGGGCAAGTCCGCTTCAACTCCCTAAATCCCTCATTCATGAGGGCGCTGGACATCCGATGGATGTCCGTTTAGCGCGGACCGGAGCGAAGCGTAAACCTTGGACGGTTTGCTGCGCCGAGTGCGGCGCTTTAGCGACATATTACTACTCGCACGAGTGCGCATCCTATTTTTGTCTTATAGGAAGGCACTTTCACGCTTTAGCGTAACAAGGTCTTTCCTATAAGACAAAAAAACCTTTACCGCGTATCTTTCATTACACTGGGTAAAGGTCTCATGCACAAATAAACCTGCAGACGCATCTAAAACATTTCTGCAAATTCTAACGTACAACCAGTTACTCGTGGTCTGAAACAAATGTTTCCGTACAACATACAGGCAGGTCTCCCGGCTTAAAAATCATCGCGTCCGCCGCCTTCCCGGTTCCCCAGTGGCTCATTGGCTTCCACTCCTTAATTACGGTGACGAGTTCGTACAGGATTTGCACCTGTTTCCCTTTTCACCAGGACCAACAATCTTCTTATTTATTGTCCTGACACCTATATGTTACATATTCAATTCATTAAAAGTATAGCACATCATTCCATTATGTCAATAAGTTTTAGAAATTTTATAACAGTATGGGCTACCAATCGACAAACAGATTCCACCATGCTATAATAATAAAACTAACGGAAAGGATTATGCATATGAAAGTATTAGTGATTGATGCACAGGGCGGAGGTATCGGCAAACAAGTCGTCTCTGCTATCAAAAAAAATATTCCCCAAGCGGTTGTCACTGCTGTCGGAACCAACACCGCAGCCACTACCGCCATGCTGAAAGCAGGAGCTGACCACAGCGCTACCGGTGAAAATGCTGTCATCGTAGGCACAAAAAAAGCCGACATTATCATCGGTCCTATTGGTATTGTGATTGCAGACTCTTTGTTCGGTGAAATCACCCCTGCCATGGCTGCTGCAATTGGGCAGAGCACTGCCACACGTATCCTGATTCCGGTTAACCACTGCGAAAATATTGTAGCAGGCGCACGGGAACTTTCTATGAAATCGCTTATAGAAGAAATTCTCTCCATCCTTCAGGATATGAATAACGATTTTTTTCTTGACAAAACAAAATACCAACGTTAGAATAGTATTAATGTCAGCATGAAGCTGATACAGAACGCTGGAACGCTTGTTTTTCATACTTATTAGTGAAATCAATTATTATGTATGCTATGAAAGCACACAATTCTCAGAAGAGGATCGGTGTGCTTTTTGTACGCTCCAGCACAAATATCAATAGGAGGAAAGCATTTTTAAAGATGCCTTCCGACGAACTGGCAGGTGACGCTTTGCGGCGCGTGCCGATACCATGTAAAAGGAGGATAAAAAATGGGTTGTTTTTTAGTTCCGGCAGCGGAAGCAGTGATTACTACCGCTGCCACAAAAGTGTTACAGAGAAAGGAATCTACGCCAGAGACTGTACATATCAGCTTAGATGGCGTCACTTCTACGGAAGCCGTAAAGATTCCGTTCTCCCAGAAGTTAAAATGGCTGAACAAATTGCTGTGGGGCGGCTCTGCCCTGCTCGCATTTGAACATGTATGGCATGGTGAGGTTACGCCATGGTTTCCATTCTTAACCGCGGCTGGCAATCCTACGGAAGCAGCAGAGATGCTCAATGAGATGGCAACCGCCGGCATTTCAATGACATTGCTTGTGACAGCAGTCTGGGGTGTCATGCTCGTTGCCTCAAGTATGATGGAAAAGAAAGCTGTCAAGTCAGCGCAGTCTTTACCACCAGCAAAATAGGGGGATTCGGCATGACCTTACTTACGACTGTCTTTGCAGCAATTATCAGTACCATTATCTGGTACAGGAATGCACCAAAAAGCCAGATGAATGTCGGCATTTTGTGCTGGATGTACTGGGGAGCATCCCTTATGTGGTTTATCGATGCTGTTTTTGAGTATGCTGATATCCGCGAGGCATATTTCACCCCTGCCCCGGCAGATATGCTGAATGATTTATACCTAGGTTTGTCTGTCATTGCACTGGGACTGGTTATCTGGCTTGTGATTCTGCTGATAAAGGACCCCAAAGGGGTTGTAAAAGCAGCCTTGTTCAAAAGGAAAACCGGATAAAAACTGAATGTGCCAGAACAA
>CANOFO010000166.1 GCA_947565305.1 uncultured Lachnospiraceae bacterium | reverse complement strand
TGCTGCTGTAAAAGCAACTGCTTTTTTAACGCCTTTTTTTAACACACTCATCCTCCCGAACAGATTTTTCAATATTCCATTGCACAGGACAACATCAACACATAGCGCCGCTGCCAATATCGCTCCGCTTTTTCTTGTCCTCGGAATGAGCAGTAAAACAACTGACAGCAAAATCCAAATCATTCCTGCATCCCCCAGTTTTGTAATAAGGGGAATTACTGCATCTCCTATTGGAGTCCGCATACTTTGTATCCAATCCAATATGCTAATTTCCATTTCCCTCACTTCTTTCTTTTATCATCTGCCTCCCTAACACCAGTGCCACTCCTACGGCTGCCGCAATCATATGAAAACTCCCAAATACTAAAGCCTCCTGCGGCATATCTAATGTTGTCGGTCCCATAACAACCGCATAAAAAAACCATCATCATTCCTAAAAAACGCCATACAAAATCTATTCATTCCTTCTTTTTACATTAAAATTCCCTCCTTTTGTTTCTTGCAGATATCTTAACAACCCGCCCTAAACAAACAGAGGGATATTTTTTAAACAAATCCTAAACTTAGCAAGCCCACTTCAACCCCTTTCCCCCAATCTTGGAGGATTAGCTTGCACACTTTGCCTTGGCACATTCTCGGCTCAGTATTTCATATGATAAACATTAAATGACTGCCAACAGCACTGTGCCAGCCGTAATGCACGCCACACCCAAGGCAGATTTTTTCGTCAGTTTTTCATGGAACACAATCCACGAAAACGCAATCGTGATAAGAATGCTTAATTTGTCTATCGGGACAACTACACTGGCGGGTCCGCCTTGCAGCGCACGATAATAGCACAGCCATGACGCTCCGGTTGCCAGACCTGACAGAACAATAAATCCAAGCTCTTTCTTCTGTATTTTTTTCACTTCCTGTGACTTTCCACTGATTAATACCATCAGCCATGCCATAACCAAAACTACCATTGTCCGAATCGCCGTTCCAAGGTTTGAGTCAATCCCCGTAATCCCGACTTTTCCCAAAATTGCGGTCAGACTGGCAAATACGGCAGACAGGACTGCATAAACCAGCCAGCCGCTGGCCTGCTGTTCCTTCTCTGCGCTATGTTCTTTTCTGGACACCCGAAAGGATGCCTTTATACCCTCTGGGGAACACGTGCCATTCGGCAAATCAGAGGAAACCATCAATAATGTTCCTACGCCAATTAAAATAATAGAGGCAGCCTTTCCCCATGTAAGTCCTTCATGCAGAAAAATGAGTGCAAGCAAAATCGTAAATACCGTACTGGACTTATCAATCGGTACAACTTTATTGACATCTCCTTTTTGCAGCGCATGAAAATAGCACAGCCACGATGCCCCGGTTGCCAGACCTGACAAAACAAGAAACAGCAATGTTTTCCCATCTATCTTGGTGATTCCCACCCATGTCCCTGTAATCAGAACCATGAGCCACGAAAACAGCAACACTACAATTGTCCTGATTGCTGTCGCAACGTCAGAATCCGTTTTCCGGATTCCGCATTTCGCCAGTATTGCCGTAATCCCGGCAAAAAAGGCGGAACCTATTGCATACATTATCCACATACCAACCACCTCCCATTATTTGTTAAAACGATACCCCGCTCCCCACACAGTTTCTAAAATTTTAGGATTCCTGCTGTCATCTTCAATTTTCTCCCGGATACGGTTAATATGTACCATCACGGTAGCGTTATCTCCCACATAATCATAGCCCCATATTTTTTCAAAAAGCTGTTCCTTTGAAAACACAATATTCGGGTTCATGGCAAGAAATTTTAACAGTTCAAACTCTCGGTTGGGAAATTTAATCTCTTTGTCCCCTTTATAAACCTTCCAGCTATTGACGAGAATACGCAAATCGTGAGTCCGTATCTCCTCCGGCTGCTTATCTTTTTCTTCCGGTAATTTCTGCATCATCCGGTCATACTGCCTTAGATTTGCGTTGACTCTTGCCACCAACTCCGCTGGGTCAAAAGGTTTGGCTATATAGTCATCCGCCCCAAGCCCAAGTCCCCTAACCTTATCTACGGATTCTGTCCTTGCCGTTACCATAAGGATTGGAATATCCACCTTATCACGGATTTCCCTGCATACCTCATAACCGCTTTTTCCCGGAAGCATTAAATCAAGCAGGATTAAATCAAACAGCTGCTCCTCGAGTAAGCTGGAAACCTCTGCACCGTCCGTAACAATCACTGTCTGAAATCCTGCTGCCTCCAGATATGCTTCCTCCACCATACTGATATCTGCATCATCTTCTACAATCAATATACGCCTTCCACCAGACATCCTTATCATTCTCCTTCCTTCAAAAAATAGATACCGCCGCGATGCCATTTGCATATGGAACCGCTGCGATTTGCTCCGTAAATTGCACCGTAGCGGAAAGCTATGCTTTCCTTAATTGCACTATCGCGAAAAGCTATGCTTCCCACAGTTCCAGACAGACCGCAAGCCCATCTGCATTCTCTGCCGAGACGCTGCCGCCCATTGCTTCTGTCAGATATCTGACAATATACAGCCCCAATCCATTTCCTTCCTTTTTGTTTCTAGATTCATCCCCACGGTAGAATTCATCAAAAATATAAGGTAATTTTTCCTCTGGTACGCCCACACCATTATCCGAAAAGCAGATGCAAAATCCCTCTTTCTTTCTCTTCAGGCTGATTTTTATTTTCAGCGGCTTTACCCTTCCATACCTCCTGCTATTTTCCAGAAGATTGTCAAAAATTCTCTGAAGCTGCTCAGGATCAACAGACACATATCCTGTGCTCCCTTTTATATCCGCAGTAATCTCTGCCTGCCCATTCTCCAGAAGTTCCTGCTTTCCCTTTACGTAATTTCTGATAAATTCACATATCTCTATGGTCTTAAAATCAAACGGCATATTCCCGGTTTCCAGCTTTGAAAGATAAAACAACTGATTCAGCAGCAGATCCATATCCCCTGTCCTTCGGTAAGCCGTCTCAAGAAATTTTTTCTGACGCTCCGGCGTGGATGCCACACCGTCCAGCAGCCCTTTGATTGCCCCCCTGATTGCAGTAAGAGGAGTCCGCAGGTCATGGGAAATACCCGCAATCATATCAGTTCTTGCTTTTTCGTATTTCCGGTTTTTTTCCTGCCCTGCCAGAATCGCCCCACGCATTTCATTGAACGTATGGCATACATTTTCAAACTCAGCATCCCCTGAATACTCAATATCCTGCGTCAGGTCATTATTCCTGATCCTTTCCGCACCGTCCGCCAGGGCATCCAAAGGCTTCATGATATGGTTTACCAGTTTTCTGGTAAAAATCTGGCTTACAATTACCAGCACCGCAATACAGAGAATCCCATCTGCCAGGAATAACAGGATAAATTCATTCCTGCGGATTGTATACCCTTCAAGCAGCTCCTCCATACCATCTTCGTCCACCGCACCCTCTATGGAATCCTCCAGCTCATGTTCAATATATTCAGAATATGCTTTCAAGACCACCACATTGATTATCAGGAGAATAAAAAGCGTTACCAAAACCATCAGTGCATTGGAGATAAAAATCCGCCTCTTCACCGTTTTCATTCCCATATCGTAAACCTCCTAAAATCTGCAATGGGGAAGGCAATCATCTAGATTTCCTTCCCTGCTGCAGGGTTCTTTAATATATTTCCTTTTGTAAAACACATAAAAATCACTGTCAACTGTATCTACAGATAATTACTTATTCTTCCTTTTCATCCAGTTTTTTACCACAATTGCTGCAATATTCAGATGGCATATCTATTATCTGCCTGCACTGGGGACATTCTTTTTTCAGAATATTTCCGCACCTGTCACAGAATTTTCCGCTGCTGCTCTTTACCCTGCCACAATTCGTACAGGTTCCTTTCAGCATGGCATACAAATAAAGAGCCACAAGTGCCGCCAGATTGAAAACCAGTGCCGCAAGCATCCATAATGTAGCATTTACGCCTATACGGCAAGATTTGCGGTATACCGCAATCAAAACAAGCACCCAATACCAGACGCTTATCACTATCCCTATTATACCGCAACCTGCTATGAGCGCAATATCTCCCACAGACAAATACAACTTTTTGGAAATATCCTCCCAATCTTTCTCTTTATTTTCTTTATAATCCTCGTCATGTTCCCAATCCCCCAAGTCAAATTTATGCTCCCCATCAAACTCCTTTTCCTCTCTCCCATGTTCTCTGTCCGTTTCCGCAAACCGCTCCCATTCGGAAATCCTGCTCTGAAAATTACTGTACACAGCTGCAGAACATCCAATAACTATAGCCAAACTTGCGATAATAAAGATAATTACTGCTTTTCTGAGATTCATTTTAATCGCCCACTGTTTCCATTTTTCTAACATAATCATACCTCCAATATCTCCATGATGGGAACTATTTCCCAAATTCTATATTGATGTATTATAAAATCTACCATTAAATAAAAAGCACGATGAAAGCTAAACAAATTCTAAACAATCCAATGTCCTCTATCTCGGTGGACACCGTCACAGAGCAGCCTTTCCGTGTAGCTGACATTCTTTATACCTTCCATTACCCGCCAGCCCCTATGTCCTATCACTTCCAATCTGGACATGTTTTTACTTTCTGGCTTCAGGCAGACAAAAAGCCGTTGCACTACATCACGAATGACAAGAGGATTTCCTCTCGCTCTGATTTCGTAATGTTATGTAACGGCTTGGAAATTCAAAACCCATTTTCTTCCCTTATTCTATTGCGGGTTTTATCGCCACATACAGGGCACAATATCCATTCTGCTTTTTTCATTACTTTCCTGCCTATCAGTTTACTCTGCTGAAAATCTTTTAAAAATATTTTTTGTGCAAATGGCAATCATAAGCGACACAACACCTGAAAATAAAACAACAGCATATTCAAACCCTTTAGAGATTTCAAACAGAACATCATAGAATGCATTGCCCAATGGCTGTGCACACATGGAAACGGTAAGAATGACAGCAATCACCTTTCCAATTAAATTTTGCGGA
>CANOFO010000165.1 GCA_947565305.1 uncultured Lachnospiraceae bacterium | reverse complement strand
AAATGTAAATAAAAATGCAACCTTTGTTATCAAAAGGTTGCATTTTTATTTACATTTTTAGTATTGCCGCTTTTTCTATCCTTATACTACGGATTGCATCGCAATATTTATTTAACGTTTTACCAGCAAGGACTTTCCTGTCATCTCTGCCGGCTGCTCCATGCCCATAATCTCAATCAAGGTAGGCACGATATCTGCCAGACATCCGCCCTCTCTCAGCGTATAGCTGTCATCATAGTTGATGAGGATAAACGGCACCGGATTTGTTGTGTGCGCTGTAAAGCTCTCCTTGGTGTCGTAGTCTATCAGCTGCTCCGCATTTCCATGGTCTGCACACAGGAACATGGTTCCGTCCACCTCTTTCAGAGCCGCTACTGCTTTGCCCACACATTCATCGACTGCCTCAACAGCCTTGATTGCTGCCGCTTCCACTCCGGTATGCCCTACCATATCTGGATTTGCAAAATTGATGATGATTACATCATACTTATCCGATTTGATAGCTTCCACCAACTTATCACAGACTTCGTATGCACTCATCTCCGGTTTCAAATCATACGTGGCAACTTTGGGAGAGTTCACAAGGATTCTCTCTTCCCCTTTATTCGGCTCCTCCACACCGCCGTTAAAGAAAAATGTCACATGCGCATATTTCTCCGTCTCTGCAATCCTCGCCTGGGTCTTGCCATTCACGGCTAAGAACTGACCGAAAGTATTATTCAGTTCCACCTTATGGAAAGCTATCAATTTATTGGGGATGGTCACATCATACTCCGTAAAGCATACATAGGTTACCTTCTTCCTTGCACCGCGGTCAAACCCATCAAACTCATCCATGCAGAATGTCCTGGAAATCTCCCTTGCGCGGTCTGGGCGGAAATTAAAGAAAATAATAGTATCATTATCATTGATTGTTGCAACCGGTTTGCCGTCCCGCTCAACTACCGTGGGCACTACAAACTCATCCGTCACATCTTCGGCATAGGAAGCCGCCACTGCCTCAACTGCGTTGGGCACACGCTTCCCATCTCCCAGTGCAAGGGCACGGTATGCCTTCTCCACGCGGTCCCAACGGTTGTCACGGTCCATCGCATAGTAACGACCGGAAACGGTAGCAATCTCGCCCACGCCGATTTCCTTCATCTTTGCCTCTAATTCTTCCATGAATCCTTTACCGGATGTGGGTGCAGTATCACGCCCATCTAAGAAGCAGTGTACATATACCTTCTCAATACCTTCTCTTTTTGCCATCTCCAAAAGTCCATACAGATGCGTATTGTGGCTGTGCACGCCGCCGTCCGACAAGAGTCCGTACAGATGCAGACAGGAATTGTTATCCTTTGCATTCTTCATTCCTGCCAGCAGAGCTTCATTCTTGAAAAAGTCACCGTCTTCAATCTCTTTTGTGATTCTGGTAAGTTCCTGATATACAATCCTGCCTGCACCCATATTCAAGTGCCCTACCTCAGAATTGCCCATCTGTCCATCTGGAAGACCGACAGCAAGCCCGCTGGCATAGCCCCTGACAAACGGATAATCCTTCATCAATCCGTCAATATTGGGGGTATCTGCCTCATATACTGCATTCGCTTCGTGCTTATCATTCAATCCAAATCCATCTAAAATCATCAATACGGTAGGTTTCTTACTCATAATGTTCTCCTCTTTTCTTTCTTTTTCGATACCAAAAGTTTACCATGTTCACAAAAAAAATACAACTCTCTCTAAGGAACTTCTGTGACAATTCCATCTTCTCCCACAGAAACGCCAGAAGCAGAGATATTCTGCATAAAATCCAGAATCCGCTGTTTCTCTCCATCTTCTGCCAATGAGGTCACGCACCCTTGCTGCTTACAGGGCAGGAAACGGAAGTCTATCTCATTGCTGTCCGTATGGATTACTACCTGAGACAGCCCGGTATCAATGCTCCTGTCATTAAACCAATAATTTCCCAAGCTGTAAATAATGGGTTTACCATTATAAAAATCAAACCCCTGCAGGCAGTGCGTGTGCCCACCAATGATAACATCCGCACCAGCTTCAATAAATTTCTGCCCTAAGTCTACCTGGTCGCTTCCATAATAATTTGTATTTTCTGTGCCCCAGTGCACAAAAACAATCACATAATCGCTGCTAAGCTTTGCCTTTTCAATGACAGACAGGAATTTATCTGGGTTTAAAGTCTTCAAAACCCCTGCCGCATCATCCGTTGCCTCTTTCGTATAATTTGTAGACCGTTCAATCTGGGTAGCAGAGACAATGGCAATCTTCCTGCCATTGGCGAGAAAATATACTGGCTTCATTGCCTCCTGCAAATTCCTGCCCGCTCCCATATAGGGAATGCCAGCCTGCTCAATGGTCTCCAACGTGTCTAAAAGCGCTTCCTCACCATAATCATAGACATGGTTATTGGCAAGTGACAGTACATCTGTGCCAATTTCTGCAATCGCGCTGACGCGTTCCGGATTCGCCCGAAACGTATACGCCTTACCAGAAAGCGGTGTTCCACGGCGGCTGAAGGTAAATTCATTATTAATCATCAGGATATCTGCAGACTGCATCTCCTCCCACAGCGCGGCAGAAAAACAATCACGGATTTCCCCATTTTGCCTATCTAAATATTTCGTGGTAGACCATCCTTCTGCGAGATTGATATCTCCGGTAAAATCCAAGACCACCTGATTTTCGTCAGCGCATTCCCTGTCATAGACTTTTTCCAGATAGGATTCCTGAATTCCTGTTTCACGGCAATATTCCACCCACAGCACATGGATGGATTTCCCGGTAATCTCATACCAGCTTTCCATCTGACAGACCTGTCCTTGCATCATCTGCTGAAGTTGATAGAGGCTGTCTCTTCCATAATGACCTGCCAGCCAAAGCAAAAAAGAGTCATCGACACGATAATTACCATTCAATTCTTTTGTCGCCTTGCCTAGAATCTCCTCGATTACTCCAGTAATCTCCGGTTCTGAAGCATTCCCTTCTTCTATCTCCCTATCTTTCCCTAAAGCATCCTCGCTCTCAGGAACATTATCTTCCGCTAACTTATCAATATCTTGGGAAATATCATCCTCTTTTAAAGTTTTCTCCTCCGATTCAGCAGCCTGCACTTGCTCTGCATATGGTTTTTCTTCTGCTGCCGTTACATTTGAGGATTCTGCCGCATAGCCCCTGTCTCTTTGTATATTCTGAATTTCGAGGGGATAATTACATCCTGGCAGCAATATGAATACACATGCTGCAAAAATCAGCAAAACTGTTCCTCTATATTTTCTCATCTGTACTCCTTATCGCTCTTATCAACTGGCTCAGCGACTATGAAACGTTTTTTATTAAGAAGTCCGTTTAACTACCTTTTTCAAAGCCTGGGAAATTGCACTGCCTACTACAAAACATGCAGCAGCCTCCACAAGACCATTGATTCCTACAAACATCAAAATGAAAATCAGGGGATTCCCCGCACCCATTCCCTGTGCAATTCCCTGAATATACTCTGTCTGGTAAAAAAACAAGGTCAGCGTTCCCATAAAAAACAGCGTATTCATCAGAGGACAGCAAAGATTCGCCAACACTACCGACACCTTTTTCAAGAGGCTGCTCTTCAAAAACACCTGATACAGCAATCCTGTCAGCCATCCCATCAGCACCCTTGAAAATACACAGACGATGAACGTATACACTGGATTGATGCTCAGCAGCACTGCCCCAAAAGGGCTCATGCCAAAACATTGGATATAACTGGTGACGCCAAACACCGCTCCCAGTACAGCTCCTGCCGCCGGACCTAAGGTTACCGCACCTACTGCCACCGGAACTACAATTAAAGTGATTTCCAGACCCCATGTGCGGATATATCCTATCGGCGTAAACGCCATAATCAGGATTATGGCAATCAGAAGAGCCATTTCCACCATATAAACGGTATTTATTTTCTTATTATTTTCCACTCCTGTTTCTCTCCTTCCAAAAACCCAAAAAGTACCTTTTCCCTATTTTCAGAGAAAAGGTACTTTTTTATACTTCCATAATAATCTCTTCTGAAATTCTTATTCTGCCATCTCTGCTTTTAAGGCTTCAGTCAGAGCCGGAACAATCTTATTTAAATCTCCAACAACGCCGTAATCAGCTACATCAAAGATTGGCGCATCCTCATCTTTGTTGATGGCAACAATGATATCAGCCTCTTCCATACCGGCAACATGCTGGATTGCACCAGAAATACCGATTGCAAAGTATACATTCGGGCGTACAGTCTTTCCAGTCTGTCCTACCTGCAAATCCTGAGGCAGCCAGCCATTCTCTACAACTGCACGGGAGCAGCTCACCGTTCCGCCAAGCACTGCAGCCAAGTCTTTTAACATCTGGAAGTTCTCTGCGCTTCCTACGCCACGACCGCCAGATACGAGAATCTTTGCTTCCATGATATCTTCTGTCTCTTTGACAGCCTTTACAATATTTAAGATTTCAACATACTTGTCATCCGGAGTAAATCCTGGATTGTACTCTATGATATTAGCCTTTGCGCCCTTGATGGGGTCAATTTTCTGCATAACGCCGGGACGTACCGTTGCCATCTGCGGACGGTTGTCAGGACATGCAATCGTTGCTATCGTATTACCGCCAAATGCAGGACGGGTCATAAGAAGCTGATTATGCTTCTGCTCGTCTTCTTTGCCAGGAACCGGATTGAGTGGGAAATCACCAATCTCCAGTACCGTACAGTCTGCTGTCAGACCAGTCTTAACCCTGGCAGATACACGAGGACCTAAGTCACGTCCGATTGCAGTAGCGCCTACCAGCATAATCTCTGGTTTATACTCGTTAATTACAGAAGCAAGCGCGTGTGTATACGGCTCAGTCCTGTACTCTTTCAATTCCGGATCATCTACAACGATTACTTTGTCTGCGCCATACTCTGCCAGCTGATCTGCCAAATCCTTTACGCCGGAACCAATCAATACGGCTGTTACATCTGTATCTAAGTCTTTTGCCAAGTCTTTTGCCTTGCCAAGCAGCTCAAAAGCGATTCCGCTTAATTCATTATCTACCTGCTGTGCATAGACATATACTCCTTTATATGCTTCTAAACCCATTATTTTCA
>CANOFO010000164.1 GCA_947565305.1 uncultured Lachnospiraceae bacterium | reverse complement strand
CCCGCCACGGCTCATGACAGAGCAGCAGAATAAAATTGACCGCCTATGCAAAATCCTAGACTGTAACATAGAAGATATTTGCCAATATGTGAAAGATTCACCAGAAGAGTAAAGGTACTTGTTATTCAGAAACCATGTACCTTTATTTTTTATTTGTATTGTTCTCACACGTACAATATCGCATTTTTATATCTCATGGAATAATAATCATATAACATCCTGAAAGGAAAAAATATGATTGTTTATGACCGTTTATGGGAAACCATGAAGAAAAAAGGAGTCTCACAATACTCCCTCATAAAAGACCACCATGTGAATGAAGCGCAGCTCCACCGTCTGAGAAAAAATATGGTTATTAAGACCATCACCCTTGACCGACTTTGTGAAATATTGGATTGTAACATAGAAGATATCTGCCAGCATATAAAAGACAATCACATTGAGAAATGAATTGACAAAACAAATGGCAAGATAACCTTTGATTAATCCTCTGCTGCGAGCAGACAGCAAAACAAAAGACAAACGCAAAAGGTGCAAAGCCTTAATTATTTCCGTAAGACTTTACACCCTTTGCGTTTGCTTTCTTATGCATCATTTTGGGAATAATTTCCACACCGTTTGGCGTACAATCGCCTACTTTCTATGTGCCATCTACATGGTAATTTTATGATACCAACAAGCTGTTTGGGTGTAAAGCCTTTCTTCATCTGCGTCCTCTTTTCCTGTTTCTACAAGGTCACAATCAGGGTATCATATCCATCCTGCCTGAGCTGGTCCTGAAGCGCCTTGGCATCCTCCAGCGTAGATTCACGGCCTACAATCACAGCATAATATGGGTCTTCCCAACGCACTGCCGCAAAATACCCTTGGCTTTCCAACTGTTCCCTGAGATATTGTGCATTGGATTCATTGCGGAACAGCCCTACCTGTACTCCATACTGTTTCTGGGAAGGATTCAGGGGAATCGCCCTCTCCACACCGGTCGCAATTGCATTTACCATCTCATCAAAACGCTGGTCAAACATCTGGTTATCCATATCGTTATTGATAAATCCCAGTTCCATTAAAACTGCAGGCATCTGGGTACGCCGCAACACGACAAGACCCGGACGCTCCACGACGCCCAAATCTTTAAATCCAAAGTCCACTAACTCCTGATTGATTTCTTCACCTATACGTTCCGCCTCCGTATCTGCAGCATAGACCAATGCCTGGGTTCCATTGTAAGTATTCGGAGTCATCCCAGAATTCCGGTGAAAAGAGATGAAATAATCCGCACCGGAACGGTTGGCAATCCTCGCCTTTTCAATGGGAGAATCGTAACGGTCCGTAGTTCTTGTATATAGCACATTATACCCTGCATCTTCCAGCCTCTGCCCTACTGCAAGCGCCACACGTAGTGTATCATCTTTCTCTTTTCTCCCCTGATAGGAAGCTCCATTGTCATAGCCGCCATGCCCGGCATCCAATATAATTGTCGCAGCCATAGCTCCTCCATGGTTTTTCTTTTATACTATGCAAGGGAGATAAATTCGTTCGCCTGGCATACGGGTGGATTAACAAATTCCCGCTTTCCTCTCTATACGACTAACCGACAAATCCCGCTCTATTGTAATATTATAAGGTTCGGGTAATTACTTACAAACTTTTTACGAGATTTCCGTATGTAATGACGTTTTCTCAAAAATGCGGATGTTGTCTTTGGATAATGTTTCAATAATCCGTATTATTTTCTCAAAGTCAGAAATTAAGTCTTCGGAACAGGCCTCGGCCTTTTCATAAATCTGCTGTAAATCCTGGCTACGTCCGGATTGAATAGCAGCAATCATTTCCGTTCCATAGGAATGGAATGTTTTATGCTTTCCTTCCAGTTCATTCCAGATAGTAACAATCTGCGGATTAACCGGCTTAAATGTATAATAGAAATGACCGAGCCCGCACTTAGTACAGTCCGTCTGCAGAACTTTTAGCGTACCGCTCTGCGCCATCTCGTGCAGGGTATTCAGCCAGTTGCGGTGTGCCTCAATTGCGCTGTTCATGCAGTTTAAAAGAACATGGTTATCCAACATATAAAATGCATCATGCACCATGCGCCCCATAATATTTGTCGATTCTTCCAGTTGTTTTTCGATAATTTTTGATGGTTCCACAAGTTCTGCAATCGAACGGCTGGAAATCTTGAGCGACTCCGTATTGTTGTTCAGACATTGACACTCGCCGCTTACATACTGCATTTGGTTGTCCATCTCATTCATGGAGCTGCTGATTTCTTCACTGACAGCAGCCAGAGAGGAAACAGAATCATTAATATGGTCCATACTTTGGCGGTTGCTTCCGGTAATTTTCCACACATTCTGAATATTTTCATTGATGTGCTCCAATTCGGCTACTGTCGTGTCAACGCTTTCAGAACTCTTGTGGGAGGCATCCTGTATCGCATCCACAAAAGTTCCCATGCGCTTTGTCAAAGATTTTGTCTCCTCCGCAAGGGTACGGATTTCCTCTGCGACAACAGAAAATCCTCTTCCAGCTTCCCCGGCGCGTGCAGCTTCGATAGAAGCATTTAACGCCAAAAGATTTGTCTGGGAAGAGATGGAATTGATTGCTCCTATTACTTTTGTCATATTATCGATGACTTCGATTAATCCATGGAGATCGGCCTTCATTTCTTGGGCGGTGGAAATTGCAGTGGTGGACAATCCTGAAATAGAGGTCAGTTCATTTTCGCAGTTGCAGATATCCTCCATAATATTGCCGGATTCATTAGAAACCTCAATGATGGTCGCTGTCAGGTTCTCATGTGCCCTTGACACCTCCGAAGTGATTTTGGCAGTGGATTCTGCCGCTTCATTGATTGTTTCTGCCGCTTCGGCAATCGAAGTGTTGACACGTTCAATAATGGCGGCGTTTGTTTCCAGTGTCAAATCCATGGCGCTCATGCGAATAACGGCGTCCATACATTTTGTTGTAGCCAGCTCGAATTCACTGCGTCCTTTCATCAGACGCTGATGAATATCGTTGAGAGCCCCATTTCGGACATCATAGTTCATGGGCACAAGTCTGGAAATAGATTCAATTACTGTATTGGATTCTTTTTTTCTGATTCTCATAGTGATGTTCCTTTCAGTCACCAACCACCAGCTCAACTGATGGTTTAAATTAGCCCCCTAAAGGACTATATTGCTGCTCGTCCCACAGGGCAATGTCGCAAGCACTTTTACAGGTCCGCTATAAAGCGGTACTGCTGAAATCCTCTTTTTTGATTCTTCTGTCAGCTCTTTAATATACTTCTGCACAGCTTCATCAGTGATATTACCAATTGTTTCTACATAATACCATAATACCCCCGCGCCCAAAATGCTTTATTTCCACATCTCTATGCACAATATTATAATTATTCCCCTGACATCCTCTTCTACCTTCCATAAAATTTCTCTTCCTGTAGTTGGGAATGAAAACTATATGGTACTGGCATTACCAACGAGTATGCGATATGCTTTTACTGTCCATTTGGACCGCCTCCTATTTTTTGAGTTAGCTTGTGACACCATACCCATTGTATCAAAGGAGGCTTTTTCCTGATATCCTGCCGTTTTCACTTACACTATTCTCCCTAGCATAGCTGGAAAGGTTAATACTTTTAATTATAATATATATTTTCTTTCTTGTCGAGAATATCCTGATATTTTTATAAATTTTATTTCACAAGTGGATTTTTATCCGCCTACCATACGTCTTCCCACAACTGTTTCAGCGGAGGAGAACCAGAGCCTCTATGATATTATATTGCTGTAATCCCATGCCAAATAAAAGCCATAGAAACCATTCGTTGTTAAGAAACCATCACAAAGGATTTTTCACCTTTAGCAACATACAATATTTTATCTATCTCCTTTGGTAATTTTAGGAATCTGATGATTATACCCATTCCTCTATGCTGTCTTCTGTTATAAAATTGTACTCTTCGTCCATAAGCATTTGCAAATATGCGTCAAAACTGTCTGCCACAACCACTAATTCATCCGCGTCGTGAAGGTAACGCACAATTTGCCCAAGTCATCGCAGATACCCTCATCTACCGGGATATCGTCAAATTCCCGGTTAATCAAATAATCCCCCCATGCCCGAAAGTCGTCCTTCGTATCCATCATTTGTCTGGCAGATAATAAGAAATAGGGATATTCCTCCATGTCAGAACCTAAGAAAAGCAGCGTAACTTTTTCTTCAGCATATTCTCTCCAATATGTTCCATCCACCATTTCCAATAATTGTAATAAGCTGTTAGGAATATCAGGATATAATTCCTGTAATTTTTTCATATCTCCCTTACTTGCTCCATACACAACATTCTCAAAATTATCCCATTGCATTTCTCCACCATTTTCATAGTAAGCCTTTTTTAATCCCTTAACATACTTTTGAGCAATATTCATATATTTTTCCCATACAAAACTCCTTTCAACGGTATTACCTCTTTCCCACAAAACTTTCCTTACCTCCCTGCCGTCAATATAAATCGGAAAATTAAACTCTATCGACTTTAACGGCATTTTCGATTCTCCATTCGGATATATCTGGATTTCTTTAATGAGGTAAGTGATAAGGCTTTTCTTTTCCTCGTCACTCATTATAGCATATAGTTTCCCAAAATTCTGCATGATTTAATAAACATTATCAAGAGTGATTGCTTCCATCTCAATAGAGCTTTTTCTCAATTTTGCATCCTCAATGCGTTCCTCCAACTCTACCATTGTATCATATAAAGCATCAAGCCTTAATGTCATATCATGAATTTTTCTCTCACGAAATCGGGCATCCGCAGGAAGATTATCAATCTCATTTTCCAAACGAGCCTTATTCAAGTCCACCTCTTTCAGCTTGTTTTCATAATTGGCAAGCTCTTTATCCACTGTGCTTGTATCGGTCTGCACTCCTATCCGCTTTTCAATCTCTTTCGCAAAATAGTCATCACTTACCAACTCTTTCACGGCTTCAACTACAAGCGGCTCAATGTCAATTTTACGCAGGGATGCTTTGTAGTCGCAGTGATGACCTCGCTCCTGCTTATTTCTGCCACATATATAATAGTAAACTTCCTTATATGTGCCGTC
>CANOFO010000163.1 GCA_947565305.1 uncultured Lachnospiraceae bacterium | reverse complement strand
ATCCTCGGCTTCACAGTTACAGCAAGGGAAAATGCATCCCTCACAGGGGAAACCGCAATTATGAGAATTATTTTATCAATGGAAGGTATATCAAGAGTGCGCTCATTGCCAAAAGCATTGAGGAGGGCTACAAATCGTTTGTCATGCAGCACAAGTACCCATTTACGGTACTGCACATTTCCGTCAAAGGGGAACTGTTAGACGTCAATGTCCATCCCACGAAGATGGAATTGCGCTTTTCTAATGGCGAAGCTATCTATCAGTTCCTCACAGACTTGGTGAGACAAATTATCAACCAGAGTGAATTGGTCTATCAGGCAAGTCTGGAAAATGAGAGAGAAGCCAAAAAGAGGCAGGAACTGCAGAAAAGAGAATATTTGAAATCGGGCAGGAAGACGCCGGAACCTTTTGAAACTAAGCGTTTGGAGGCAGTGAAAGCGGAAATCCGCAAAGACAGCCCTTACGAAAAGAAATATGAGAAATATCCACAGGAAACAGAGCCGCACACCCCAGAAGAAGTCTCTATAGCAGGAATAAAGCCACAGCAGCTGGCAGAAACTCGGACAGCAGAAACAGACGTAAAGCAGCCAGCAAAAACAAATATAACATGGGAACAGCCAGAATTAGCAGCCGAGGCAGCGGATTATGGCATTTTGCCGGAGAAGATGGGAGCACAGATAAATACCGCATATCATGTTTCAGAAAGTGCAGGGCAGCCCAAGATGGTTCAGGAGAATGGGACTGCTGATATGGAAAGCGGTGGATACTGTCAAGAAGAACTTCCGCAGATTACGCGTAGGCTCCTTGATATTTCCTCCCAAAAAGAACATCGGATTATCGGACAATTGTTTGATACTTACTGGCTGGTGGAGTTTGACAGCCAGCTCTATATCATTGACCAGCATGCGGCGCATGAGAAAGTACTGTATGAGCGTACGATGAAATCTATGGATGATAAGGAGTACACGTCCCAGGCAATTTATCCTCCTATCTTATTGACCTTAAATATGCAGGAAGAAGAACTGTTAAGAAAGTATATGGGATATTTTGAGAAACTTGGATTTGTACTGGAACATTTCGGCGGCAAGGAGTATTCCGTAACGTCAGTGCCGGCAAATCTGTTTGGGATTAAGGGCAAGGAACTGCTGGTGGAAATATTGGATAGTTTGTCTCAGTTTCATGGCAGGGAGACGCCGCAGATAATTATGGAAAAGATTGCTTCCATGTCCTGTAAGGCGGCAGTCAAGGGCAATCAGAAATTATCCAGACCGGAAGTGGAGGCTTTGATTGCAGAACTGCTTACGCTGGAAAATCCGTATCACTGCCCGCATGGGCGGCCGACCATTATCTCTATGACAAAATATGAATTGGAAAAGAAGTTTAAACGGGTGTTATGATGAAAAAACCTTTGATAATCTTGACTGGTCCCACAGCAGTGGGCAAGACAGAACTCTCCATCCGTCTGGCAAGGCTGGTGAAAGGTTCTGTCATCTCGGCGGATTCCATGCAGGTTTACCGCCATATGGACATCGGTTCCGCGAAAATTACCAGAGAGGAAATGCAGGAAATCCCGCATTACCTTATCGATGAATTTGAGCCGGAAGAAGAATTTCATGTTGTGCGTTTTCAGGAATGCGCCAAAAAATCTATGGAAGAAATCTATGCACAGGGCAGGATTCCAATCATTGTAGGCGGCACCGGCTTCTATATCCAGGCGCTCTTATATGACATTGATTTCACGAAGGAACAGGGAAATAAAGAGTACCGGGCATACTTGGAAGAAATTGCCCAGGAGCAAGGCGGACAGGTTCTGCATGAAATGCTGAAAGAAACAGATCCCGAGGCAGCTAAGCAGATTCATGAACATAATTGTAAGCGCATCATACGCGCGCTGGAATTTCACCATTTTTCCGGTCAGAAAATTTCTTCCCATAATGAGGCGGAGCGGCAGAAGGAATCTCCTTATAATTTTGCATACTTTGTCCTCAATGATGACAGGGCGAAGCTCTATGAGAGAATCAATGGGCGTGTAGAACAGATGATAGAAGACGGTCTTGTGGAAGAGGTGAAAAAACTGCAGGAACTTGGGTGCAATCGCGCTATGGTATCCATGCAGGGGCTTGGCTATAAAGAAATCCTTGCCTACCTGGAGGGGGAATTGACCTTGGAGGAAGCTGTTTACCGCATGAAACGCGATACCCGGCATTTTGCCAAGCGGCAGCTGACCTGGTTTCGCCGCGAGCGGGATGTAATTTGGGTGGACAAGCAGGAGTTTGCATACGATAATGATAATATTTTAAAATATATGCAGGAAATCCTGGCAGGGAAAGATATCATATAGGAAAGGAATTACACATGAAAGAGATTTATCAGGAACTGGGGATTGATGAAAAGGTTTTTGCTTACGGCGCGAAGTTTGAAGAAACATTAAAAGAACGTTTCGCAGAGATTGACAAGATAGCAGAATATAACCAGTTAAAGGTAATCAAATCACTGCAGAAACACAAAGTCAGTGCAGAATGTTTTATGGGAAGCAGCGGATATGGGTATAATGATTTAGGAAGGGATACCTTGGAGGAAGTATATGCTTCCTGTTTTCAGGGAGAGGCGGCGCTGGTGCGCCCGCAGATTACCTGCGGCACCCATGCGCTGGCATTAGCGCTGATGTCCAACCTCCGCCCGGGAGATGAACTTCTGTCGCCTGTGGGCAAGCCGTATGATACGCTGGAGGAAGTTATCGGTATCCGCCCGTCGAAGGGCTCCCTCGCCGAATATGGCGTTACCTACCGGCAGGTTGACCTTTTAGAGGATGGCAGTTTTGACTTTGAGAATATCAAAAAGGCAATTAATGACAAGACAAAGCTGGTCACTATCCAGCGTTCCAAGGGATATCAGACAAGACCAACACTCTCCGTAGCGCGGATAGGCGAACTGATTTCTTTCGTCAAAGAAATTAAGCCGGATATTATCTGTATGGTGGACAATTGTTATGGCGAGTTTGTGGAGCGGCGGGAGCCGCTGGAAGTGGGCGCTGACATGTTGGTCGGTTCCTTAATCAAAAATCCAGGCGGCGGGCTTGCCCCGATTGGCGGTTACATCGTCGGCAGACAGGAATGCGTGGATAATGCAGCGTACCGTCTGACATCTCCAGGGCTTGGCAAGGAGGTTGGTGCTTCCTTAGGGATTATCCAGTCCTTTTACCAGGGGCTGTTCCTTGCGCCCACCGTTGTTGCCGGAGCCTTGAAAGGAGCTGTTTTTGCGGCAAACATTTATGAAAGCCTGGGATTTCCGGTAGTTCCAAACGGCAGTGAAAGCCGCCATGATATTATCCAGGCTGTGACACTAAAGTCCCCTCAGGCATTGGTCGCTTTCTGTAAAGGCATTCAGGCGGCGGCGCCGGTAGACAGCCATGTTACCCCTGAGCCATGGGCGATGCCTGGCTATGACGATGATGTCATAATGGCGGCAGGCGCCTTTGTGCAGGGATCTTCGATTGAGCTGAGCGCAGACGGTCCATTGCGGGAGCCATATGCCGTATATTTTCAGGGCGGCCTGACCTGGCATCATGCAAAGCTGGGCATTCTTATGTCCTTGCAGAAATTATATGAAGAAGGATTAATAAATTTTTAGGCAAATTTTAGTAATAATTAGTATACATCAAAGACCTTTTGTGCTAAAATAAAATGTATTATTTTTTCCTTGCCTTTTGAGAGAGTGAAAGGAAAAGCATGAATTTACACATAACTATGAAAGAAATGCCAAAATCAGAACAGCCGCGCGAGAAGTTTTTTAGCTGTGGGGCACAGGCATTGTCAGATGCAGAACTCTTAGCGGTAATTTTGAGAAACGGCACGAGAGAGATGACGGCGTTGCAGCTTGCGCAGGCTGTGTTGGCGCAGAAAGACCAGAACCTTTTGAATCTTGTCTATATGAATACGGAAGAAATGAAACGGATTCCGGGCATTGGGCAGGTGAAAGCTGCACAGTTAAAGTGCATAGCGGAACTGGCCAGACGCATTGCCAAGTCCAGCAGGGGCAAAGATATCTGCCTCAGCGACCCTGCCAGCATTGCTTATTACTACATGGAAACGCTCAGGCATGAACCCAAAGAGACTCTTATACTGGCAATGTTCGATGCAAAGTGCAGCTTGCTGGCAGATGAGGTTATCTCTATCGGCACGGTAAATTACTCTTTGGTATCGCCCAGGGAAGTCTTTATAAAGGCACTGGAGTACCACGCAGTGCATATTGTGCTCCTCCATAACCACCCAAGCGGAGACCCTTCGCCAAGCAAGGCGGACATACAGGTGACGCAGCGGGTCATGGAAAGTGGGAATATCCTGGGAATCGCCCTGGCAGATCATATCATCATTGGCGATAACCAATATATTAGCTTTAGAGAAAACGGCCTGCTTGGCCAGAGGAAAGGAACTTAAGTTATGTCAGCAAATGTATACGGAATTGATTTGGGAACCTGCAATCTGAAAATTTTCTGCAAGGGAACCGGGAAGGTAATCAATGAGAAAAATACCATTGCCATCGTCAACAAAAATCAGCTTTATGCTTTTGGCGATGACGCATATGCCATGTACGAAAAGGCACCAGACAGCATCAAGGTATCTTTTCCGGTGGTCAACGGTGTAATTGCAGATTACAACAATATGCAGATAATGATTGGCGAACTGCTTGAGAAATATGCAAAAAGCCATATCAAAGGTGCAGAGTTTATTGTTGCAGTACCTACGGATATCACGGAAGTGGAGAAAAAGGCGTTCTTTGATTTGTTTTATAAGAGCCGTTTCAAGCCCAGAAGCGTACTGCTCTGCGAGAAGCCAATTGCCGATGCGGTAGGCCTGGACCTGGATGTGAACTCCCCGACAGGCTTCATGATTGTAAATATCGGTGCAGATACGACGGAAATTTCCGTAATTTCCCTGGGTGGTTTAGTGCTCAGCGATTTGCTCCACTTTGGAGGTAAGCGCATCGATGAATCCATTATCAACCATCTGAAACGCAATTTCAGTCTGGTCATCGGGCAGAAGACAGCCATGCATCTGAAAGAGACTTTAGGCTGTGCCATTGCACAGCAAGAGGAGACCGTGGAGACAATAAAGGACGAGTCTTAAAGACAGGGGAGAGCCAGAGAAAAGACCTGAT
>CANOFO010000162.1 GCA_947565305.1 uncultured Lachnospiraceae bacterium | reverse complement strand
TAGGAGGAAGGCAAATGCGAAGCATTTCTTGAATGCCTTCCGACGACATGGCAGGTGACGCATTGGGGCACGTGCCGATACCTTGGAAAGAGGAGGGAAGAGCATGAAATTATTTATTGATACAGCAAATGTAGACGATATACGCAAAGCCAATGATATGGGAGTTATCTGCGGCGTAACTACGAACCCATCTCTAATTGCCAAAGAAGGAAGAGATTTCAATGAGGTAATCAAAGAAATCACAACAATTGTTGACGGACCAATCAGCGGAGAGGTAAAAGCAACAACTGTGGATGCAGAAGGAATGATTAAAGAGGGACGCGAGATTGCCAAAATCCATCCCAATATGATTGTTAAGATTCCCATGACAGTGGAAGGCCTGAAAGCAGTAAAGGTTCTGGCGGCAGAAGGGATTAAGACGAATGTGACCCTGATTTTTTCTGCAAACCAGGCATTGCTTGCTGCCAGGGCGGGCGCAACTTTTGTATCCCCATTCCTGGGACGTCTGGATGATGTCAACCAGCTTGGAATCAGCCTGATTGAAGATATCGTAACGATTTTCAGCAACTATGATATCCAGACAGAAATCATTGCCGCAAGTATCCGCAGTACCGTGCATGTGACTCAGTGCGCGCTTGCCGGGGCTGATATCGCAACCGTTCCTTATGGCGTCATTGAACAGATGACGAAACATCCGATGACTGACCAGGGAATTGCAAAGTTCCAAAAAGACTACTTAGCAGTATTTGGTTAATATCCAAAACCCCATGGAAATAGACAGCCGGCCACTTTAGGCTTGCCTGAAAGTGGCTGACTGGCTGTTTCCGTGAGGGGGATTATCCCCCTCAGCCGCAGATATAAGCCTTGGCATAGGCGGTGGCAGCTCTGCTGGCATGTCTGTGGCGTGGGGTTCTGAATAGTTGTGTAAAATATAACTTAGAAGGAGAATTTACATGGAAAATTTAGAACTTCAGAAAACAGCCAATGAGATTCGTAAAGGAATCGTGACGGCTGTTCATGCTGCAAAGGCTGGGCATCCAGGCGGATCCCTTTCCGCAGCAGACGTGTATACCTATTTGTATTTTGAAGAAATGAACATTGACCCCAAAGACCCTAAGAAAGCGGACCGAGACCGTTTCGTGCTGTCCAAAGGACATACGGCTCCTGGCTTATATTCAACGCTTGCCAACCGCGGATATTTTCCGGTGGAAGATTTGAAGACGCTGCGCCAGATTGGTTCTCATTTACAGGGACATCCCTGTCTGCAGCACACACCGGGCATTGATATGTCGAGCGGCTCTTTGGGACAGGGGATTTCCACAGCAGTGGGAATGGCAATGTCAGCAAAACTGAGCAATGACAGCTATCGCGTATATACCCTGTTGGGAGATGGTGAGATTCAGGAAGGACAGGTGTGGGAGGCAGCAATGTTTGCCGGACACCGCAAACTGGATAATCTGGTAGTTATCGTGGACAACAATGGTCTGCAGATTGACGGCAGGATTGAAGACGTATGCTCTCCTTATCCGATTGATAAGAAATTTGAAGCATTTAACTTCCATGTGATTAACGTGGCAGACGGAAATGATTTTGACCAGCTTCGTGCAGCGTTTAAGGAAGCAAAAGAGACCAAAGGGATGCCGACGGCAATCGTAATGAAGACTGTCAAAGGAAAAGGCGTTTCCTATATGGAGAACCAGGCTGGATGGCATGGCAAAGCGCCGAACGATGATGAGTATGCACAGGCAATGGAAGAATTAGAGAAAGCAGGTGAAGCATTATGTCAGAAGTAAAGAAAATTGCAACCAGAGCCAGTTACGGCAACGCACTGGTAGAGCTGGGGAAAAAGCATGATAATCTGGTAGTATTGGATGCGGATCTTGCAGCAGCTACCCAAACCGGTGTATTTAAGAAAGAATTTCCCGAAAGACATATAGACTGCGGTATTGCAGAGTGTAACATGATGGGCATCGCAGCTGGAATTGCTACGACCGGCAAGGTTCCGTTTGTAAGTTCTTTTGCAATGTTTGCAGCAGGCAGGGCATTTGAGCAGGTAAGGAACTCTGTAGGATATCCCCATCTGAATGTAAAAATTGGCGCAACCCATGCAGGTATTTCTGTAGGCGAGGACGGAGCGACCCATCAGTGTAATGAGGACATTGCTTTGATGCGCACAATCCCGGGCATGACAATTATCAATCCTTCCGATGACGTGGAAGCAAAAGCGGCAGTAGAAGCAGCTTATGAGATGGAGGGACCTGTATACTTGAGATTTGGCAGACTTGCAGTTCCGGTAATCAATGACAAGCCGGATTACAAATTTGAAATTGGCAAGGGTGTGCTTCTCAAAGAGGGAACAGATGTTACTATCGTTGCAACCGGGCTGTGTGTAGGCGGCGCTTTGGAAGCGGCAGAGAAGTTGGCAGCAGACGGAATCAACGCAGAGGTAATTAATATCCATACCATTAAGCCGTTGGATGAGGACATCATTCTTAATTCGGCAAAGAAGACTGGCAAGGTGGTTGTGGCAGAAGAGCATTCTATTATCGGCGGACTTGGCAGTGCGGTATGTGACTGCCTGAGCGCAAAGCTGCCCACTCCGGTATGCAAGATTGGTGTCAATGATGTATTCGGAGAGTCGGGTCCGGCTGTCAAATTGCTGGAGAAATACGGACTGGATGCCCAGGGCATTTATGAGAAAGTCAAAGGATTTGCAGGAAAATAAAAAGTGTTTATGTCTGAGAGCAACCGTTTTCACGGAACAGTGAAAGCGGCTGCTTTTCAGCACTTTAATAGTATTATAAGGATGAGGAGGTATTTTTAAGATGGACAAGAATCTTATTATTCAGGATATAGAGAGCGGAAAAACTGCCCTCGGAATAGAGTTTGGTTCCACCAGAATTAAGGCAGTGCTGGTGGCAAGCGACAATTCCCCGATTGCATCGGGCGCACATGATTGGGAGAACCAGTATGTAGACAACATCTGGACATACAGCCTGGATGCAATCTGGAATGGACTGCAGGACTGCTACAGCAAGATGGCGGAGGATGTTAAGAACCAGTACGGCGTTACACTGACTACAGTAGGGGCAATTGGATTCAGCGCCATGATGCATGGCTATATGGCGTTTGACAAAGATAATGAACTGCTGGTACCGTTCCGTACCTGGAGGAATACGATTACAGAGGAAGCATCCAAGAAACTGACCGAGGTATTCAACTTCAATATTCCGCAGAGATGGAGCATCGCCCATCTATATCAGGCAATCTTGAATAAAGAAGAGCATGTAAGCTCTGTGACCTATTTTACTACTCTGGCAGGATATATCCATTGGAAACTGACTGGACAGCAGGTACTTGGCGTAGGCGAGGCATCCGGTATGTTCCCGATTGACATTTCAACAAAGGACTTTGATAAGAAGATGATAGGTCAGTTCAATGAACTGATTGCAGGAGAAGGATTCCCCTGGAAGCTGGAAGACATTATTCCGAAGGTACTGGTTGCAGGAGAAAATGCCGGCACGCTCACCGAAGAGGGTGCGAAATTGTTAGATGTCAGCGGCAACCTGAAAGCTGGAATTCCATTGTGTCCGCCAGAAGGCGATGCAGGAACCGGCATGACGGCAACGAAGAGCGTAGAGCAGCGTACTGGTAACGTTTCCGCTGGAACATCTGTATTTGCAATGGCAGTGCTTGAGGATAACCTCAAGAAAGTCCATCCTGAAATTGACTTAGTGACCACCCCGGACGGCAGCCTGGTGGCAATGGTTCACTGCAACAACTGTACTTCTGATTTGAATGCCTGGGTAAATCTTTTCAAAGAATTTGCGGAGAGCTTCGGCGTAGAAGTAGACATGACAAAGCTGTTCTCCGTATTGTACAACAAAGCAATGGAAGGCGATGCGGAATGCGGCGGACTTTTGGCTTACAATTATTTCTCAGGAGAGCATGTGACAGGATTTGAGGAAGGCCGTCCATTGTTTGTGCGCACACCGAACAGTAAGTTTAACCTTGCCAACTTTATGCGTGTGCATCTGTTTACGGCGCTCGGCGCATTGAAGACGGGCCTTGACATCCTCATGAAAGAGGAAAATGTCAAGCTTGACGTATTGATGGGACATGGCGGTCTCTTCAAGACTAAGGGCGTAGGACAGAAAATCATGGCTGCTGCAGTTAATACACCGGTTTCCGTTATGGCAACTGCCGGTGAAGGCGGCGCATGGGGAATTGCATTGTTGGCTTCCTACATGATAAATAAGGGTGAAGGCGAGACCTTATCCCAGTATTTGGAAGAGAAAGTATTTGCAGGGCAGGAGAGCGAGACACTCAGCCCGGATGCCAAGGATGTGGAAGGATTCGATACTTTCATCAAGCGTTACAGTGAAGGGCTTGCGATTGAGAGAGCAGCAGTAGACTCATTAAGGTAGGAGGAGGAAAGCAAATGCGAAGCATTTCTGGAATGCTTTCCGACTCAAATATGAAAGAAAGGAATAATCATGTTAGAAGAATTAAAAAAAGCAGTGTATGAGGCGAATATGGACTTGCCTCGCTATGGGCTGGTAACTTTTACCTGGGGAAATGTCAGCGCTATCGACAGAGAAAGCGGTTTGTTTGTAATCAAGCCCAGCGGCGTGGATTATGAGAAACTGAAACCCGAAGATATGGTAGTCATGGACCTGGAGGGCAATAAAGTAGAGGGAAGGTACAATCCTTCTTCTGATACGGCAACCCATCTGGAATTGTATAAAGCATTTCCGGAAATCGGCGGTGTGGTTCACACACATTCCTCCTACGCCACAAGCTGGGCGCAGGCTGGAAGGAGCATTCCCTGCTATGGAACGACACACGCAGATTATATGTATGGGGAAATTCCCTGTGTGCGCTGCCTGACGAAAGAGGAGATTGACGGCGCGTATGAGGAGAATACCGGGCATCTGATTGTCAATTCCTTTAAGGAGATGGATAAAGATGTGATGGCTGTTCCGGCAGTGCTCTGCAAGAACCATGGACCTTTTGCATGGGGCAAGGATGCACATGAAGCTGTACATAATGCAGTGGTATTGGAAGAGGTGGCTAAGATGGCTTACCGCGCAGAGACCATCAATCCGCGTATCCAGCCGGCGCCTCAGGAACTGCAGGATAAGCATTATTACCGCAAGCACGGTGCGAATGCTTACTATGGACAGAAAGAGGAGTAGGAGGAGGAAAGCAAATGCGGAGCATTTCTTAAATGCTTTCCGACGACCTGGCAGGAGA
>CANOFO010000161.1 GCA_947565305.1 uncultured Lachnospiraceae bacterium | reverse complement strand
GCAAATGCGAAGCATTTCTTGAATGCCTTCCGACGACATGGCAGGTGACGCATTGGGGCACGTGCCGATACCTTGGAAAGAGGAGGGAAGAGCATGAAATTATTTATTGATACAGCAAATGTAGACGATATACGCAAAGCCAATGATATGGGAGTTATCTGCGGCGTAACTACGAACCCATCTCTAATTGCCAAAGAAGGAAGAGATTTCAATGAGGTAATCAAAGAAATCACAACAATTGTTGACGGACCAATCAGCGGAGAGGTAAAAGCAACAACTGTGGATGCAGAAGGAATGATTAAAGAGGGACGCGAGATTGCCAAAATCCATCCCAATATGATTGTTAAGATTCCCATGACAGTGGAAGGCCTGAAAGCAGTAAAGGTTCTGGCGGCAGAAGGGATTAAGACGAATGTGACCCTGATTTTTTCTGCAAACCAGGCATTGCTTGCTGCCAGGGCGGGCGCAACTTTTGTATCCCCATTCCTGGGACGTCTGGATGATGTCAACCAGCTTGGAATCAGCCTGATTGAAGATATCGTAACGATTTTCAGCAACTATGATATCCAGACAGAAATCATTGCCGCAAGTATCCGCAGTACCGTGCATGTGACTCAGTGCGCGCTTGCCGGGGCTGATATCGCAACCGTTCCTTATGGCGTCATTGAACAGATGACGAAACATCCGATGACTGACCAGGGAATTGCAAAGTTCCAAAAAGACTACTTAGCAGTATTTGGTTAATATCCAAAACCCCATGGAAATAGACAGCCGGCCACTTTAGGCTTGCCTGAAAGTGGCTGACTGGCTGTTTCCGTGAGGGGGATTATCCCCCTCAGCCGCAGATATAAGCCTTGGCATAGGCGGTGGCAGCTCTGCTGGCATGTCTGTGGCGTGGGGTTCTGAATAGTTGTGTAAAATATAACTTAGAAGGAGAATTTACATGGAAAATTTAGAACTTCAGAAAACAGCCAATGAGATTCGTAAAGGAATCGTGACGGCTGTTCATGCTGCAAAGGCTGGGCATCCAGGCGGATCCCTTTCCGCAGCAGACGTGTATACCTATTTGTATTTTGAAGAAATGAACATTGACCCCAAAGACCCTAAGAAAGCGGACCGAGACCGTTTCGTGCTGTCCAAAGGACATACGGCTCCTGGCTTATATTCAACGCTTGCCAACCGCGGATATTTTCCGGTGGAAGATTTGAAGACGCTGCGCCAGATTGGTTCTCATTTACAGGGACATCCCTGTCTGCAGCACACACCGGGCATTGATATGTCGAGCGGCTCTTTGGGACAGGGGATTTCCACAGCAGTGGGAATGGCAATGTCAGCAAAACTGAGCAATGACAGCTATCGCGTATATACCCTGTTGGGAGATGGTGAGATTCAGGAAGGACAGGTGTGGGAGGCAGCAATGTTTGCCGGACACCGCAAACTGGATAATCTGGTAGTTATCGTGGACAACAATGGTCTGCAGATTGACGGCAGGATTGAAGACGTATGCTCTCCTTATCCGATTGATAAGAAATTTGAAGCATTTAACTTCCATGTGATTAACGTGGCAGACGGAAATGATTTTGACCAGCTTCGTGCAGCGTTTAAGGAAGCAAAAGAGACCAAAGGGATGCCGACGGCAATCGTAATGAAGACTGTCAAAGGAAAAGGCGTTTCCTATATGGAGAACCAGGCTGGATGGCATGGCAAAGCGCCGAACGATGATGAGTATGCACAGGCAATGGAAGAATTAGAGAAAGCAGGTGAAGCATTATGTCAGAAGTAAAGAAAATTGCAACCAGAGCCAGTTACGGCAACGCACTGGTAGAGCTGGGGAAAAAGCATGATAATCTGGTAGTATTGGATGCGGATCTTGCAGCAGCTACCCAAACCGGTGTATTTAAGAAAGAATTTCCCGAAAGACATATAGACTGCGGTATTGCAGAGTGTAACATGATGGGCATCGCAGCTGGAATTGCTACGACCGGCAAGGTTCCGTTTGTAAGTTCTTTTGCAATGTTTGCAGCAGGCAGGGCATTTGAGCAGGTAAGGAACTCTGTAGGATATCCCCATCTGAATGTAAAAATTGGCGCAACCCATGCAGGTATTTCTGTAGGCGAGGACGGAGCGACCCATCAGTGTAATGAGGACATTGCTTTGATGCGCACAATCCCGGGCATGACAATTATCAATCCTTCCGATGACGTGGAAGCAAAAGCGGCAGTAGAAGCAGCTTATGAGATGGAGGGACCTGTATACTTGAGATTTGGCAGACTTGCAGTTCCGGTAATCAATGACAAGCCGGATTACAAATTTGAAATTGGCAAGGGTGTGCTTCTCAAAGAGGGAACAGATGTTACTATCGTTGCAACCGGGCTGTGTGTAGGCGGCGCTTTGGAAGCGGCAGAGAAGTTGGCAGCAGACGGAATCAACGCAGAGGTAATTAATATCCATACCATTAAGCCGTTGGATGAGGACATCATTCTTAATTCGGCAAAGAAGACTGGCAAGGTGGTTGTGGCAGAAGAGCATTCTATTATCGGCGGACTTGGCAGTGCGGTATGTGACTGCCTGAGCGCAAAGCTGCCCACTCCGGTATGCAAGATTGGTGTCAATGATGTATTCGGAGAGTCGGGTCCGGCTGTCAAATTGCTGGAGAAATACGGACTGGATGCCCAGGGCATTTATGAGAAAGTCAAAGGATTTGCAGGAAAATAAAAAGTGTTTATGTCTGAGAGCAACCGTTTTCACGGAACAGTGAAAGCGGCTGCTTTTCAGCACTTTAATAGTATTATAAGGATGAGGAGGTATTTTTAAGATGGACAAGAATCTTATTATTCAGGATATAGAGAGCGGAAAAACTGCCCTCGGAATAGAGTTTGGTTCCACCAGAATTAAGGCAGTGCTGGTGGCAAGCGACAATTCCCCGATTGCATCGGGCGCACATGATTGGGAGAACCAGTATGTAGACAACATCTGGACATACAGCCTGGATGCAATCTGGAATGGACTGCAGGACTGCTACAGCAAGATGGCGGAGGATGTTAAGAACCAGTACGGCGTTACACTGACTACAGTAGGGGCAATTGGATTCAGCGCCATGATGCATGGCTATATGGCGTTTGACAAAGATAATGAACTGCTGGTACCGTTCCGTACCTGGAGGAATACGATTACAGAGGAAGCATCCAAGAAACTGACCGAGGTATTCAACTTCAATATTCCGCAGAGATGGAGCATCGCCCATCTATATCAGGCAATCTTGAATAAAGAAGAGCATGTAAGCTCTGTGACCTATTTTACTACTCTGGCAGGATATATCCATTGGAAACTGACTGGACAGCAGGTACTTGGCGTAGGCGAGGCATCCGGTATGTTCCCGATTGACATTTCAACAAAGGACTTTGATAAGAAGATGATAGGTCAGTTCAATGAACTGATTGCAGGAGAAGGATTCCCCTGGAAGCTGGAAGACATTATTCCGAAGGTACTGGTTGCAGGAGAAAATGCCGGCACGCTCACCGAAGAGGGTGCGAAATTGTTAGATGTCAGCGGCAACCTGAAAGCTGGAATTCCATTGTGTCCGCCAGAAGGCGATGCAGGAACCGGCATGACGGCAACGAAGAGCGTAGAGCAGCGTACTGGTAACGTTTCCGCTGGAACATCTGTATTTGCAATGGCAGTGCTTGAGGATAACCTCAAGAAAGTCCATCCTGAAATTGACTTAGTGACCACCCCGGACGGCAGCCTGGTGGCAATGGTTCACTGCAACAACTGTACTTCTGATTTGAATGCCTGGGTAAATCTTTTCAAAGAATTTGCGGAGAGCTTCGGCGTAGAAGTAGACATGACAAAGCTGTTCTCCGTATTGTACAACAAAGCAATGGAAGGCGATGCGGAATGCGGCGGACTTTTGGCTTACAATTATTTCTCAGGAGAGCATGTGACAGGATTTGAGGAAGGCCGTCCATTGTTTGTGCGCACACCGAACAGTAAGTTTAACCTTGCCAACTTTATGCGTGTGCATCTGTTTACGGCGCTCGGCGCATTGAAGACGGGCCTTGACATCCTCATGAAAGAGGAAAATGTCAAGCTTGACGTATTGATGGGACATGGCGGTCTCTTCAAGACTAAGGGCGTAGGACAGAAAATCATGGCTGCTGCAGTTAATACACCGGTTTCCGTTATGGCAACTGCCGGTGAAGGCGGCGCATGGGGAATTGCATTGTTGGCTTCCTACATGATAAATAAGGGTGAAGGCGAGACCTTATCCCAGTATTTGGAAGAGAAAGTATTTGCAGGGCAGGAGAGCGAGACACTCAGCCCGGATGCCAAGGATGTGGAAGGATTCGATACTTTCATCAAGCGTTACAGTGAAGGGCTTGCGATTGAGAGAGCAGCAGTAGACTCATTAAGGTAGGAGGAGGAAAGCAAATGCGAAGCATTTCTGGAATGCTTTCCGACTCAAATATGAAAGAAAGGAATAATCATGTTAGAAGAATTAAAAAAAGCAGTGTATGAGGCGAATATGGACTTGCCTCGCTATGGGCTGGTAACTTTTACCTGGGGAAATGTCAGCGCTATCGACAGAGAAAGCGGTTTGTTTGTAATCAAGCCCAGCGGCGTGGATTATGAGAAACTGAAACCCGAAGATATGGTAGTCATGGACCTGGAGGGCAATAAAGTAGAGGGAAGGTACAATCCTTCTTCTGATACGGCAACCCATCTGGAATTGTATAAAGCATTTCCGGAAATCGGCGGTGTGGTTCACACACATTCCTCCTACGCCACAAGCTGGGCGCAGGCTGGAAGGAGCATTCCCTGCTATGGAACGACACACGCAGATTATATGTATGGGGAAATTCCCTGTGTGCGCTGCCTGACGAAAGAGGAGATTGACGGCGCGTATGAGGAGAATACCGGGCATCTGATTGTCAATTCCTTTAAGGAGATGGATAAAGATGTGATGGCTGTTCCGGCAGTGCTCTGCAAGAACCATGGACCTTTTGCATGGGGCAAGGATGCACATGAAGCTGTACATAATGCAGTGGTATTGGAAGAGGTGGCTAAGATGGCTTACCGCGCAGAGACCATCAATCCGCGTATCCAGCCGGCGCCTCAGGAACTGCAGGATAAGCATTATTACCGCAAGCACGGTGCGAATGCTTACTATGGACAGAAAGAGGAGTAGGAGGAGGAAAGCAAATGCGGAGCATTTCTTAAATGCTTTCCGACGACCTGGCAGGAGACGCGAAGCGTCGCGTGCCGCTACCTTGTA
>CANOFO010000160.1 GCA_947565305.1 uncultured Lachnospiraceae bacterium | reverse complement strand
ATGGGGATGCACTGTTTGAGCTTGCTGTGGAATCTGGTCAGGTGGATGAAATGTTGGAAGAGGCAAGAGGCATACAGCAGATCCTGCAAGAAGACAACGAGCTTTCCAAACTGATGAATCACCCGAAAATCGTAAAAGAAGAAAAAATAGGGATTCTGGAACAGGTATTTAAGGGCAGGGTTCAGGACGAAGTTACAGGACTGATGCGTATGCTTGTCTCCAAGGGCCATTACAGTGAAATGGAATCTGTGTTTGCATATTTCATTGACCAGGTAAAGGAATATAAAAATATCGGCACCGCTTACGTGACTGCGCCTATGCCGCTTTCGGACAGTCAGAAGGAGCAGGTGAAGAAAAAGTTGTTAGAGACCACGAAATATGTTGAATTTGAGATGCACTATGATGTGGATGAAAGTTTAATCGGCGGCTTGGTAATTCGGATTGGAGACAGAGTAATTGACAGCAGCGTGAAGAGCAAGCTGATGACTTTGACCCGGGAATTATCGAAAATACAGTTGAAAGTAGGTGAATAATTCCATGAATTTAAGACCAGAGGAAATAAGTTCTGTCATTAAAGAACAGGTGAAACGGTATGCCGCACAGCTTGAGGTGTCTGATGTTGGCACAGTTATCCAGGTGGCAGACGGCATTGCACGTATTCATGGTCTGGAAAATGCCATGCAGGGCGAATTGTTAGAGTTTCCTGGCGAAGTCTATGGAATGGTGTTGAATCTGGAAGAAGATAACGTTGGTGCCGTATTGTTAGGAGACCATAAGAACATCAACGAAGGCGATACCGTTAAGACAACGGGAAGGGTAGTAGAGGTTCCGGTAGGCGATGCCATGACCGGACGTGTAGTAAATGCTTTGGGACAGCCCATTGATGGAAAAGGCCCCATTGAGACTACAAAATACAGGCAGATTGAGAGAGTTGCATCCGGCGTTATCTCCAGAAAGTCCGTAGATACGCCGCTGCAGACAGGTATTAAGGCGATTGACTCCATGATACCGATTGGAAGGGGACAGCGTGAGCTGATTATCGGCGACCGCCAGACAGGTAAGACGGCGATTGCCGTTGATACGATTATCAACCAGAAAGGTCAGGGAGTAAAATGTATTTATGTGGCAATCGGTCAGAAGGCTTCTACCGTTGCAACGATTGTCAAGACATTTGAAGAGTTCGGCGCTATGGATTATACCACGGTAGTGGCATCCACAGCCAGTGAGCTTGCACCGTTACAGTATATCGCACCTTATGCAGGATGTGCGATTGGAGAGGAATGGATGGAAAGTGGGCAGGATGTGCTTGTTGTCTATGATGACCTCAGTAAACATGCGACTGCTTACCGTACCCTTTCCTTGCTGCTTCGCCGTCCGCCAGGACGTGAGGCATATCCTGGCGATGTATTCTATCTGCATTCCAGGCTTTTGGAACGTGCAGCCAGATTGTCTGAGAAGCTGGGAGGCGGTTCTTTGACAGCCTTGCCTATCATTGAGACACAGGCGGGAGACGTTTCGGCATATATTCCTACCAATGTAATTTCCATTACAGATGGTCAGATTTATTTGGAGACAGAAATGTTTAACTCAGGATTCCGCCCGGCAATCAATGCTGGTCTGTCTGTATCACGTGTAGGTGGTGCGGCGCAGATTAAGGCGATGAAGAAGATTGCAGCACCTATCCGTGTGGAGTTGGCACAGTTCCGTGAACTTGCTGCATTTGCACAGTTCGGTTCGGAGTTGGATGCAGACACTACGGAGAAGCTTGCACAGGGCGAGAGAATCCGCGAGATGCTCAAGCAGCCGCAGTACAAGCCGATGGCTGTAGAGTACCAGGTTATGATTATTTATGCAGCGACTAAGAAATATCTTTTGGATGTTCCGGTTGCAGATATTCTCCGTTTTGAGGAGGAACTGTTTGACTTTATAGATACGAAATATCCGGAGATTCCAGAAGCTATCCGTACCGATAAGGAAATCAAAGAGGATACGGAGAAGAAGCTGGTGAAAGCAATTGAGGAGTGCAAGGCACAGTTTAAGTAGAGTAGGAAATCAGTTAGGTGGTGAATCATTATGGCGTCCATGAGGGACATTAAAAGAAGAAAAGGCAGCATACAGAGTACGCAGCAAATCACAAAAGCCATGAAGCTTGTTTCTACTGTTAAATTGCAGAAAGCGCGGAACCGTGCGGAGCAGTCCAACCCATACTTCAACCATATGTATCAGACAGTAGCCTCCATGCTTGCAAGAAGCGGCAGTATCAGCCATCCTTATTTGCAGGCCGGAGATTCGAAAAAGAAGGCAATCATTACGATTGCGTCGAACCGTGGACTTGCAGGCGGATATAATGGCAATGTCGTAAAGCTTGTCACCAGCAGCGGCATTGCCGTGGAAGACGCTCAGATCTATATGATTGGGCGCAAGGCAAAGGAACAGCTGGTACGCAGGGGCTATGAGATAAAGGCTGATTATTCGGACGTGATCGAGGGGCCTGTCTATGAGGATGCAGTTGTAATCTGCAAGGAAGTCCTAGACGCGTTCAGCAAGGGCGAGATAGGGGAAATCTATCTGGCATACACGCATTTCAAGAATACGGTAAGCCATGAGCCTACATTGCTAAAGCTGCTTCCGATTGAATTCGATGAGACGGAACTGCAGGAGGCGGACAGCAATCTGCTGATGAATTACGAGCCAAATGAAGAAGAAGCATTGGACATGATTGTTCCCAAGTACCTCACCAGCCTTTTTTATGGGGCATTGGTGGAAGCGGTAGCCAGTGAGAATGGCGCCAGGATGCAGGCGATGGATTCCGCTACAAGCAATGCAGATGAAATGATTAGTGATTTGACATTGAAATATAACAGGGCGCGCCAGGGCTCCATTACACAGGAGCTTACCGAGATTATTGCTGGTGCAGAGGCAATATCCTAAACGCTTTGCGTTTAGGTATATTGCCTGTATATCGCAGTCTGCCCCAAAGGAGAATGCCGCATAAATGCGGCGGGGCAGCCGCGGCAGAAAAACCATGCGGTTTTTCTGAATCCGAAATCAGGCTGAGAAGTAATTTGGTCTGAATTAATCGCAGGGCGGTTCAGAGGAAGAAGCTGCATAAATGCAGCGAACCGCCCGCGGCAGAAGTGCAAGTGTGCACTTCTGATTACTACTTAGGTTGAGAGGTAATCTGGTCTGAGAGAAATCAGGCTGAGAGATGATTCAGCCTGGGATAACAATTATAAGGAGTGAAATTATGGCAGAAAAGAATATAGGTAAGATCACTCAGATTATCGGTGCCGTTTTGGATATCAAGTTTTCCGAGGGCAACCTGCCGGAGATTAACGAAGCCATCAACATTCCGCTTGATGACAGCGGAAAAAAGCTGGTGGTAGAGGTCTCCCAACATCTGGGTGATGATACGGTAAGATGTATTGCCATGGGTCCTACGGACGGTCTGGTCCGGGGAATGGATGCACAAGCAACCGGGGCTTCCATCAGTATTCCGGTTGGTGAGCAGACATTGGGACGTATGTTCAACGTATTGGGCGAGCCGATTGATGAGAAAGAACCGCCTAAGAATGTAGAATTCATGCCAATTCATAGAAAAGCCCCAACATTTGAGGAACAGGCGACCTCCACAGAGATGCTGGAGACGGGTATTAAAGTCGTTGACTTGCTTTGCCCCTATCAGAAAGGTGGTAAGATTGGTCTTTTCGGCGGCGCCGGCGTAGGTAAGACGGTGCTGATTCAGGAACTGATTCATAATATTGCTACAGAGCATTCCGGGTATTCCGTATTTACCGGTGTTGGTGAGCGTACACGTGAAGGAAATGACCTTTATTATGAGATGCAGGAATCCGGGGTTATCGATAAGACTTGTATGGTATTCGGGCAGATGAATGAGCCGCCTGGAGCGCGTATGCGTGTCGGTTTGACAGGTCTTACCATGGCAGAGTATTTCCGTGACAAGGGCGGGAAAGACGTGCTTTTGTTTATTGATAATATTTTCCGTTTCACGCAGGCAGGTTCTGAGGTGTCGGCGCTGCTTGGACGTATGCCGTCCGCAGTTGGTTACCAGCCAACGCTGCAGACTGAGATGGGTGCGCTTCAGGAACGTATCACATCAACCAAGAGCGGCTCTATCACCTCCGTGCAGGCAGTCTATGTGCCGGCAGACGATTTGACAGACCCTGCTCCGGCAACTACGTTTGCACATCTGGATGCAACTACGACATTGTCGCGTTCAATTTCAGAACTTGGAATTTATCCGGCAGTAGACCCATTGGATTCTACTTCCCGTATCTTAGACCCGCGTGTCGTAGGACAGGAGCACTTTGAAGTAGCTCGCGGTGTGCAGGAGATTTTACAGAGATATAAAGAGTTACAGGATATTATTGCAATTCTTGGTATGGATGAACTGTCTGAAGATGATAAGTTGATTGTAAACCGTGCAAGAAAAGTACAGAGATTCCTTTCCCAGCCGTTCTTTGTGGCAACACAGTTTACTGGTATGGATGGCAAATATGTACCGATTGCTGAGACGCTTCGCGGCTTCAAGGAGATTCTGGAAGGCAAGCATGATGATGTTCCCGAAGGTCATTTCCTGAATGCAGGTTCCATTGATGATGTTCGCGCCCGCATGAAATAGGGGGTGTTCACATGGCAGAGGAAAACAAGTATTTTCAGTTGCAGATAATCACGCCGGACCGAATTTTTTACGAGGGTGAGGCTTCCATGGTAGAGTTCAACTCGGTAGATGGAGAGCTTGGCGTCTATAAGCACCATATCCCACTGACCACGGTACTGGCGCCCGGAATAGTGACAATTACGGAATCTGGTGGGCAGAAAGAAGCCGCTATTCACGCGGGATTTGTACAGATTCTCGGCGAGAAGGTCACATTTTTGGCAGAAGTTGCTGAGTGGCCGGATGAGATTGATGTGGCGCGTGCAGAGGCTGCAAAAGCCAGGGCAGAAGAACGTCTGCGTAACCATGCAGCGGACATTGACGTAGCGCGTGCAGAGATTGCGTTGCAGCGGGCCTTGGTTCGTATTGGAATCAAACAGTGATAAACCATAAAATTTAGAACAGATTTTATGGTATGGATGAGGAGAAATGTCAAGAGAATGTTTCTCCTCATCCCTGTTTTGCCTATTTTAAAAGATGTAGATATTTATAATCCGTAATGGGGGTTGCAAGAACCCAGGCAAAATTTATAATTTTAACGTTGCTCACTGAAACCTGGCAACAGGAAGGAGGTGTCGGCGTTGGATTTTTTCATTTCTTTTTTTATCGCTGTTGCGGCTGGTGTGGCTTGCCATTACATCATCAAATGGTTAGACAGCGATGACAAGAGCAACAAATAACCTACTGGGTGCTTTGCCAGTATAAAAGTAAAGAA
>CANOFO010000159.1 GCA_947565305.1 uncultured Lachnospiraceae bacterium | reverse complement strand
GAGAAATGGATTCGCAATATCTTTAAACGGCTGACAGAAGTGTTTGCAGAAGAGATTGCAGCTTATGAGGGAACGGTAGAGCTGTACCTTACTGAGAAGAGCCAGCATCTTCATGTGCCGGAACGGATTTTTTTCCATTTGGTGGAAAGCAAGGAAGATGAATTTCCCTTTGCCTTTCTTGCCACTTATGCTACTACAGGGGAAGATGGCAAAGTGAAGCACGTACCGCTAAAATATGCTTTAACGGAGTATGGGAATGAGAGAGAAAAGCTTCTTGCGCTTTTATCCTGCTTAAACCGTGCAGCGGAGGTGTCGGAGCTGATAGCTGGATTTATGGAGCGGGGAGAAATGTTCCATCCCCTGCGCCTGACGTCAGAAGAGGCATACACATTTTTAAAAGATATAGAATTGATTGAAAGAACCGGAATTTTGTGTCGCATTCCCAATTGGTGGAAGAAGAAATCAGCCATGGTGTCGATGTCTGTAAGCCTGGGAGAGGAAAAGCCTTCTATGCTGGGATTTGACACTCTGGTTTCCGTGCAGCCTAAACTGACAGCAGATGGCATGGTTTTGACAGAAGATGATATCCGAATGCTTTTGGCACAGACGGAAGGGCTTGCCTTGCTGAAAGGGAAATGGGTTGAGGTGGATCATAAAAGGCTTCGGGAGCTTCTGGCACAGATGGAAGATTTGCCGGGGGAGGTAACGCTTCTTTCTGCTATGCAGATGGAGTTGGGCAATCCAGGAGGAAAAGCAGATGTAGGACCAATTATTTCCAATGGGAAATGGCTCTCAGGGCTTTTGGCAAATCTGCGGAAGCCGGACAATATACGCAAATTGGCTCTGCCAAAGAGTTTTTGCGCTACCCTCCGTCCTTACCAGAAGAGTGGTTATACCTGGCTGAATTATATGGACAAGCTGGGGTTTGGCGCCTGCCTGGCAGATGATATGGGGCTGGGCAAGACGGTACAGGTACTTGCTTACCTGGAAAAACTGCGTAAATCTAAGAAAAATGCCCGGGTGCTTCTGGTAATCCCAGCATCCCTGTTGGGAAATTGGCAGAAGGAAACGAAGAAATTTTCGCCGGAAATGGATGTGCTGCTCCTTCATGGGAAGACAGCGCCAAACCTTGCGAAAATTTTTCAGGAACAGCAGTCATTTCTGACAATTACTACCTATGGAATGGCTGCACGAATCAAAGAATTGCAGGATATAGAATGGGACTGTGTGGTGCTGGATGAAGCGCAGGCGATTAAAAATCCCGGTACCAAGCAGACCAGGGAAATTAAGAAGCTGAAAGCCAGGATGCGTATCATCATGACCGGAACGCCGATAGAAAATGACCTTACAAACCTTTGGTCTCTGTTTGATTTTCTCAACAAAGGTCTTTTAGGAGGTTCTGAGGAGTTCCACGAATACTGCAAGCAGTTAGAGGAGCATCCGGAAGGGTATATGAAGTTAAAAACCATGGTATCTCCTTTTATGCTGCGACGCGTGAAGACAGATAAAAATATTATTTCAGATTTGCCGGAAAAGCTGGAAACAGTAGATTATGTCACACTCACGAAGAAGCAGATTGTCCTGTACCGCAAGGTGGTCGCGGATATGGAGCGTCTGATTGAGGAGACGGAAGGAATTAAGCGCAGCGGAATTGTGCTTACAACAATTATGAAGTTAAAGCAAATCTGCAACCATCCAGATCAGTATTTGGGACAGGCCGGTTATGCTGAGAATGAAAGCGGCAAGATGCTGCTTTTAAAAGAACTCTGTGAAACTATTTTTGAGAAACGAGAACGCGTCATCGTATTTACACAATTTAAAGAAATTACAGAATATCTGGCAGATTTCCTGAACGGCATCTTCCATGCAAAAGGCTATGTCCTGCATGGAGGGACACCTGTGGCAAAGCGGGGGAAGATTGTGGAAAAATTTCAGGGGGAAAGTTATGTGCCGTTTCTGGTGGTTTCTGTAAAAGCTGGCGGAACAGGACTGAATCTTACCAAAGCAAACCATGTCATCCATTTTGACCGCTGGTGGAATCCTGCTGTGGAAAATCAGGCAACGGACCGTGCATTTCGGATTGGGCAGAAGAAGAATGTTATGGTGTACAAGCTGGTCTGTGAAGGCACAATTGAGGAAAAAATTGACGCTATGATAGAATCCAAGAAAGAACTGGCAGAAAATGTCATAGGCTCCGGCGGCGGGAAATGGATTACGGAGATGAGCAATGAGGAATTGATGTCAATGCTGCGGCTCGATATAGGAAAATAGAAATGCGGAACTCATGATGAGGGGTAGTGGGCAAATTATGCAGATAGCGAGGATATATAGATGAGTAAATATTGGGACACAGGTTTTTATAGCCAGCCAAATGCGTCAGAACTGAAGAAAAATGCCGCGGCTAGCAGGAAGAAAGAACAAAAAAAGGGAAATATTTTGGAGCCGGTTGTGGTTCAGGGCAGGACGATTGTGAAAAATTGGTGGGGCAAAGCGTGGTGCAGCAATCTTGAGCAGTATGCAGATTATGAAAACCGCCTGGATAGAGGCAAACGTTACGTGAGGACAGGCGCAGTACTGGATTTAAAGATAAAAAAGGGCAAAATTCTCGCTCGTGTGCAGGGGACGCGGAAAACCCCATACAAAGTAGAAATTCGTATCAGTCCCCTTTCGGAGGAGAAATGCCAGAATATTATTGAAAAATGCGGCAGGAAGATGGAAAATATTGAGGAGCTGATGTCCGGAAACTTCCCTGTGGAGATGCAGGAACTGTTTCAGGGCAAGGACGGATTTTTCCCAACGCCGAAAGAAATCAGCTTCCAATGCAGCTGCCCGGACTGGGCGCTGATGTGCAAGCATGTTTCTGCCGTCCTTTATGGCGTGGGTGTGCGCCTGGATGAGCAGCCGTTACTGTTCTTTGAACTGCGCGGCATTGATGTAGGGCGTTTTATTGACGTAACCCTTGCCAGTAAAGTGGAAGAAATGCTTGCCAATGAAGGAAAGCCCAGTGACAGGATTATGGATGAAGCAGATATCAAGGGGCTGTTTGGGGTATTGTAAGGAGAGGATGTATGGAGATGAATCTTGTCAAAATCCATGCTTACTTTTATGGAAGAAAATCATTGACAGCAGATAAAATTGTTTACTTAGATAGGCTGTTGGAAGACAAAGAATTTCTTCTGAAGAGCAAAATGGTTGTTTTTAGAGGCGAAAGAGAATATAAGTCAATGTTGTTAGAAAGGCTTAATATGTTTTGTAAAAATATAAATCACTATGGATTGATTGTTGATACTTTTTCAGATGAGGTTTATTTTTTCCCTAAATTGGGATATCAGGACGGATATCTGATAAAAGAGATATTTGCAAATAAGTTTCAGGATAATCAGATTGATGTTTTATGTGGCAGTATTTTACTGTGAAAAATTCGCCTTGTTAGATAAACAGATTTGTTTATACAGTCTGGTGTAAGTAATTTGTAGGATATAAAGGTGTCACAGGATAAATGGAGGTTATGAGATGGGTTTTAAGGTGATATCCATGTTTTCAGGAGCCGGGGGGCTTGATATGGGGTTTCATAACAAGGGCTTTCAGATTCTCTGGGCAAATGATTTTAATAAGGACGCATGTGATACATATGATAAATGGGCAAATTATGATAAAGATGGAAACAGGAAAGCGGAGAGTGACTGCACAATTATTGAATGTGGAGATATTTCCAAATTGGATTTATCTAAAGTTTTGCCGAGCGTTGAGGTAGATGTTGTGCTGGGAGGTTTTCCCTGCCAGGGGTTTTCATTGGCGGGTCCCAGGCAGGTAGACGATTCACGGAATGTTTTATACAGACATTTTGTGGAGATGGTAAAGTTAAAACATCCTAAAGTCATTGTGGCGGAGAATGTAATCGGCATTAAAACGTTAGGTGATGGAGCAGTATTCAATAAGATTATCGAAGATTTTTCAGAATTAGGGTATACAATGTCCGCGCCTACCGTGAATGCCAAGAATTTTAGAGTTCCACAAGACAGGATGCGGGTTATTTTCATAGGAATCAAGAATGAAATATGTCATGGAGGGGCTTATATTTTCCCTTCTGGAGATACCAAAGTCGTTACGCTCAAAGAGGCTCTGAGTAATATGGAAGAAGTAAATATGGATGACGTGTGCCAGGCATCATTCTCATCCAGATATATGTCGCGCAACAGGAAAAGAGATTATAATGACGTGTCTTTTACAATCCCGGCGATGGCAAAACAAGTGCCTCTAAGCCCAGATTCGGACGGCATGGAATTTAAAGATGTAGACAAATTTGAATTCGTAGGGATTAATAGAAGGCTAAGCTACAAAGAGGCAGCAGCAATCCAGACATTTCCGCCAGATATGGAATTCTGTGGAGATTTGGACAGCAAATATAAGCAAATAGGGAATGCTGTTCCTGTGAAGCTGGCAGAGGCAATTGCAGCAGAAGTTTATAAAATATTGACGGTGGAAGATTTAAGACCATTGTTAAATATGGAGAATCCAGAAGCAGAAATAAAAGTTGACCGCCGGATTACAAATACTGTAATTACAGGAAAGGCATTTGAATATGCTTCATTGGTAGAACTGTACAGAGAACTTAAAAATAATGGTTGGGAATCAGACAGAATTGAAATCATAAAAGATAAAAATTATAAAAATATTGAAAGGGCATATCAGATGGTGGAAGAACCGGAGGAAGAGCCAGATGACGAAGAGAGGATGGAAACGATTCGTTTGCAGACATCCTTGAATAAATATAACAGGGCAGCCCGGGCAGCTGCAAGGTATCTCTGTAAAGCAGAGCCGATATTAAGAAGCCGCAGTCCGGTTTATGGCGTACTTAGGGCTATGCCAGACCGTGCAGGAATCAAAGGAGATGTCAGGGATATTGATTTTGCCATTTATCGGGATAAATTGTATACAGAGCAGATAAGCGATATTGGGATAAGCTGCAAGAATAATCACGAAGCTGTTAAGCACCCAAGGATTACGGAAGACCCTGATTTTGCAAAAGAATGGACAAATGGTCAGTTTCACTGTAGTGAAGAATTTTTGATTAATATGAAGGTGATATTGTCAAAAATTGACGTTTATGCCCAAAAGTATGGGAAATGGTCATGCGTGGAAGAAAAAATGGATATTTTTTATGCTCCTATTATTGAACTTTTCATTAAAGAAATAAAAAGATTGGGGATTGCAAATCAGAATGACAGCATCGAAAAACAAGAGAATGCAAAGACATTTACAAAGTTATTCTTTGAATATATGTTTGGTACGCAGGATTTCTATAAATTTATTAAAGAAGATTCTTCTGAATCAACCAAGGTATATCCTTATAATATGCATGGTACACTAATGCGTTCTTATGAAGGGGCGAATTTTGTT
>CANOFO010000158.1 GCA_947565305.1 uncultured Lachnospiraceae bacterium | reverse complement strand
TGAGATTTGGTTCCCTGTTCGATGCAACTCAGACCATGGTTTCCAAGGTTTCTGATGATTTATATGAAGTACAGGTTGTTTCCTGGTATGACAACGAGAACAGCTATACCAGCCAGATGGTTCGTACAATCAAGTATTTCAGTGAGTTAGCATAGGCATTGAGGCATTGGACACTTAGCGAGGCATTAAACACTTAGCGAGAACAAGCCGTAGGTGCAGTTCGAGGTTAGTGTGAAAGCCGTTCCCGAGACTTAGCGGCAGCAAGCCGTAGGTGCTGCTGGCGTGTTAGTCGAGTGGAACTACCTTATATGAATTATAGAAGCATAACTGCACGGCAGACTACCTTTTCAGGCGACAGGCTGCCAGAGTGCAGATAAGACTCAGAAAGGGTCCGGTCTTTTATGGACCGGACTCTTTTTTATTCTATAGGAAAGACCGTATTATAGAAGAAAGTATATTATTTTTTAGGAGGAAATGAAAAATGGCTTTAAATAAAGTTTCAGTAGATGATATCAATGTAAGCGGAAAACGCGTACTTTGCAGATGTGATTTTAATGTGCCTTTAAAGGAAGGCAAGATTACAGACGAGAACCGTTTGGTCGCGGCACTGCCTACCATCAAGAAATTGATTGCAGACGGCGGCAAGGTTATTCTCTGTTCACATCTTGGCAAGCCTAAGGGAGAGCCTAAGCCGGAATTATCTCTGGCACCTGTAGCAGCAAGATTGACAGAGCTGTTGGGACAGGAAGTTAAATTTGCAGCAGACCCTGAGGTGGTTGGACCAAATGCCAAGGCAGCAGTTGAGGGAATGAAGGACGGCGAGGTTATTTTGCTTGAGAATACACGTTACAGAGTGGAAGAGACCAAGAATGGTGAGGCATTCTCCAAAGATTTGGCATCTCTGTGTGACATCTTTGTAAATGATGCATTCGGAACTGCCCACAGAGCACACTGCTCTAACGTTGGAGTTTCTGAGTTGGTTGACACCGCAGCCGTTGGATATTTGATGCAGAAAGAAATTGATTTCCTTGGCAATGCAGTAGAGAATCCGGTAAGACCGTTCGTAGCAATTTTGGGCGGAGCAAAGGTTGCTGACAAATTAAACGTTATCTCTAACCTGCTTGAGAAATGCGATACACTGATTATCGGTGGCGGAATGGCTTATACATTTTTAAAGGCACAGGGCAATGAGATTGGAAAATCTCTGGTTGATGACAGCAAGCTTGATTACTGCAAGGAAATGATTGCTAAGGCTGAGAAGCTTGGCAAGAAATTATTGCTGCCGGTTGATTCTGCAACTATTACAGAGTTCCCCAATCCGATTGACGCACCGGTAGACGTAGAAGTTTATGAGTCTGACAAGATGCCGGCAGACCGTGAAGGCTGTGATATCGGACCTAAGACGGCAGCGCTGTTTGCAGACGCTGTGAAATCTGCAAAGACCGTAGTATGGAACGGACCGATGGGCGTATTTGAGAATCCGACTTTGGCAGAAGGAACCATTGCAGTTGCAAAGGCGCTTGCAGAGACAGATGCGACCACTATCATTGGCGGCGGCGATTCCGCAGCAGCAGTAAATCAGTTGGGCTTTGGCGATAAGATGAGCCATATTTCCACTGGCGGCGGAGCTTCTCTGGAATTCTTAGAGGGCAAGGAGCTTCCTGGAGTAGCAGCAGCAACAAACAAATAGCTTTCAGCTATTTGTTTGTTGCTTAGGATGCGCACATGGGCAAGAGGAAGTTTCAGCAGAGCTGAATGCCCATGGCGCAGAAATTTTGCAAGCAAAATTTTATGTCAGGCGAACGGACTTAGCTATAGAAGCAACTAGCGATTGGCAAATAAATAATAATAGAGAAGAAAAAGAGGATAAGAATATGGCAAGAAAGAAAATTATTGCAGGAAACTGGAAAATGAACAAGACACCGAGCGAGGCAGTTGCTCTGGTGAATGAGTTAAAACCTTTAGTTGCTAATGATGAGGTTGATGTGGTATTTTGCGTACCGGCAATCGACATCATTCCGGCTATGGAGGCTGCAAAGGGTTCTAATATCAATATTGGCGCAGAGAATATGTATTATGAGGAGAGCGGTGCGTACACTGGAGAAATTGCTCCCAATATGCTGACCGATGCTGGCGTAAAATATGTAATCATCGGACATTCCGAGAGAAGAGAATATTTTGCAGAGACAGACGAGACTGTTAACAAGAAAGTGCTCAAGGCGTTTGAGCATGGTATCACACCCATTATCTGCTGTGGAGAGACTTTAACACAGAGAAAACAGGGGATTTATATTGACTGGATTCGTATGCAGATTAAGATTGCATTCCAGAATGTAACTGCTGACCAGGCAAAGACAGCAGTAATTGCATATGAGCCAATCTGGGCAATCGGAACAGGCGAGACGGCAACTTCTGACCAGGCAGAGGAAGTATGTGCAGCAATCCGTACCTGCATCAAAGAGGTATACGATGAGGCTACTGCAGAATCCATCCGTATCCAGTACGGCGGTTCTGTCAATGCAGGAAATGCAGCAGAGCTGTTCTCCAAGCCGGATATTGACGGCGGACTTGTTGGCGGAGCTTCCCTCAAGGCGGACTTTGGCAAGATTGTATGCTATAAATAATGGCTATTTGCTATAAACAGTAATTTGCAATCTTAGGTTTGCTTAAAAAGATTAATCACAAAACCTCACTTCTTGTTATGGAATATCCATAATGAGGGCGAGGTTTTTGAGTTGTTAGCAGTAGTTTAAGGTGGATATAAAAGTTACTGTTTCCATAAAATTAATGAAAAAGAGTGTTGTAAAGAATAAAATGAGAAGAAAACTCTGATTTGAAACAGAAAATAAGGTAAAAATATATATAAACATTGACAAAAGAGAATTATTCACAATATAATAAATGCATTATAATGAAAAGAAAGAGAGCAGAAAAAGATGTTTATAGGATTTTCGGTAAGTAATTATCTATCTTTTAAAACGACACAGACAATCTCTATGGTGGCCTCTAAGGTAGTCAGGCACAAAGAACATATCTTAAATGGTAATGGCAAAAAAATTTTAAAAACAGGGCTTATTTATGGCGCCAATGCAGGAGGAAAGAGTAATTTAATCAGGGCAATTGATTTTTCAAGAGATATCATATTAAATGGTTTGGATACGGTAGATTTAAATAAGAAATATTTTCGGATTTGCAAAGATGGGTATAAAACTCCGGGAGTATTTGAATATCGGCTGCTTACTCAGTCAGGAAAGGAATATTCCTATGGGATTGCCATATCATATGCAGAAAAAGAAATACTCTCAGAGTGGTTAGTCCGTATAGAAAAGAGTGGCGCTGAGACTTATATTTTTAATAGGAATATAGATGAAAAAGGCGTACAGCATACAGAGAGTGAAGCCAAAATAAAGGCTGCTGAAGAAAGGACAAGATGGAAATTTTATCTGGAAGATTTCGGAGAAGATATTTCTGACAGCATGAAGAAAAAAAGTATTTTGAGTGATGTTGCTGAAAGAAGCAATGGAAAGCAGGGGATTTTTTCTGAAATTTTGGATGTTTTTTTATGGTTTCAAAGTATGATAATTATATTTCCTACCAGCCAATACAGCGCATTAAATCAGATGGTCGAGGATGAAGTCATCAGGGAAATTTTTTCTCAGTTGTTGAAATATTTTGATACGGGGATTGAAGCTGTGGAATCTAAACTGGGCTATATGGAGTTTGATAAAATTTTTGATGGTATTCCGAGGGAGGAAGCAGAAAAACTAAAAATCAGAATTTCTAATGATATTCAAGACGAACCTGTAATGTTTAAAGTGAATAATCAGATGTATTCATTACGCAAAGATAAGAAAGGCAACATTATTACAACGAAAATGATGCAAAATCATGGCAATGGTCAGGAATTATTTGATTATTTGGAGGAATCGGATGGAACGCAAAGGCTGTTTGACTTGATACCTTTGTTTTATGAGCATAACGGCAATAGAGTAATTTTTATCGATGAGATTGACAGAAGCCTTCATACAAATCTTACCCGAAGATTTCTGGAACTGTTTTATGGATTGACAGAGGGAGACACAAGCCAGATAATTGCAACTACCCATGATTCAAACTTGCTTGATTTAGAATTGCTCAGGCAGGATGAAATCTGGTTTGTGAATAGGATGGAAGACCATAGTTCTGAAATATATTCTTTATATCGTTTTAAGGAACGTTATGATAAAATAATAGATAAAGAGTATTTGTTGGGACGTTACAATGCGATACCGGTATTTGATAATGGGATTTTGGAGGGTATGAATGCATAATCAATTTAGATTAATGTCGTCAGTATACGAAAGAGAGGACGATGATGAGAGGGTTTTCGTAGAGAAACGGATTTTTCTGTCAGTGGAAGGAAATGCAACGGAGAAAGAATAGAAAAGATACCCCCATACCCCTACTTCCTGCGGAACTCCGTAGGCGTACACTGGTATTTCCTCTTAAACACCCGGTTAAAATAAGAAAGATTCTCAAAGCCTGTCTCTGCGGCAATGTTGACAACGGTGTCGGAAGAGGAGGTTAAAAGCCTGGATGCCATGGTAATCCGGTAATCGTTCAGATAGTCTGTAAAAGATACCCCTATGCTCGCCTTAAAAAATTTCATAAAATGTGACTGGCTGAAACCGCAAATCCTCGCGGCGTCTGCGATGGAGATTTTTTCTCTGTAATTTGTCTCCACATGCTTAAGCAGCCCTTTCAGCCGGTCGAGGGATTTATTGTTCCTATGAGACGACTCTTTGTGAAAGGACTTGGAAAGCTCATAGAAAAACGAGAAAAGCTGCCCTTTGATGGCAAGCTGGCAGCCCGGAAGGAAGTCCTGGCAGATACAGTCGATAGAATCCAGGCAGCGGCATAGCTCAGGGTACTGCGGAGAGTTCTGCGTGTAGAGTGTGTCTGGAAGGATTTTTCCATGTTTCATAGGCTGGAAATACTCTTCCGTGCAGATATCCCCCTGCGGCGCCATCAGCATAGACAATTTAAAGATGATATTTTCGTATTCCATGGAACAGTTGGAAAACTGTTCTATGGAATGAAGCTGTCCTGGAGGCACGACAATGATATCACCTTTAGATACTTGATAAGGAAGCAAATCAACGGTGATGGTCCCAGTTCCTTTTTTGATATATATGATTTCCATATCATTGTGCCAGTGAGTTGGCACAACTGTAAAATCCAAAGGGATGCTGCACAGATAGATGTTGAAGGGAAAATTATCGTGTCCGTGAGGTTTTGTCTCCTGAGAGCGTTCGTATTCGGTGATGTTCATATGGTCCCTCCTTAGGTCATTTTACCTCTTTGGCTGTTCTACGAGACCTAAGGCATCCTCCCAGCATCCTTTTTACTTCTTTGAAAAACGATAGGAGACATCAGGGCTCTCCCCAACTTCG
>CANOFO010000157.1 GCA_947565305.1 uncultured Lachnospiraceae bacterium | reverse complement strand
ATTTCCGTGGTTTGAGTTTTCCTGCTATAAATTTTCCCGGATACGGATGTCGGTAGGGACATACAGAAACTCTTGTTCCGGCATAATTCCTTCTAACAAGTAACGCGAGAGCAGTTCTAAGGGACGGTAGCCTTGCTGAAAGGGCTGCTGGCAGATGGTTGCGGTAATAATGCCCTGACGGATGAGTTCAGCTGTGGTCGTTACATTGTCGTAAGTAAAAATCTTCATCTTTTTGCACAGCCCAAGAGAAGAAACCGCGCGGCAGCCGCCATAAACCCCGGCAGCCGAAAAAAATAAAGCATTGAGTTCAGGATGGCTTTGCAGAAGTTCCGTTACTTTGCGGTAGCTTTCTTCGTCGTCATCGTGATTTTCCACAATATCGTCTATAATCCTCACATGAGGATAATATTTTTCAATAGTTTCCCGAAAACCGGCAATTCTGTCTGTATGGCAGAGGATATGGGATGAGCCGGTGATAATCCCCACGATGACGTTCCCAAAGGTCATGCGTCCTAGAAGGCCGGCAGCAGTCTGGCCGGAAAGAAAATAATTGCTTCCCACATATGCCAGGCGCCGGGAGGGGATGTCCGTATTGGTTGTGATAACCGGGATGCCTTTGTCACAGAGCCTGTTGATTTCAGCAGCAATGGAGGGGGCATTGAAGGGAGATATGGCAAGCCCATGGATACCTTCGTGCTCCAATTCCTCAATGGCATTTTTTTGGCAATGCGCATCAAAAGATACCTGGCGCACCAGCACCTGGCAGTTGTAGCCAGACAGTTCTTCTGCCTTGGCATAGACGCCCTTTAACACTTCCTGAAAAAAAGGATTTGAATCCTGGAACAGGATAACGCCAATTTTTAGGTTCCTTTTTTGGGCAGCAAGCATCAGACCTGCCTTGTTGGGCTGGTAGTTCAGTTCCTTTGCAATTTCCAATACCCGCGCAGCTGTGTCAGGATTTACAGAACCCCGATGGTTTAAGACCCGGTCTACAGTACCTCTTGAGACGCCGGATAAAGCCGCGATTTCTTTCATAGTTGCCATAGAAAACCTCCGATGTAAATCAATTATCAATATTATAATTTGGTTTAAAGTATAAGTCAAATGTGTCTTATTTTGAGTTTATTTTGCGTTTGTATGATACCAATATGTCTTATTTTGAGTTTGCTTGTTTTAGGGATATATGTATAAAATGAATTCACTTATATGGTATTTGAAAAACCTCATTTTACACAATTACTGCTATTTATGGAATACCAAAAGGTTCACATCACTCTGTGCTGTGAACACTTTGCACATAAAAGTGCTGTGGAAAGCTAGCTTTCCAAACACTTTTTGTTCTCATATAGGAAAGACCTTGTCACGCTAAAGCGTGAAAGTGTCTTCCTATATGATAAAAATAATATGCGCACTCGTGCAATAGGTATTAGTCGCTAAAGCACCGTCCTAAGGAATCCCCCAGGCAAGCCTGGTACCCCTTAGGACAAATCCGCACTCGGCGCAGCAAAGTGTGCAATCCCCTCATGAGTGAGGGGCTAGGGGAGTTGAAGTGGGCTTGCCCACTTTGTTCAAGATGTCTCTGCTGCCTTTGGCAGCAAGACCTTTTGGTATTATTATGCCGGATAACAATATAAAAAAGTGCACAAATAAGGCGGTTATCTGTTGTCAACTATATATAAAATTATGAGATAATATGGAAAACTATTGTAAAATTTGAATAAGAGGATTATAATAAATAAAACCGTGCACGTGCACATAAACATAGAAGCGAAAGGAGTCGTTCATGAATTACATAGGAATTGATCTTGGAACATCAGCGGTTAAGCTCCTGCTCATGCAGGGGGATGGGAAAATTTTAAAGATTGTCAATCGGGAATATCCCATCAGTTTTCCCAGGCCCGGCTGGTCTCAGCAGAATCCTGAGGACTGGTACAGGGAGACGGTGGCAGGGATACAGGAACTTCTGCAGGGCAGTGATAAATCGCAGGTAGCCGGAATCAGTTTCGGTGGGCAGATGCATGGTCTGGTGATATTGGATGATAAAGATGAGGTCATCCGCCCGGCTATTTTGTGGAACGATGGGCGGACTGCGGAAGAATCTGCATATTTAAACGAGGAGATTGGTAAAGAAAACTTGTCAAAGTATACGGCAAATATTTCCTTTGCAGGATTTACGGCGCCCAAGGTGCTATGGATCAAGAAGCATGAACCGGAGAATTTTGCAAGAATCCGAAAGATTATGCTGCCAAAGGATTACCTTGCGTACCGTCTGAGCGGCGTTCATTGTAGCGATGTCTCGGATGCCTCTGGTACGCTGTTCTTTGATGTAAAGAACCGCTGCTGGTCGCAGGAAATGTGCAGTATTTGCGGCATTCAGCAGGAATGGCTGCCCAAAGTATTTGAAAGTTTTGAAGCAGTGGGCACCTTGAAGCCGGAGCTTGCTGCCGAACTTGGCATTTCAGAGAAAACGGTGATTGCAGCAGGAGCTGGAGATAATGCGGCTGCTGCAGTGGGTACTGGAACTGTAGGAGACGGGACCTGCAACATTTCTCTGGGAACAAGCGGGACAGTGTTCATTTCTATGGATAAATTTGGCGTGGATGCAAATAATGCCCTTCACTCATTTGACCATGCAGATGGGAGTTACCATCTGATGGGATGTATGCTCAGCGCTGCTTCGTGCAATAAATGGTGGATGGATGAGATTATCGGTACGAAAGAATATGATAAGGAGCAGCAGGAGATGAAAGCACTGGGCGAGAACCACGTCTATTTCCTGCCGTATCTGATGGGAGAGCGTTCCCCGCACAATGACCCGGATGCCAGGGGAACATTTATTGGGCTGACGATGGATACCACCAGGGCAGACATGACGCAGGCAGTTTTGGAGGGTGTGGCATTTGCATTGCGCGATTCCCTGGAGGTGGCGAAATCTCTGGGAATCGAGATTACACATACTAAAATTTGCGGCGGAGGCGCTAAGAGCCCCATATGGAAAAAGATTTTGGCAAATGTTTTGGGTATCCGCGTGGATGTGCCGGAGAATGAGGAAGGTCCGTCCATGGGAGGGGCTATGTTGGCAGCAGTGTCATGTGGGGAATATCAATCGGTGGAAGAGGCAGCAAAGGCAATTGTAAAAATGAAAGAAGTCATAGAACCTGAGCCGGAGCTTACAGCTTTATATGAAAAACGCTATCAGCAGTTTCGCAAAATATATCCAGCGTGCCGGCAGCTTTTTCAGCTGTTGAAATAGCGGAAAACGGACGAGATGTTTCAGTTTGCCCGGAGGATGCCTTCAGGCAGGCTTCAAATAAATAAATGAATGGAAGGAGAAGAAATATTATGAACAACATGCCCAAAGAGAAACTCGGAATCGTAGCGGTGAGCAGGGACTGTTTTCCCATGACGCTTTCCGAAAACAGAAGAAAAGCCCTGGTCAAAGCGTATCAAGAGAAATATGGGGACATTTATGAGTGTCCTGTCTGTGTGGAGAATGAGGTACATATGCGTAAAGCGCTGGCTGATGTGAAAGAGGCAAAGTGTAATGCGCTGGTAGTCTATCTTGGCAATTTTGGACCAGAATCTTCTGAGACCTTGTTAATCAAAGAGTTTGATGGTCCGGCAATGGTGGTTGCCGCAGCGGAGGAGACTGGAGATAATCTGATACAGGGAAGAGGAGATGCCTATTGCGGGGTGCTTAATGCCAGTTATAATCTGAAATTGCGCAACCTCAAGGCATATATCCCGGAGTATCCGGTAGGAACGGCTGAGGAATGTGCAGATATGATTCATGAATTTGCGCCTATTGCGAGAGCAATTATTGGTTTGCGTAATCTGAAAATTATATCTTTTGGACCAAGACCACAGGACTTTTTGGCATGTAATGCACCGATTAAGCAGCTTTATAACCTGGGTGTGGAGATTGAGGAGAATTCAGAACTTGACCTCTTTGAAGCTTATAATAACCATGCAGGAGATGGCAGAATTCCAGGAATCGTGTCAGAGATGGAGAAAGAATTGGGTGCAGGCAATAAGAAACCCGAGATTCTGGCAAAGCTGGCACAGTATGAAATTACTCTTCTTGATTGGGTAGAAGGGCATAAGGGCAGTCGTGATTTTGTGGCAATTGCAGGAAAATGCTGGCCCGCATTCCAGACACAGTTTGGGTTTGTGCCCTGCTATGTCAACAGCCGTCTGACCCAGAAAGGCATTCCGGTATCCTGTGAGGTGGATATTTACGGCGCGCTCAGCGAGTTTATCGGAACCGTTGTCAGCCAGGATGCAGTAACGCTCCTTGACATTAATAATTCCGTTCCTGCCGATATGTATGAAAGTGAAATTAAAGGCAAACATAATTATACGTTAAAGGATACATTTATGGGCTTCCATTGTGGAAACACAGCTTCCAGCAAGCTATCTTTCTGCGAGATGAAGTACCAGCTTATCATGGCGAGAAGCTTGCCGGAAGAGGTGACGCAAGGAACATTAGAGGGAGATATCGTGCCTGGAGATATTACATTTTATCGTCTGCAGAGTACCTCCGATGCCCAAATCCGTGCATACATTGCACAGGGCGAGGTGCTTCCGGTTGCTACCCGTTCATTTGGGGCAATTGGTGTATTTGCCATCCCGGAGATGGGAAGGTTTTACCGCCATGTGTTGATTGAGAAGAATTATCCCCACCATGGAGCGGTTGCTTTTGGTCATTTTGGTAAGACGTTGTATGAGATTTTTAAGTATGTGGGTGTTCCGGTGGAAGAAATAAACTTTAATCAGCCTAAGGGCATGATGTATCCGACTGAGAATCCGTTTGCATAGTAACCCATCTGAAAGGAGAAAAAATGATTTTAGTAAATACAGATTATATTTCTGGGAAAAACCTTGAAATGCTTGGATTGGTAAAGGGAAGTACTATCCAGTCAAAGAACATTGGACGGGATATTTCCCAGGGATTTAAGACAATTGTGGGCGGTGAGCTGAAAGCTTATACGCAAATGATGAACGAGGCGAGGGATTTGGCTACCGAGCGTATGGTAGAGGAAGCGCAGAAGCTTGGCGCAGATGCCATAGTGAACATCCGCTATGCCTCTTCTGCGATTATGCAAGGAGCGGCTGAAGTCATTGCCTATGGAACAGCCGTGAAATTTGCGAATTAAAGGAATAGTTAAAACTTAATATATTTAATGAAAAAGGTGGGCGTCCAAAAGCGGAATGTCCGCCTTTTCTATATCAAGTGAAATTTTATGCTTTACTAATATATCAAAGTGTGATACAGTTAAAAAAGGTACAGTGGAAAATAATTTTATTATCAATATTCTGACAATCATTGTGCTGGATGAGATTTCTAAACCTTATCTTACAGGCTTAAGCCTAAGGAGCCAATTAAAAGTTATCGTAACTATTCAGAACCCCAAGCCACAGACATGCCAGCAAAGCTGTCATTCGCCCC
>CANOFO010000156.1 GCA_947565305.1 uncultured Lachnospiraceae bacterium | reverse complement strand
GGCGGATATCTTGAATGGGCAGCTTTTCCGCACGATTAGCTTCTATGACAGTGCAGAAAACTTTTATCATGGATTCCTGACGGGAATATTAAGCCAGAGTGAAAATTATCTGGTAAAATCCAACCGTGAATCAGGCAATGGACGTTCTGATATCATGGTGAAGAGTCCTTCGCTGCGGGGAAGGTCATTTGTCCTGGAATTAAAGGTAGCGGATTCGATTGATGATTTGGAGGGAGATGCGGAAAGGGCATTACAGCAGATATATGATAAGAAATATGCGGAAGAGTTACGGACAGAGGGGTATCGCAGGATAGATTGTTATGGGGTATCGTTTTTCCGGAAAGACTGTGAGGTCCGGTTTGGGAGAGGACAAAGTTAATTATATTCACCATATCACTCTGTGAAAGATTTTTGCTGCTTATTTCCTCTCCCGAAAAGTTTATTTATCTGACAAATAGGCATTAATCCGTATCTGGACATTTTTCTGTAAATTGCGATAAAAGAACTGATAGTCATACAGATGATAGATACCATCTTCAAATATATCCAGACCGGCAGGATATTCTTCAGGCGTTACATCTGTTACCTTTAATGTGCCTCGGACATCATCAATGTATGCACCTGTAAGATTGTTGATTTCTTTTATAATATTGCCATCATAATCTGTAAAGCAGGCACCGAGATTAAGGCTTTTGTCTGCAATCGCCCCATCTGTCTTCCAGTTAAGAGGATTGATTGCAAGGGTTTTTGTTCCTTTCGGAACAGTAAGCGAATTGTCAATAGATTCTGCTTCACTGTTGAAGGATATAATCACTCCTGTATCGCTTTCGCCTTCGGCAAATTTTAACTGAGGATACTCCCGGGTTTCTTCTTCTGTAATACGCCAACCGATTGCGTAGCAGGCTATTAGCTGTTCCTGTATTTTCTCATCCTTGAAGCGCTCCTTCATAAGCCTGATACACATATCTGCTCCCTGTGAAAATCCTACGAGGATAATCGGTCTGCCGTCGTTACAGGTTTCATAATAATACTCAAAAGCATTCTTAACATCCTCAAATGCAAGTTCGAGATATTGCTCACGGTCATTGGTTTCCATTGCGTAAACATTCAATCCGACCTGACGGTAATACGGTGCAAAGAAACGGCTGTCACGGTCATAGATTTCTTTTTCCATATTAGTTGCGCCGAGGAAGTCTGCTTTTGCATCCTCATCTGTAAGCTCCATATTGTATGAGTCATCTGAGCCCAAATATACAGTCGGACATACAAAAAAAACATCGGCTGTCTTGTCTGTTGTATCCGTTTCAAAATATGACCAGTTTGAATTATCGGAATAGTCAGTTGCATTTGTTTGATTTGAGCAGCCTGACAGACTGATTGAAACCATCAATATAAAAGTCAAGGGAAATATCAATATTTTTTTCATTTTTACGACCATACCTTTCTGCTCTGTTATATCAATGACATTGGCATCAGAAATCCCCTCATATTTTTAGAGTCACATCCACATAAAACTCCGTATTGCTGTTGGAAGCCTGTGCCGAGCCTCCATACTTTTCCGCTGCAGCTGCAATGGCAGTAAGACCGAGTCCAACCCCGCTGTGCTTTGTGGAACGGTAGCCGTCTTTCCCTTTCCGTACCTTGCCGTCAAAGCTGTTGGTGGAAACGATATACAGACTGTTGCCATGACGGATTTCCGTGGTCAGGCAGAAATACCGCATGCCTGACTGCACAGTGCGGCATCCGTCAATGGCGTTTTCCATCAGGTTCCCGAACAGGGAGGCCATGTCAAGCTCGGTGGCAGACAGCGGCTCCGGCAGCTCGATGTGCCAGTCCGCGTTTATGCCCGCAGAGACAGCCATCTCATAATAATAGTTAAACAGTGCATTCAGTGCGGCATTGGTACAGTAGTATGTGGGTGTGTTCTTTGCAAAACTGCTCTCGAATTCTGCAAGGTGTGCTCGGATGCTGCCGATGTCGCCTTCTTTTGCAAGGGAGGAAAGCAGATGTACGGAATGGCGGAAGTCGTGGCGCAGCCTGGCGGTCTGGCGCATATGCTCCTGCAATGCCCGGTACTGGCGGGACTGCATTTCAAGGAGATGGGCATGTTCCTTTAGTTCTGCGTGTTCCAGTATAACGGTTGTACCCAGGTAAAAAAGCACATAGATTGCTGTAAGGATTGCAAGCATGCAGCCCTCCAGCAGCAGGAAAAGGAAAAACATACGCCCTGTATGGATTGTCCTGTAGGACTGTGGGACAGCCATCACATTGAAGAATAGGAATATAGATGACAATACGATGGTAAAGTACCATATCCTTGGAATGTCCAGACAGTCAACTATCTGAAAAAAAAGCCTACAGGCAGGCCATGCGAAAGCGGCTGCGACCAGGCAGGAAAGCGCAAGCTGGAAAAAAGCCGCTTCCGTGGAGAAGTCCGCCGCACCCGAAGCCGGGTGCAGGAAAGCGTCAAAGGCATAGGCGAACTGTGCTGGGAATGTCTGGACGGCACAGACCCCCACATAGACAGCAAGACACTTGGGCAGGCTTGCCGTCACGGTGTGCCGGAATACGAAAAAGAAAGCAATGAGGGACGGCAGGAACACAAGGTTTGCATCGGTGTGGAATGTGGCGCACAGAAGCGCGGCAAGAATAGAATATGGGAGAATGATTGTAAGACATATTAGAGCAGTTTTCGGCAGCGTATACCTCGTTTGGTTCCTCATGGTAAAATAACAGGATGCCCCTGCAGGGAGCAGCACCAAAAACTGCGGCAGCGCTGAAAACAATCTCTCCATATCCATGTTCAGTCCCCCTTCCTGATGTTTTTCGGCACAGAGTGTCCGGCAAAGTGCGCCTGACGCTCCCTTATCTTTCTGAAATGGTAATTCCTCGCCGCCTGCTCGATTTGCAGGCGGTCCCGTACACGGATTGGGAACTGTGTACCATTCTCCAGTATGCAGCAGTTGTCTTCAAATTCAAGGATGTAATCGGCATTTATGGTAATTCCTTTGTTGATGGGTAGGAAACGGGAATCCCTGTCAGTAAGTTCCACGAATTCCGCCATGGTCATGCGGCAGCGCAGCTTTTCCCCATCTGTAAGTGCGATGTCAAGGTAATGTGCGTCTGTAGCGACGGAGGCAACCTCGTCAAGAAATACCTGGACAGTTTTCCTGCCGCTGGTTATGTTTATATATTTTTGCAGCGGCGGCAGTACTTCCAGAATGTCCGTGAGGACCTGGAAGATGCGCTGTGGGGAGAAAGGCTTGGTGATATATTCAAATGCATGGCAGGAAAAGGCGTCCGGCATAAAATCCGTGCTGGAGGTTAAAAATACGAGGATGCACTTGTTATCCAAACCCCGCATTTTTAAGGCGGCGGCAACGCCGTCTATGCCGTCCATGTAAATGTCCATGAAGACGGCAGAAAAGCCTCCGTCCTCAAATGACTCAAGGAATGCTTCCCCATTTAAGAATGGAACAATTTCTATCTGGCAGCACCGTCGTGTGGCAAAGTCATTGATAAGCCCTGCCATCTCGTCCAGGCATTTCTGTTCATCATCCACTAAAGCTATCTTCAAAGTGGTTACACCTCAATTCCATGTAAAAATCTAATATAAACATAGCACATAAAGAGCCATATTTCAAATTAAAAAATCCGCTTGACGTTCTTGCCAGAAAATTGACGTTCCTGCCAAAATAATTTTTTTGCCTGCGAAAGGATGTATAATGAGAAAAATTTTGTAAATGGAGGTAGAAAGTTTATGAACATGAGCAAGACTATTTATGATTCCACGCTGAACATCGTCTTAGAGGGAAGGGAATAATATGAAGACAAAAATCAGTGGACGGAATCGGCGGATTGAAACGATAGATATTGCGAAAGCAATCACTATATTCTGTGTGATTCTTGGCCACACTACGGGAAATCTTGACACGCCCTTATTCCGAAGAGTTTTATATTCGTTCCATATGCCGCTCTTTTTCCTGCTGGCGGGACTGTCCGTGAAGCCTCGGGCATTGCACGGAGTAAAGGCATGGGCTGCTTTTTTGTATAAGAATCTGCTGGCGCTGATTGTTCCTTATTTTATCTGGGGGCTTGTATACGCTCCGTTTTCGTACAGCAACATGCCGGAGCTGTTTTACGGCTCGTGGGAGGCTCTTACCCAGATGGATACGCTGACATCATTGTGGTACCTGCCGTGCTTTTTTGTTTCCCGCGTGATAGTCCAGATTGTGGTTACGGCTGCAGACCTCGCAAAAGCGAAAAGCATACCGTTCTGGTGCGGAATTGCTGCTTTGCCGCTGCTGGCGCTTGGCTTGCTGCTGCCGCATGGTGAAAATGGCGTATTTTGGTGTGCTGATATTGCTTTGGCAGGGAGCGGTTTTATACTTCTGGGAATTGCACTCAGAAAAGCGTATCTAATTATGGCGCAGCAGAAAACGTTGTGGCTTATAACATCGTTCCTTGGAAGTGCGGCGCTGTTCTGCGTTGGAACTGTTTTTCGGGGCGACGCGCTGGAACTTAGCTTAATGTGCAAGTCATTCTACGGAGAACCGTTGTGGTTCCTCTATAACAGCGCTTTCGGCAGCTTAACCGTGCTTACGCTGTCCATGCTGCTTTCAAGGCTCTCTCGTGAATCAGCGCGTCCGTTCCGTATTGGCGCCGTTACATATATTGGGCAGCAGACAATGGGAATTTATTTGTTGCATAAGCCTTTTCTGCAGCAGATTTTGCTGCCCACGCTGACGGAGTTTTTGCCTGCAGAATGTCCGTTTCTGGCAATTGCGTTTTTGGCAAGCTGCGTAGCGTTGCTGTTCAGCGTGTTTATGTGCTTTCTCATAGGAAAATTTGTACCACAGCTTTTGGGGCGTTTTCCGCGCAACGAATGGGCGTAGGATAACATTAAGGAAAGAAATAAGAAAATTTAGGAGGAATTATATGAAAAAGAAATTAGTTTCTGTGATGATTATTGTATTTATGGCGGCCATGCTTGTCGGCTGTGCAGCAGGAAATGAGGCGGCAAAGTCTCCCGAGGAACTCTATCGGGACGCGGTCAGGGATGCGGCTTTTGCCGATGATGACGAAATATTGCCGTTGGTGTCGCTTGTGGAAAGTGACCCAATGACCACCTGGCAGGATGGCAAGGTGCTGCTTCTTACCTGGCACAATTACCCTGACAGCTATCCTGAGGGCGAGACTGTTACCATTCAGTGGGGACCAGTGTGGACGTTTACGGATAAAGAAATAGCCTCCCATGCTGAGGAATTGCAAAAGGCAGACGATGCCCAAGCAAGGTTAAAACAGATTATTGCGTTTGCTCCTGATTCCGAACATTCCACGGTAACAGGTCTTTGGGTAGATCCCAAAAACGTAAAGCGCCCAGCATATCAAAGCAATCCGACAATTGGGGATATGTCCAATAGTTTTGATGAAAACGTTGACGAGGATTTTAAATCCTGGTTTGATGATAACACGCTGGGGTCGTATTATTACGGTGAATATCCGTGGA
>CANOFO010000155.1 GCA_947565305.1 uncultured Lachnospiraceae bacterium | reverse complement strand
CAGAGGTAACTTCCATCAGGAAAAAAGGCAGTAGAAGTTACTTTTACAATTTAGGCTGCAACGAGATTTGCCTAAAACGATTGTAATATATGCCTATTTCATTTATAATGGAACTAATGATGTTATCATTCACAGCTAATATCACGCTTTGACAGGAACCGGAGGTAAGATAAATGGCAGATACGACAGCGAAACAGAAACATACTTATGTGGAGACCGACAAGAAAATTGAAGATGCCTCTTCCACAGCATGGTCTTTTCTGTTTCTGGGAGTGATAGGATTTGCTGCTCTGATATTGGTTTGGGCAGGCATTCTCCCATTGGATATCCCTTTTACCACATTGCTGATGGCAACGATAGTCCTGGGGCTCCTCTTCCTTATCTTTCTGTTTGTGAGCATTCGGGCTTTTCACGCCAGGAAAAAACTCATTCCTGTCAAATCCAAAGAAGAATCTGACATCTGCCGGATACGCAACTGGTTCGTGGAACACTATTCTGCTGATGCGATTTCCCATGGCGTAGACGAAGGGGACATCTCTTTGGAAGAATTATATTATCTGCGTTCAGAAAATATCAGCCGTTTGTTGACAGAGGAATTTCCTGAATTAGAAGAATCTTTTTCTGAATACATGATGGAAAATATTTATCAAATGTATTTCGAATAATATTACCGAGACAAACATTGCCCAACCATGCATTTATCTTACGAGGTGAAAAAATGAAATTATTAGAAGATAAAATCAAAAAGGACGGACTTGCCGTAAATGAACATATTCTGAAAGTTGACAGCTTTATCAACCACCAGATTGACCCTATGCTTATGCAGGAAATGGGAAAAGACATCGCCGAACATTTTAAGGACAAGGGTATTACGAAAATCGCTACCATCGAGAGTTCTGGCATCGCCCCAGCTCTTATGACAGCAGTTACTATGGATGTGCCGCTGATTATTCTCAAAAAACAGCCGTCCAAGATTCTCAACCAGGACCTTTATCAGACCGTGGTCACTTCCTTTACCAAAGAGACTAACTATGAACTGACGCTTTCCAAAAAATACATCAGCGATAACGACCATGTACTGATTGTCGATGACTTCCTCGCCAACGGCGAAGCAGCCACAGCAGCCCTCAGGCTGCTGCGCATGTCACATGCTACGATTGCAGGTTTCGCTGTCCTCATTGAGAAATCTTTCCAGCCGGGGCGGGAAAAGCTTATAAGTCAGGGAATTGAAGTTTACGCCCTGGCAAGGATTGCCAAAATGGCAGAGAACTATATTGAGTTTGTCTGATAATACAGAGCCCCATGGCAAGCTTTGCTGACATGTCTGCGGCGTGGGGCTCTGAATATAAGGAACACAGGTTAAATCACTGTTTCCTTAAATTTTAATCAAACAGCGATAGCTGATTGGATTCCGGCAAGTCACCTAAGATTCCCAAATCATCCATCAAATCAATAACTGTTTTGGAAACTTTCGTGCGCTGGCGGAAATCATCCTTGGAAAGGAAGGGACCGTCTTTTGCTGCTTCTACCACAGCATCAGCCGCTTTATCACCCAGACCTTCCACACTGTCCAAAGACGGCATCAATTTGCCATCTATAATTTGAAATGCATGGGCCTGGGCCTTGAACAAGTCCATGGGCAAGAATTCAAACCCTCTGGCATACATTTCCTGGACAATCTTCATATCTTTTATGGTATCCTGCTCTTTTTTTGTCAGGGTATCTTTTCTGCGCTCATAATCTGCCAGGAAATAATTCAGCTTATCCTTCCCCTGGCACATCAGTTCATAATTAAAGGACGTTGCACGGATACTGAAAAATGCCGCATAGTATGCCAATGGATAAAACACCTTACAATATGCAATGCGCCACGCCATCATAACATAAGCTGCCGCATGGGCTTTGGGGAACATATATTTTATCTTCTTACAGGACCAGATATACCAGTCCGGCACATTGTGCTCAAGCATAGCCTCTTCCCACTCAGGCTTTAACCCTTTTCCTTTACGCACGCTCTCCATAATCGTAAAACTGAGTTCGCTCTCCATGCCCATGCCGATTAAATACGTCATGATATCGTCACGGGTACAGATTGCCGTGGAGATGGTCGCCTTTTTCTCCTGAATCAGCGTCTGCGCATTCCCCAGCCATACATCTGTCCCATGGGACAAGCCTGAAATACGCACCAAATCCGAAAACGACTGCGGATTGGTGTCAATCAGCATCTGGATGACAAACTCTGTGCCAAACTCCGGAATCCCTAACGAACCGAGCTTACACCCACCGATATCCTCAGGTTCAATGCCCAATGCCTTCGTGCTCTGAAACAGCGACATCACGTCCGGGTCATCCAAGCGGATTTTCCTGGCATCGATTCCGGTCAAATCCTCCAGCATACGGATCATAGTCGGATCGTCGTGTCCCAGAATGTCCAGTTTGAGAAGGTTATGGTCAATGGAGTGATAATCAAAATGAGTCGTGACGATATCTGTTGCCATATCGTTTGCCGGATGCTGGATAGGCGTAAAGGAATGGATTTCCTCTCCCAGGGGAAGCACAATTATGCCGCCCGGATGCTGTCCGGTGGTCCGGCGGATGCCGACACATCCCTGAACAATGCGGTCAATCTCACAATTCCGCTTGCGGACACCGCGTTCCTCATAATAATTCTTGATATATCCAAATGCCGTCTTATCAGCCAGCGTACCGATAGTCCCGGCGCGGAACGTCTGTCCGTAACCAAAGATAACCTCGCAGTAAGCATGGGCTTTACTCTGGTATTCCCCCGAGAAATTCAGGTCGATATCCGGCTCCTTGTTACCCTTAAATCCCAAAAAAGTCTCAAACGGTATGTCAAAGCCCTCTTTTTCCAAAGGTTCTCCGCATTGAGGACAAATCTTGTCCGGCATGTCACATCCAGCGCGCCCGGCGTAAGCTTTCACTTCCTCCGACTCAAAATCACTGTAATGGCAATGCTTGCAGTAATAATGCGGCGATAAGGGATTTACCTCCGTAATTCCCGACATGGTAGCCACAAAGGAAGAACCTACCGAACCTCGCGACCCTACCAGATAGCCGTCCTCATTAGACTTCCACACTAACTTCTGGGCAATGATGTACATCACCGCATAGCCGTTGGAAATGATGGAGTTCAGTTCACGCTCCAATCGTTCCTCCACAATTTCCGGCAGCTTGTCCCCATAAATCTCATGGGCGCGGTTATAACAGATATCACGGAGCATCTGGTCCGAGTTCTCAATGACCGGCGGACACTTATCCGGCCTCACCGGAGAAATCTTCTCACACATATCTGCAATCTTGTTAGTGTTGGTAATGACAACCTCTTCTGCTTTCTCGTCCCCAAGATAGGCGAACTCCGCCAACATCTCCTCCGTTGTGCGCAAAAATAAAGGCGCCTGGTCATCTGCATCCGAAAACCCTTTCCCTGCCATGATAATCCGGCGGTAAACCTCATCCTCCGGGTCCAAAAAGTGCACATCACAGGTCGCCACCACCGGTTTGTGAAATTCTTCTCCCAGCCTGACAATCCGGCGGTTGATATCTTTCAATTCCTCCTCAGAATTCACCATAGGGCTGTCTGAACGCAGCATGAACGCATTGTTGCCCAAAGGCTGTATTTCCAGATAGTCATAAAAACGTACCAGCCTGGCAATCTCCTCCTCCGAACTGCCGCGTAAAATTGCCTGGTACAGTTCCCCCGCTTCACATGCCGAGCCAATCAGAAGCCCTTCCCGGTGCTTTAAAAATTCACTTTTGGGAATCCTCGGCTGCCGGTAGAAATAAGTCAGATGGGAATCCGACACCAGGCGGTAGAGATTGATGCGCCCGGTATCATTGGTGGCAAGGATAATGGCATGGTGGCTGTGCAGTTTTCGGATATTGTCCACGGAATCATTGCCCATATCATTGACCTGGTCTAAATCCTCAATTCCCCGCTCCTTCATCATATGGATAAACTTGACAAAAATTTCCGCTGTACAAGCCGCATCATCCACGGCGCGGTGATGGTTCTCCAGGGAAACCTTTAGCACTTTCGCCACATTATTTAACTTAAATCTGTTGAGCTGTGGCAGCAAAACACGAGCAAGCGCCACAGTATCGACAACGGTATACTCACAGGAAAGCCCCTGCCGCTCACAGTTTTTGCTGATAAAGCTCATGTCAAATTCTGCATTGTGCGCCACCATGACAGCCCCCTCGCAGAACTCCATGAAATCCGGCAAAATCTCCTCAATCTTAGGTGCAGACAATACCATATCGTCCCGAATATGGGTCAGTTCCTCCACCTTAAAGGGAATCGGCACTTCCGGGTTTACAAATGTGGAAAAACGCTCCGTTATCTTTCCGTCCACCACTTTCACGGCGCCGATTTCAATAATCCTATTATTCAGCGGAGAAAAACCTGTGGTCTCCAAGTCAAATACCACATAAGTCTCTGCCAGGCTCTGTCCCCTGGAGTTTTCCACGATATTTTTTAAATCATCCACCAGATACGCTTCCACTCCGTAAATGACTTTGAAATCATCTCCCGGGGAAATGGCATGGTTGGCATCCGGAAATGCCTGTACATCGCCGTGGTCGGTAACCGCCAACGCCGGATGCCCCCACTTTTGCGCACGTTTAATGATATCTTTTACCTCTGAGACGCCGTCCATATCGCTCATCTTCGTATGGCAATGCAGTTCCACACGTTTGCGCGGGCTGGTATCCATGCGGCTGCTGGTAAAATCTGAAATTTTCTTCATTCCGGCAATCGAGCCGATTGTCAGCTCCCCATCAAATCTGTCAATCGTGGTGACGCCTTTTATTTTGAGGAAAGCACCTTTTTTCACTTCCGCTGTAATATCAGGGACAAACTCATTTTTGGCAAACATCTTCACCATAATCGTGTCCGTGAAATCTGTAATGGAAAACATGATAATGGTCTTCTCGTTGCGGATTTCCCTGGTCTCCAGGTTCAGTATCTTGCCGCGGATGACAACTTCGCCCATCTCACCGACAATCTGTTCAATGGCAATAGGGTCTTCTTCAAAATCACGCCCATAGATTACCTCCGGGTTATCGGAACGCTTAAAACCATGGTAGCCTTCTCTTTTGCCTCTGCCGTTATTAACGCTGCTTTGGGCTGATTCCCCCTTCGAGACGGTCTTTTTGTCTGACCCAGCAGGTACTGTGCTGCCCAAAGATTCACTCTTGGCAATCCTGGTCTGTGGTAGTTCTTTCCCCTCTCCACCCACTTCTTCTGGAATCGTTGGCTCCTCCTTTGCTTCCTGACTATGATTCCCTAGAGAAGACTGGGAAATAATCGCCTGCACTTCGTTTTGAATGCGGATATTGCTGTCCTTCTTATATTTTTTCTCCGTTGGTTCTATGTACTCCACCTGAATATTCACGTCCATGCCGCAGCGCTCGCAGATAATTTTCTCCAATATCTGCACAAGCTCCTCAGACTTCTGTCTGGCTATTACGGAATCCTCCAACAAGAGCTGCATCATATTTTCC
>CANOFO010000154.1 GCA_947565305.1 uncultured Lachnospiraceae bacterium | reverse complement strand
GCGGGAAATGAATTTGTGCCATTTTCAGGATGCTGTACTCCAGATGGCTATATGCCCGCAGTTCCTCCAGCAGGCTGTCCCGGTAGATATGCATCAGCTTCTTGGGATTGTATTGCCCAGAGAGGTTAAATTTCTCAATAATCTTTACCGTCAGTTCATGATATGGAAAAAGCTGTTTCTTGATGTCTTTCTCCAAACGGAAAATCCGATTCTTCTCAATCAGCCTGGAACTTAAAAGATACACCCTAAGGTAATCACGATTACGGTTCGTGGAAACTTTCGTCACCTCCACATCCGCCATCATCCGTTCCATTTCTGAGGGGATTTTCAAATCTGGAAATACATCAAAAAACAGCTTGCCCATGTCTACTCACTCCAATGTAACAATTCATAACGGAGAGCTGAGAGCAGCTCTTCCTCTTTTACTTTCTTATAGACTTCTCCATGTTTGATAATCAGGCCTTCACCGACTCCGCCAGCGATACCGATATCCGCTTCTTTTGCCTCTCCAGGACCGTTTACCACACAGCCCATGACAGCCACTTTCAGATTCAGGGGGATATCGCTTACCATGTCCTCCACCTGATTTGCCAGGCCAATCAGGTCAATCTGGGTTCTTCCGCAGGTCGGGCAGGAAACCACCTCAATACCGCCCTCACGGATACCCAGCGTCCGCAGTATAATCTTCGCTGACTTAATCTCCTCCAGGGGGTCTCCAGTCAGCGATACCCGGATAGTGTCTCCGATTCCCTGGCTTAAAATCATGCCCAGACCCATGGCGGACTTAATATTGCCGCTGGTAACCGTCCCTGATTCGGTAATCCCCACATGCAAGGGATAGTCTGTCTCATCCGCAATCAGGGTATGCGCCCTCACGCACATCATGACATCTGAGGACTTGATACTGATTACCAGATTGTCATATCCCATATCTTCAATGATATGCACCTTATCCAGGGCGCTCTCTACGATACCTTCCGCTGTCACGCCGCCATATTTCTCCACAAGTTCTTTCTCCAAAGAACCGCTGTTGACGCCGACACGGATAGGAATATTCCGCTCTTTTGCCACGTCAACCACAGCCTGAATGCGCTCTTTGACTCCAATATTTCCGGGATTGATACGAATCTTATCAGCCCCATGTTCCATAGCGGCAATCGCAAGACGGTAGTCAAAGTGGATGTCTGCCACCAAGGGGATGGTGATGCCTTTCTTAATTTCCGCAAGCGCCTCTGCCGCTTCCATTGTAGGCACGGCACAGCGGATAATCTCACAGCCTGCCGCCGTAAGTCTCTGAATCTGGGCAATCGTCCCTTTAATATCTTCCGTCCTGGTGTTCGTCATCGACTGAATCAAAATGGGCTGGTTCCCACCAATGGCACGGTTTCCTATTTGTACTTCGCGCGTATATTTTCTTGTAATCTTATTTTCCATATCACTTTCCTCTAAAAGATGTTACGAATATCGTTGAACATGACAAAGACCATCAGCGCCATCAATGCCACCAAGCCGACAAAATGCACCATGCCCTCTTTTTCCGGGGAAATCTTCTTCCTGCGGATAGCTTCGATAATCAGAAATACCAGCCGTCCGCCGTCCAACGCCGGAATGGGCAAAAGATTCATGATTCCTAAGTTTGCCGACAGAAAAATGGAAAAATTAATCATGCTTAAGAGGGCTAGCCCTGTTCCGCCTGCTGACTCGTTGCTGTCATATGTTTCTCCCATAACTTTTACGATTCCCACCGGTCCCGACAAGTCTTTCAGCCCTACTTTGCCAGTAACCAACATTCTCAGGCTCTCGATGGTTGTGCATATCTGGTAGCGAATCTCATAAAAGCTGTTGGCAACCGTCTCCAGGACAGTTCCCCGTTCGCGCATGGCTTTTCCGTTCATACCGAATAACTCCCTGCCGCTCTCTTCGTCCAGCTTGGGAGACAATACCGTTTCGTAACGTTCACCGTCACGTTGATACACAATCTTTGCATCTTCTCCAGCATGGAATATAGAAAATTGACTGACTTCACGGAAAAAATGGGTCCGCGAGCCATTCATGGAGATAATCTCATCCCCCTCCTGAAGACCTGCTTCTGCTGCCGGAAACCCTTCCCTCACGCTGGTCAGGACCGGTCGGTCAAACCCTACGCATGCCATGACAATCAGGGCAAACACCCACGCCATGATGAAGTTAAACAGGGGACCTGCAAATACTACGCTGATGCGCGCCCACACAGATTTACTGTTAAAGGACCTTTCATCCGTACTCTCGCCGTCTTCCCCCTCCATCATACAGGCACCGCCAAAAGGCAGAAGCTTTAAGGAATATTTCGTCTCCCCTTTCGTTATCCCAAACAAGGTAGGACCAAGGCCCAAAGAAAATTCGTTGACTTTAATCCTATTTGCCTTGGCAAGGAGAAAATGTCCAAGTTCATGAAATAAAATTATTAGGCTGAAAATAATAAGGGCAATTACAATATTCAATCTTACCACCTGCTTTCTATAAAGGCATAAACTTCAGCTTCCGTCTCCAGAATTTTATCCACATCAGGTTCGCTCACATAGGAACAATGTTCCATACATTCCTGAATCATCTCCGGTATCTGTAAAAACGGAATCTTCCCATTCAAGAATAGGGATACTGCTTTTTCATTTGCTGCATTATAAGCTGTAGGAATGTTGCCGCCCTGTTCCATGGCGGTAAATGCAAGCCCAAGACCTGCAAATGTATCGAAATCCGGCTCCTCAAAGGTCAAGTTGGCAAGCTGAAAGAAATCCAGCCGTTTGCCTGACAGGCTGCGCCGCTTGGGGTAATATATAGCGTATTGGATAGGAAGCCGCATATCCGGCGTCCCCAGCTGCGCAATGACCGCCCCATCCTCGTATTCCACCATTGAATGGATGACGCTCTGCGGATGCACCACCACTTGAATCTGCTCCAACTTTACGTCAAAGAGCCATCTCGCCTCCATCACTTCCAGTCCCTTATTGACCATGGTAGCAGAGTCTATTGTAATCTTCTTTCCCATAGACCAGTTTGGATGGTTGAGCGCATCTTCTACACGGATATCTCCAAGTTCCTCTCGCTTCTTTCCACGAAACGGTCCACCGGAAGCAGTCAGGAGTATTTTATGGATTTTATTTTCCTGTTCCCCTTGTAAAGACTGAAAAATAGCGCTGTGCTCACTGTCTACCGGCAGTATCGGCACATGATGTTCTTTGGCAAGTTTCATGATGATATGCCCGGCTGTTACCAGTGTCTCTTTATTTGCCAGGGCAATTGTCTTTCCCGCTTCTATCGCCGCAATCGTGGGGCGAATACCAAGCATACCGACAATCGCCGTCACCAGTATCTCTGATTCAGGCATCACGGCTATTTCCAGAAGCCCTTCCATTCCGGACAATACCGTCACCGGAAGGTCCTTCACCCTGTTTTTTAAGTCTAATGCATCTTTTTCCTCCCAGAGAACAGCCACCTTAGGATTGAATTCCCGAATCTGCGCCTCAAGAAGCGACACATTTCTTCCTGCAGCCAATGCCACAACTTCTATATCTTTATGCTCGCGGACAATTTCCAGTGTCTGGGTGCCAATGGAACCGGTAGAACCCAATAATGCAATTTTCTTCATCTGTTTCTCCTCACAACGTTGTTTCTTAAACTGTTATACTAAGGAAACGCTGATTAAAGCGTTTCCCGCGCCGGATTTGCGCTGCGAAGCAGCATATTTCCATTGCAAATCCGTGCGCATCCAACGGAGTATCTAGGGAAATACTGATTTAATCAGTATTTCCCTAAGAATTTTACCATAAAATAAACGATGGGAGCAGTAAAAATAACACTGTCAAACCTATCCAGAATCCCCCCATGCCCAGGAATCAGCTTCCCATAATCCTTAATATCGTAATTACGCTTAATGGCAGATGCTGCCAAATCACCAATCATGGAAATCCCTGCGCCAACTGCACTGATTCCAGCGAGGATAAACATATAATTGACGTTAAGCTTCATCGGTTCCTGAAAAGCCCATCCATACAATATGGTTAAAAGCGCTGCGCCTAAGATTCCGCCCACAGCTCCCTCAATAGATTTCTTGGGGCTTAAACGCGGAGCCATCTTATGCTTGCCAATCAATACTCCAACACAGTAAGCACAAGTGTCACTGCCCCAGGAACACAGGAAAATGAGCCAGACAATGTAAGCGCCTGCCTCCATCATCCTTGTTCGGTAAATGCAGGATAACATGACAGATACATAAAACACGCCCACAAACGCGGCAAATACCTGGTCAGCCTTATAAGACGGAAATTTCAGGACATAGACTGCCATCACCAGTATTAAGAAGCCCAACGTAAAGACTTCCATATCTGGAATAAATGGGAAAATGAGATTCAGATAATAAACTGCTGCCGCCAGATAGCCTGTTATTCCCAGCAGGGATTTCTCAATATGGAAGACACGGTACAGTTCAAACATGCCAACCAAGGACACAGCAAAAAGCCCCGCCAGCAAGACGTTCCCGCCCAATATAATCAGCGCAAGCGCAATTATTACCAATACAATACCGCTCAGTAATCGTGTTCGGAACAACCTTATTCCTCCTTTACCCCGCCATAACGCCTATCTCTTTTATTATAGTCCTCAATAGCTTTTACTAATTCCTCTTTTGTGAAATCCGGCCAGGGAACATCTGTAAAATAAAGTTCGCTGTAAGCCAGCTGCCATAAAAGATAATTGGACAGCCTGAGCTCCCCACTTGTGCGGATAAGCAGGTCAGGCGCCGGAATCTCACAGGTATCCAGATAACTCTCGAACTTCTCTTCGTCCAGTTCTGACAGTTGGAACTGCCCTTCTTTGTAATCTGTAAGCATTTTCTTCATACCGCGGAGCATCTCATCCCGACTGCCGTAATTGATGGCAATCTGGAAATTAAGGCCGTCCTGTCCTTTGGAGGATTCTTCCAGCCTATGTATGCTCTCCTGGATATCCGCATCCAATTTGGAAGTATCTCCAATCACACGCACCCGCATATGGTTTTTCTCCGCAGTCTTAATGCAATTTTTCATATAATTGCGCAGAAGCTTCATCAACGCACCGACTTCCTCCTTGGGACGTGACCAGTTCTCAGTTGAAAATGCATATACTGTCAGATATTTGATGCCAAGATTCCACGCCTCCCGGCAGATAATCTCCACGTTCTTCGCTCCCTGGGTATGTCCATAATTCCTTGGCATTCCATGCCGTTTTGCCCATCTGCCGTTTCCATCTAAAATAATTGCCACATGTTGCGGAATTCTCATGATTTCCTCCTAATCAAAAGTAGCCAGGAACAAGCCTGGCACTTTTACGCACAATGTAATTCTCATTCGGAGCGCATTCCAGATATGCTTCGCATTTGCCCTCCTCCTTCGGTAGCGGCACGTGTCGCCCTGCGACCCCTGCCAGTTCGTCGGAGCACATTCCAGAAATGCTTCGCATTTGCGCTCCTCCTTCGGTAGCGGCACGCGTCGCCCTGCGACCCCTGCCAGTTCGTCGGAGCGCATTCCAGATATGCTTCGCATTTGCCCTCCTCCTTCGGTAGCGGCAC
>CANOFO010000153.1 GCA_947565305.1 uncultured Lachnospiraceae bacterium | reverse complement strand
TATCTGGTTTTTTCATCTTATAGGAAAGACCTTGTCACGCTAAAGCGTGAAAGTATCCTCCTATAAGATAAAAATAATATATCAGTAAAAATGCTTCACGCCTTTGGTGATGTCATCGACATACACCATACTGCAGCTTTTCAGTTCACCAGCTTTGTTGTACAGAAAGGCAATGGCAAGATGTGGTTCTTCCGGTACGGCAAAATTATTGGCTTCGAGCTCCTCATCTGAAATCGTCACATATTTGCCCTTTTTCAGCTTATACTTCCCGCGCACGACCGTGCCGTCTTCCAGCTTATCTTTTATCTTATACGTTCCGTAAAACAGCCCATTTTTGACTTTATATTTCTTATTTGTATCAACATTGCCGCCCAGCGCAGTCAGCTGACGCCCCTTTCCATTCGGCGCATCTTCTTTCCAGTCTCCGTCGTACACTTCTTTGTAAAGGCTGCCATCTTCCGTACTGGTGCTGACATAATACCAAATTCCCTTGCCTTCCCGCTTCCCATCTCTGTAATCGCCGTAGTACCATTGCTTACAGCTGCATTCTTTAAATGTATAGAAGCCAATGCCCTTACCGCTCTCTTCCCCTTCCGGGAAATAAATATAGTGCTCGCCATTCCTGACGGCTGCAGCTAATGCTTTTGCTTCTTCGCCATCCTGAAGATTATACAATGCCTGGGCATCGTCTGCCTCTATCGCTTCTATGGCAGCTTCCATGAGCGGACGGTAAAGATTTGCCTTCTCATCATCCTGGGGCGTATTTCCTGCTGTTTCCTGTGATTCTTTATCCTTTGGAGTTAATTCTGTTTCTTGTGATTCTTTATCCTTTGGAGTTTGTTTCGGTTCCTGATTAAGGGCTTCTGCCATATCATCTGAAACGCTTTTCTCTGCATCGTGCTCTGTCCGCTGCTGTGTTCCCTTTACAGCTTCTGTCTGCTTCTCTGTGGTACAACCGGTAAGAATAATCACTGCAAATGCCACAATGACGCCTACTGCAGCAATCCTGCCCCGTCGTTCCATAAGGATGCCTCCAATCATTACTCCAATTTTCTATTTTATTTTCTAAGTTCTGCGATAATATCCTCTTTCAGTTCCAATGCCATATCTTTCATGCGCCGGCTTGCGGACGGCGCTGTCAACACGCTTGCCAGGAATTTGGAAGCAATCTCATATTTCTTAAAGTGATATGCCATGTACGCCAGAATATAATCGACAGTGCTCTGCTCCATGCCGCACATGGGAAACATTTCCTCGGAGATAGCTTTCATAAAGCCCTCAAACGCCTGCTGGTAAAACTCCTCCTCCTCTTTCTGGACCTCAGCCTTTGCCGCTTTTTCCTCCGGCGTATCGTTAGCCATTGTCTCACCCTTGCCGCGCAAAAGCCATGCAATCTTCAGGCAGGTGTATGCTTTCTCACTGTCCTTGCCCTTTTTCACCACAGTATTGACAAGCGACAATTTGTAACGGTCAATTACCTCATCATAGTCATACACCGCTTTCTCCGGCTTATTGTCCGGTTTGAAATTGCTGGAAATCTGCTCCTTAATTAATTTCACCTGTGTAGGGGTGATATGCTCATAAAAACGGTTCATCGCCGTATACCCACATGCCGGACAGGACGTAATGTCATATTTCAAAGTATCGATGTACTGGAATCTCGGACGTAAATCGCGGTCCGGCTCCAAACGTTTCACCCTTCCGCTCTTAATCACCTTAGTTTTAAACACATGGTCGCACACCTTACAGTGTACGGTCTTTTCCAGCAGGAAATCTGACTCTGCCGGAATCTTCTCCTCGGCACGCGCCTCATTTTCTTTCTTATCTTCTTTCTTCTCATCCTCAAATAACTGCATGGACTCTGTAGATTTCAGACCAAATTTCTCCAATCCTGAAAATAAATTCATTGCACTTTTCCTCCTCTTTATGCTACTGATTCTGTGTCGGCAGCTTATAAGAACTTTTCAAAGATACAATTCTGTTAAACACCAATGCATCCGAACTGGAATCCTTAGAGTCAACACAGAAAAATCCCTGTCTTACAAACTGAAAACTGTCATAAGGTTTTGCCTCCGCTAACGCAGGCTCTATATAGCAGTCTTTTAATATGTTAAGCGAATCCGGATTCAGATTCAGACTTCCGTCTTCTTTATTATATACGCCTTTCTCCTCATCTACCAAATTCTCATACAGACGAACTTCACATTTCTTTGCATAAGGAGCTGGCACCCAATGGATAGTCCCTTTCACTTTGCGTCCGGTAAACCCGCTTCCAGCCTTTGTTTCCGGGTCATAGGTACAATGCACTTCTGTCACATTGCCATCCTCATCCTTGACAAAACTTTCGCATTTGACAAAATAAGCGTGCATAAGGCGCACCTCATTCCCTGGGAACAAACGGAAATATTTCCTGGGCGGTTCTTCCATGAAGTCTTCACGCTCAATATACAATTCCCGGCAGAAAGGAATCTTACGGCTTCCAAGTTCCTCATTCTCCAAATTATTTGCCGCATCGAGATATTCCACTTCCCCCTCTGGAAAATTGTCAATAATCAGCTTGATGGGATGCAAGACTGCCATCATCCTGGGGCGTTTTAATTTCAAATCTTCCCTGATACAGTATTCTAGCATGGCATAATCCACGGAACTGTTCGCCTTAGACACACCGCAGAGTTCCACAAACCTCTGAATGGATTCTGGCGTAAAACCGCGTCTGCGCAACGCTGCAATAGATACCAGCCTTGGGTCATCCCAGCCGTCCACGATATTCTCTTCCACCAGTTTCTTGATGTAACGCTTGCCTGTCACCACATTGGTGAGATAGAGTTTGGCAAACTCAATCTGCTTGGGCGGATTCTCATATTCGAGTTCGCGCACCACCCAGTCGTACAATGGCCTATGGTCCTCAAATTCCAGCGTACAGAGAGAGTGGGTGATTCCCTCAATGGCATCCTCTATAGGATGCGCAAAATCATACATGGGATAGATGCACCATTTGTCTCCTGTGTTGTGATGGCTCATATGCGCCACACGGTAGAGAACAGGATCCCTCATATTGATATTAGGAGATGCCATATCAATCCTGGCCCTCAGCACCATTGCGCCGTCTTCATATTTCCCTTCCTTCATGTCGTTAAATAATGCAAGATTTTCCTCTATGCTTCTTGAAGTTCCCGGGTCCTCACGCCCAGGTTCTGTCAACGTACCGCGGTATTCACGGATTTGCTCTGCATTGAGGTCAGACACATATGCCTTACCCTTTTTTATCAGCTTCACTGCCATTTCATACATCTGTTCAAAATAATCGGAGGCAAAGAAAAGCCTATCTTCCCAGTCTGCCCCCAGCCATTTGATATCTTCCTTGATGGATTCTACGAACTCCACTTTCTCCTTGGTCGGATTCGTATCGTCAAAACGCATATGGAACTTACCGCCATACTCTTTGGCAAGCCCATAATTCAGCAAAATAGACTTAGCATGTCCAATATGAAGATAACCATTCGGTTCCGGTGGAAAGCGTGTTCTTACCGTCTCACAGTGACCTTCCTTAATATCTTCCTCAATAATCTGCTCAATAAAATTCTTGGAAACCACTTCGTTTTCCATCTGTAAACCTCCTGGAATCATATTACTTAAATCTGAATCTTTCTATTTTCTGTATTTCTATTTTCTCAATAGAACTTCGCCGTGCCGAAAGGTTCACGCCACAGAATAATGTGAACTTGTGCACAAATATTCAAGACAACTATACAGATTATAAATTCTAAAACAATATTTGTCAATTACAGACTGATTTGAGTTTCCTCTTTTTGTAATTATAAAGTGCCAAAAAGAGGAGACTCAAGTCAAATATCCATGTAAACATGTCTATTTACCTAAGTGCCCTATGGATGATTGCTCGCGGGAATAAACTGACCTCAACTTCGTCTGATATGCTGGTGGGTAAAAAGATGGTCCTGACAGTATTCATAATTGCCCTCACACTTAGAGCAAAAACGGAACTGCAGATTATCCCCATCCTTCTCTGTCCTGCCGCAAACTGCACATTTATGCTTGGTGACACCCTGCGCCTGACGCATCTGCTGCCGGTAAACCTGTTTCCTGCGTATCTCATGGGGCGATATCCTTCGGTAATTCCTGGTACTGAAAAAGAAAATCAGGAAATTCATTACCGAAGCAAGAATTGCCACCCTTCCCGCCCAGTTGCTGACAATAAACATGAATGCCATCCAGACTGCATCGACAATTCCCAGCCACTTTGCCTTAAAGGGAATGATAAAATACAGCCGGAACTGCGATTCCGGATAAATAACGGCAAATGCCATAAACAGCGACATCGTCACATACTCCGTGCCGAAATAAAAACCAATCCCCGTCACCGGTATCCCGGCGGCGAGCAAATAGACAAGATAAAGGATAAACGCGCCCGCAAGCGTACACAGCAGCCCGCCAATCAGATAGACATTGTAACGGAACGTACCGATTGCCTGTTCAATGGATGTCCCGATAAAATAATAGCAGGACAGGAAAAAAATCAAAAACAGGATATTGACAGACGGAGGAATCAAAAGCCATGAGACAATCCTCCACACCTGCCCCTGCAGGATAAGCCGCGGCTCCAAGGTCAGAAGCGTCTGCACCTCAGGCATTGTATATCGGATAATAAATCCCAGAACCCAGGCTCCTATCAGCCAGAATGTCAGGTTGGGAATCGCAAACTTGCCAAACTTCCGTTCCATTTTATTCAAAAAATTCATAACGCACCTCACAAAATGTTAGTTAAATTTTATTATAAATTTTCTGGAAAGGTTTGTCAACGAATGGCGTAATTTTCATAAAAACTTTATATTTGGTTACTGTTCACTCATACCTATACTTTGCCCAAAGCACCTGTCACAAAATGTTACAGGTGAAGATTACATATGGAATGCACTCGGAAAACTCCTTTTCCAGATGCATTCCATATGTAATTTGACCCTGCTGCTAACGCAGCAGGTCCTTTGGGCATATGAAACCGAACCTAAGTGAACAGTAACTATATTTGCGAATGGCGCAATCTGGACTGCCGGCAGACTGGGCAGCTGTCAATCATCCATATCATCTGCCCAGTCATCGGAATCTTCCATATCACCCCAGCCTCGGTAGCCCTGATACTGATTCCTCTCTCCAGCCCCGATTGGCATGGGGTTTATCGATGCCGGAATGCACAGTTCATCTCCTATCTGCAGATTATAGATATCTACAAATGGATTGGCAAAAATTATCTGCCCCACGCTCACGTTATAAAATTTCCCCAGCTGATACAGCGTATCTCCCTGCTGCACCACATGTATGATTCCCCTGCATGGTCCGCCCGGATAGATGGGACCAATCGGGATAGGTATGATTCTAGCCATAATCTTCTTTCCTCCGTGTTCAATCACAGTTTCTTTCTAACTATTATATTCGTGGTTCCCGAAACGGTTCTACCTTTCCATATCCTGCATATATTAAATGAACAGAACTGCCATTTCTTAACATTCCATAAATTATAAAAAATGAATTGTTTTTTGTCATTTCCTGTCGTATAATAAACGGTGTTCGATTTCCGAACAGTTATATCATTTAAATAGGAAGAAATTGCCAAAGAAGTTTTGGAGGTAATACTATTATGAAAAAGAAGGATTT
>CANOFO010000152.1 GCA_947565305.1 uncultured Lachnospiraceae bacterium | reverse complement strand
AGTAGGTGAATCATGAATGAGTGCATACGATAACAGAAGATATACGGGAAAAAGTCCCAGAAAAAGAACAAACGTTCTAAAAGGTGTTGACAATAAAGAACAAACGTTCTATAATTATAGATACCGAGGAGACGATAGGAGATTGCGAGATTTGCGATTACCAATTAAGGAGCCGGTTAGTAAGGAGGTATCTATTTTATGGAAGAAATTCTGCATCGATATTATGAGGACAATGCGAGAAGGCTTCACAATGTTGTCAACCGGATATTTTACAAGAAATATGGGGGGATTGCGGGTAAGGATATGGATGAGTTCTATTCGGTTGCCAACGATGTATTTGCCGATATTATTGCGAATCACAGGTATGATGAGACAAAGGGGGACTTTGAGGGCTTTTTGTACGGCGCGCTGGGACTTGCCATCGCCGATGAATGGAAAAGGCAGAATTGTGATAAACGGAGGATGAAAAGGGAATTATTAGATGAAAACGGCAATCAGGTTCTTGATAAAAAGGGAAAGCCAAGGCAGGTATCCGTGTGGGATATTTCTATCGATGCGCCCATCGGGGAAGAAACGGACTTGACCGTTGGCGATATGCTTCCTTCCGATTTTAATCTGGAAGCTTTTTTGGAACGGGATGTTATTTCAGATGAAAAAATAGAGGCGTATTTGAAGCGCCTTTCCAATATACAACGAAAAATTATGGAAATGAGGATGCAAGAAGTGCCGGTTTTAGAGATACAAAGAAGACTGAAACTGAGCAATAAGCAATACAGGCAGAATTGCAGAGAGCTTCGTTCTTTTGCCAATATCAGCATTTTGCACAATGAGGGAAAGCTATCGGGAACAGAGGAGGAAAAGAAAGAAATGAGCAAGGTGGCACAGACAATGGAAAATTGCAAGACAGACAGAATTAGTGTGGCTTCTATTATTAAGCGGATAGACAGGCATACCCTCCGTTTTGACCATCCTCTTCAAAGGGAATCGGACCAGTGGTCGCCGTCTATGAAGGGCAATTTGGTGTCTGATATTTTACAGGGCAATAAACTGCATCCCCTGATTTTTGCGGAGCAGATTATAAACGGCGTGCCGATCATCTGGGATTTAGACGGCAAACAGAGATGCACAAACGCATACTTATTTTCAAAAAATGAATATAAAGTATCCAAAAATATCAGACGGCCCATGATAACCTATCAGACAATCAAACGGGATAAGAAAGGAGGCGAGGTATTGGATGCAGGCGGTTTCCCCGTTGCCGTCAATGTGGAGTTTGATATCAGGGGCAAACGGTTTGCCGATTTGCCGGAGGAGCTGCAGGACCGCTTTTTGGAGTACAGCTTTAACTATGACCAGTATTTAAACTGCTCTGAAGAAGATATCGGATACCATATTGAGCGGTACAATGACGGAAAGCCGATGACCTCACCGCAAAAAGGGATTACCAGACTGGGGACGGAATATGCGGAGCGTGTAAAGTCCATATCCAACATGCCTTTCTTTAAGGATATAGGAGGGTACAAGGTTTCGGAATTTAAAAATGGAACCGTCAACCGTGTGGTGGTGGAGTCCGTTATGGCGGCAAATTATCTGGATAAGTGGAACAGGCTGGAGGATATGTGCCAGTACCTGAAGGAGCAGGGCAGCCCGTCGGTTTTTGAGGATTTTGAGGATATGGTGGAAAGAATGGAAAAGGCGGTGACCTGCAGCGCGGCGGATATGTTTGACTCCAAGGACAGTTTTCTCTGGTTTGGATTGTTTGCCAGATTTATCCAGAGGGAAGAAAAGGTTGCAAGAAAGAAACCTGCAACGGCTGACTTGCGGTCCGCGGGAGCGGAGTCGGGGGATAAAGATAAAAAATTTGTGGCGTTTATGGAAGCGTTTGCCCGTTCTCTGCACAGCAAAAAAGTAAACGGCATATCTTTTGACGACATCATCGCGGAGACAAAGGCGACCAAGGATAAGGGGATTGTCACAAAGAAGATAAATCACTTAGAGGCGCTGCTAAAGGGGTATCTTATGTGCTAATACAGAGAGGCGGTCTTTTTTGCGGCGGCTTCTGCTGCTTTGACAAACTGCAGCACATCGGCAGGGGCGTCAAAGCTGTAAAGCAAGCCGTAGGGAATACGGTAGTCCCAGTCTACGGGAAGGGAGATTAGCCCGGGGTGCACTTCCTGCCAGCATGAAATGGTAAGGAGCGCCCTGCCGGTCTCCGCGCAGCGGTTAAAGACGGATAAATCATAAAAGGGAGGGGTGTCCTCAATCTGAATCTGCGGATGGTTTTTCTCTAAATCGTTGCGGATAAAGTCGTTGGTTCCGGAGTCTCCCCGTTGCACCATCATCAGGGTTTCACCATATAAGTCTTCTATGCGGAGACGCTTTTTTCGGCAAGGCGATGCTCTCTTGATACGGCAACCATCTTGTGATAGCAGCCTAGCGGCAGAAAATGGCAGCGTGAGAGCCATTCTCTGGAATCGCATACACCGATAAGGAAGTCAAATTTTTTTCCAAGCTGTTCAATTTCTGCAAGAATCCCCTCATGATTGTCCTCAAAAGGCACAAGATGCAGCTTATAGGAAGGAAAAGCGTGATTGACACGATACCACAAATCCATAAAGGGCTTTGCCGGATTGAGCAGGGAGGTGCCCACGCAAAAGGTATTGTCTTTGGCGTGAGCGGCGGCATGTGCATTGGAAATAGATTTTTTGGAGTAGTCCATCAGAAATTTGGCGTCGCGGTAAATCATGGCGCCTGCCTCTGTCGGACGGATTCCGGCAGGGGTGCGTTCTGTCAGTTTTAGATTCAGATGCTGTTCCAGTGCGTTGACCTGCTTCATAACGGCTGTTGGAGAAATATATAGTGCTTCCGCAGCTTTTGCAAAGCTGCCGCAGTCGATGGCGGTGACAAAGGTATACAAAAGAGGGTTATACATAAGGCTCCTTTCCGCGTATTTGCGCAAAAATTACCGTAGCGGTACGTAAACTGCCAAAGGATAGCAGTGAAATACACGCGGTAATCAAGGGTCAAACAGCAAGTGATTTCTTCTATGTTTACTTTTTTAGTGTTACTTTTTCTACATTACTTTCTTGCCCGTCTTTGTATTGCATAAACTTTTAGTTTATACCATGGTAACATACTGGAGATTCCGCGTCAAGGAAAGAGGCGGTATGATAGACACATAGAAAGGTTTATTATAAAAACAAAAAGGAGGAGAATATGGCGAAAAATCTGATAGCTTTTTACTCACGTGCGGATGAAAATTATGTAAGCGGTATGCTGCGGAAGCTGGAAGTCGGCAATACGGAAGTGGCGGCTGGCTTCATCGAAAAATGGATTGATGCAGATGTTTTTAAAATAGAACAGCAGCAGGCATACGCCAAAGACTACAATACATGCATTGCACAGGCGCAGGAAGACCAGAAGCGGGACGCGAGACCTGAACTGAAAGCGTATCCCGAAAGCATTGACGGCTATGAAACGATTTATCTGGGCTTTCCTAATTACTGGAGTACTATGCCTATGGCGGTGTTTACTTTTTTAGAACATTTTGATTTTAGCGGAAAAGTCATAAAACCGTTCTGCACGCATGAGGGCAGCGGCATGGGAAACAGTGAAAGAGATATCAAAAGGCTTTGTCCTACGGCAAAGGTGGAAAAAGGACTTGCAATCCGCGGCGGCAGCGTGCGGCAGGCAGGAGAGGAAATTGAGAGATGGCTGTAACGGAGGAGAATGTGATGGAAGGAAGAGAAATGAGTGTGTTTCCCACGGGGAAACCAAACGCTGCATTTGCAGCATATTTTATCGGACAGAGCTATCTGCATATGCTGTCAACCGAACAGGTGGTGATTGGAAATGTGACCTTTGAACCTGCCTGCCGCAACAACTGGCATATACATCATGCGGATAAAGGCGGCGGACAGATGCTGCTTGTCACTGCAGGAGAGGGCTGGTATCAGGAATGGGGACAGCCGCCAAGACGTTTAAAAGCAGGAGATGTGGTGCATATTCCGGCGGGCGTAAAGCACTGGCATGGCGCGGCAGCGGATACTTGGTTTCAGCATCTGGCGATTGAAGTTTCGGGAGAAAACTGCCGAACAGAATGGTGCGAGCCGGTTGCGGAAGAGGCATATCGGAATCTGGAGCTTTAAAGTTACGCAAATAATTTCTTAATTACCTATTATCTAATTATCTAAATATGGGAAAGGAGTAAAAATGGCAAAGGTAACGGCTGGAAGAGATGAGCTGGGGGAATTTGCCCCCAAGTTTGCAGAATTGAACGACGATGTCCTGTTTGGGCAGGTTTGGTCGAGGGAGGATAAGCTGTCGGCAAGGGACAGAAGTATTGTGACGGTGACGGCGCTTATGGCGGGCGGAATTTTGGACAGTTCTCTGAAATTCCATTTGCAAAATGCAAAAAATCATGGTGTAACGGGTGAAGAAATGACGGAAATTCTGACCCATGCAGCCTTTTATGCGGGCTGGCCCAAGGCGTGGGCGGCATTCCGGATGGCAAAGGAAATCTGGGAAGGGTAAAGGGTGAAATAAAAATTCTTAACAGAACCCGTGCTTTCCAAGTTTTCTGTTGTCATAAATTGTGAGATTTGCGTCTACGTGCTGCTTGCCGCAAGCTCGCAACCCGTTTATGGATTTATGCAGAAAAGCAGCGCAGAAAGGGAATAAAAAATGGAATATACAATCTTAAATAACAATGTGAAAATGCCAATGCTGGGATACGGGGTGTATCAGGTTGCGCCTGATGAGGCGGAGCGGTGCGTCCTTGATGCAGTCAGCATAGGGTATCGTTCCATCGATACGGCACAGGCATATGCCAATGAGGAGGGCGTGGGAAATGCGATTGCAAAATGCGGCGTTCCCCGTGGGGAGTTTTTTCTCACAACCAAGGTATGGATTGGCAATGCAGGTTATGAAAAAGCAAAAGAGTCAATAGCAGAATCGCTTCGCAAGCTGCAGACGGACTATGTGGATTTACTGCTGATTCATCAGCCTTTTGGCGACTACTATGGAACTTACCGCGCAATGGAGGAAGCATACAGGGAGGGCAGAGCAAGGGCAATCGGCGTGTCCAATTTTTATCCGGACAGGTATATTGATATCCACCATTTTGCAGAGATTAAACCGGCAGTCAATCAGGTGGAAACGCATGTATTCCAGCAACAGAAAAGAGCCAAGGAATATATGGAGAAGTATGATACGCAGATAGAGTCCTGGGGACCCTTTGCAGAAGGAAAAAATGATTATTTCCAGAATCCTGTGCTAAAGGAAATTGGGGAAGGATATCACAAATCCGTGGCACAGACTGCACTTCGTTTCCTGCTGCAGAGCGGCGTGGTGGTAATTCCCAAGTCCACCCACAGAGAAAGGATGGAGGAGAATTTTGACGTCTTTGATTTTCAACTGACGGAAGGGGAAATGCGCCGGATTGAAGCGCTGGATGGTGGAAAAAGTCTCTTTTTCTCTCATTATGAACCTGAGATTGTAGAGTGGTTTATGACGATGGCGTAAGAAGAACTGTTGCTGTGTGAAAATTTAGCACAGGGGAAATGTAAATTGTTGCAAGGCCTTAAAAATGAAAACGACAGCCAAGAAGCGGATAACACACAGAAAGTTGCGGTTATCGGTTCTTTGGCTGCCGAATTTTAATGCAGAGGGCAAAATATCCGCTTCCCGCTTATGAAACACAGACCCTTTCCACTTATGATGACAACGGCAACGT
>CANOFO010000151.1 GCA_947565305.1 uncultured Lachnospiraceae bacterium | reverse complement strand
CGGCCAGAGATCGGTTGGTTTTCAGAATACGAACTGCCAAAAAGGAAATACAAAATTAGGAATTATCACGTCTTCCACAAGTTACCAGTATGTGAAGGAAGTGTTCGGGGACCAGGCAAGCATCTTGAAACTTGGCATGATTTATCCGCTGCCTGAACAATTGATTCTTGATTTTGCTGCGAAGGTGGACAAACTGGCAATTGTGGAGGAGTTAGACCCGGTAATTGAGGATCACTGTAAGAAACTGGGACTGACTGTGATTGGCAAAGAAACGCTTCCGTTGGAAGGAGAGTACTCACAGAATTTGATTGCGGAGAAGCTGGGAAAGGAAGCGCCGGCATATAAGAGCCTCGATGAAAATCTGCCCGGACGTCCGCCAGTGATGTGTGCCGGCTGTCCGCACAGAGGACTGTTCTACATATTATCTAAGAATAAGTGTACGGTTCTCGGGGATATCGGCTGCTATACGCTGGGGGCAGTGGCGCCTCTTAGCGCCATGGAAATGACGTTGTGCATGGGGGCTTCCATCAGTTCCATCCATGGATTTAATAAGGCTTTGGGAGCAGAGAGCGAGGGAAAGACCGTGGCAGTTATCGGTGACTCGACATTTATGCACTCCGGTATGACGGGACTTGCCAATATTGCATATAACCAGAGCAATTCTACGGTGATTATTTTAGATAATTCCATCACTGGCATGACCGGGCATCAGCAAAATCCTACGACCGGATACAATATCAAGGGAGACCCGGCAGGTAAAATTGATTTGGAAAGTCTTTGCCGTGCCATGGGCTTTGCGCGCGTCTCTGTCATTGACCCCTATAATCTGGTAGAATGCGATAGGGTCATCAAGGAAGAACTTGCAGTAGACGAGCCATCTGTGATTATCAGCAGACGTCCCTGTGCTTTGTTGAAATATGTGAAACACCAGCCGCCAATCCGTGCGATAGAGGATAAATGCGTAGGCTGCAAATCCTGTATGCGCCTTGGCTGTCCGGCAATCAGCATGAAGAATAAGAAAGCAGTCATCGACAATACGCTCTGTGTGGGCTGCGGTGTTTGCGAGCAGTTATGTAAGTTTGATGCGTTACAGCCGGGGGAGGTGCAGAGATGACGAAGAATATTATGATTGTAGGCGTGGGGGGACAGGGTTCCCTGCTTGCCAGTAAACTGTTAGGACATCTGCTCCTTTCGGAAGGGTATGATGTGAAAGTATCTGAAGTGCATGGCATGAGCCAGCGCGGCGGAAGCGTTGTTACCTATGTGCGGTTTGGGGAAAAGGTATACTCCCCAATTATTGATAGGGGAGAGGCAGATTTTATTGTCTCTTTTGAGAAATTAGAAGCTGCGCGTTACGTGGAATATTTAAAAGAAGGCGGCCGGATTGTTGTAAACACTCAGGAAATTGATCCTATGCCGGTAATTACCGGGGCAGCAGCTTATCCGGAAAATCTGATTGAAAAAATACAGTCTTTGGGAATTCAGGTAGATGATATGGATTGTCTGTCACTTGCTGAGGAGGCAGGTTCCGCCAAGGCAGTTAATATTGTGCTGATGGGTCGGTTGTCTAAATATTTTGACATTCCGGTGGAGAAATGGCAGAAAGCTATTGAAGAATGCGTTCCTGCCAAATTTGCTGCGATGAATCAAAAAGCGTTCCTGCTTGGGCGCGGGGAGTAGAGAGGAGCTGCCTGTCTCAGTTGGGAGACGAGCAGTATATAGAAAAAGAAATGGAGACGGAAATGAAAAACTATTACCAACCAGAAATTGAAACTATGCCATTGGAACAGCTGCAGGAGCTCCAGAGCGAGAGACTGGTGGAGCAGGTTCAGTATGTCTATAAAAATGTGAAATTTTATCATGATAAGATGGATAAAGCGGGTGTAAAGCCATCAGATATCAAAGGGATTGACGATTTACATAAACTGCCTTTTATCACCAAAGATGACCTTCGTGACCAATATCCCTATGGGCTTTTGGGTGTGCCGCTTAGTGAATGTGTGCGTATCCAGTCCACCAGTGGGACAACCGGTCGGCGTGTGGTTGCGTTTTATACCCAGGAGGACATTGATATCTGGGAAGAATGCTGTGCGCGGGCAATTGTTGCTGCTGGCGGGTCAAAAGAGGATGTCTGCCATGTGTGCTATGGATATGGTCTTTTCACCGGAGGACCTGGATTAAACGGCGGTTCCCATAAAGTGGGCTGCCTGACCTTGCCCATGTCCTCAGGAAATACAGAGCGGCAGTTGCAATTTATGATGGATTTAGGCTCAACAATCCTCTGCTGTACGCCGTCTTATGCGGCAAACCTCGGCGAGGCCGTGAATGAGAGAGGATTAAAGGATAAGATTCACTTAAAGGCCGGCATTTTCGGTGCGGAGCCCTGGACAGAACAGATGCGCAAAAATATTGAGCAGTCTCTTGGCATCAAGGCATATGATATTTATGGCCTGACAGAGATTTCCGGTCCTGGCGTGTCATTTGAATGTGAGGAGCAGGCGGGTATGCACGTACAGGAGGACCATTTTATTGCTGAGATTATCAATCCTGGGACAGGTGAAGTCCTTCCCGAAGGAGAGGTTGGGGAATTGGTATTTACCTGTATCACCAAAAAGGCATTTCCGCTCCTGCGCTATCGTACACGTGATTTGTGCCGTCTTACGAGGAAGCGCTGTTCCTGCGGACGTACGCACGTGCGCATGATGAAGCCTAAGGGAAGAAGCGATGACATGATGGTTGTCAAGGGCGTGAATGTATGGCCTTCCCAGATTGAGGCAGTTCTTCTGAATCAGGGGTATCAGGCAAATTACCAGATTGTTGTTGACCGTATCGGCAATAACGATACGATGGAAGTTCAGGTAGAGCTTACGCCTGAGATGGAAAAGAACAGCAGTATGACAATACCCGAAAGGGAGAAGAAGATTGTCAGCGGATTAAAATCTATGCTGGGCATTAAAGCTGACGTTAAGGTTGTGGAGCCTAAGAGCATTACGAGAAGTGAAGGAAAGGCTGTCCGTGTCATTGATAAGAGGCATCTGTATCAGTAAAAGCGTGATAGGATTTATCGTACTGGCGCAATTTCTATGCGTCAGTATTTGCTATATATTTGATAATGAAAATGTAAGAAAGGAAGTAACAGATTATGCCGGTAACAGATTTACTGGAGAGAAACCATAAATTATACAGTGACGAGGTGGCATTGGTGGAACTGAATCCGCTCGTGACCGATACACGCAAAACCACATGGAAAGAGTACAACCTTGTGCAGCAGACGTCTTCACAGCCATACCGCAGGGAGATTACCTGGAGTATTTTTGATGAGAAAGCGAACCGTGTGGCAAATATGCTGATTGGCCGCGGCATCCAGAAAGGCGACCGTGTGGCAATCCTCATGTTCAATTGTCTGGAATGGCTGCCGATTTATTTTGGAATCTTAAAGACCGGGGCGATTGCCGTGCCCTTCAATTTCCGTTTTTCAGCGGAAGAGATTCAGTACTGTGCAGATTTGGCAGAGGTCCATGTCCTGTTTTTTGGTTCAGAATTTATTGGGCGTATTGAATCTATTGAGGAAAATCTGAGTAAAGGGCGGCTGCTTATCTATGTAGGGGATGGATGTCCGACATTTGCCGAAGGTTATCGTGAACTCGTGGCGGACTGCTCGAGCCAGGCTCCGCTTGTGCGACTGGAAGACGAAGATGATGCTGCTATTTATTTCTCATCGGGAACGACCGGATTTCCCAAAGCAATTTTACATAACCACGAGAGCTTGCTGCAGGCAGCGCAGATGGAGCAGAAGCATCATCTGACTGACAGGGATGACGTATTCTTGTGCATACCGCCTCTCTACCATACAGGTGCGAAATTCCATTGGATGGGAAGCCTCTGTGCGGGGAGCAAAGCTGTTCTTTTAAAAGGCACAACACCGGAGATTATTTTGGATGCAGTGTCAAAGGAGCATTGTACGATTGTGTGGCTGTTAGTGCCCTGGGCGCAGGATATCCTGAGCGCTCTTGACCGGGGTGACGTTAAGTTAGAAGATTATGAACTGAGCCAGTGGCGGCTTATGCATATTGGGGCGCAGCCAGTGCCGCAGTCTTTGATTAAGCACTGGAAAGAGTATTTTCCGGAGCATATGTATGATACGAATTATGGGCTGTCTGAATCGACCGGTCCTGGGTGTGTGCACCTTGGCATAGAGAATATCCATAAGGTAGGAGCTATCGGCGTTCCTGGTTACCGTTGGGAATGTAAGATTGTGGACGAATCCGGCAGCGAAGTGCCGCAGGGGGAAGTCGGCGAGCTCTGCGTGAAGGGTCCTGGCGTCATGACCTGTTACTACAATGACCCTAAGGCAACGGAAGAGACATTAAAAGACGGCTGGCTTTTTACGGGCGATATGGCAAAGCAGGATGAGGATGGATTTTATTTCCTCGTCGACCGTAAGAAAGACGTGATTGTCAGCGGTGGAGAGAATATCTATCCGGTACAGATTGAGAATTTCCTCAGCTCGTATGAGAAGGTGCAGGATGTGGCAGTCATCGGTCTGCCGGACGAGCGTTTGGGAGAGATTACCGGCGCGATTATTTCGGTCAAAAAGGGGATGGAATGCACGGAAGAGGAAATTGAAGAATTCTGTAAAGAGCTTCCCAGATATAAACGCCCCAAGAAGATTATTTTTGCTGACGTTCCCAGGAATGCAACCGGAAAGCTGGAGAAACCGGCACTGCGTAAGAAATACGGCGTAGAACATCTTGTTGCGCAGCAGAATGAGACTTGATAGTTTACGGAGGGGAGAAATTATGAAAGAAGGCAGAACTATTCTGGAGTTGCTGTCTGTATTGGTATTATTCTGCCTGTGTTCAGGCTGTGGCAGCGGCGGAGTGAGTGCCAAGGAAGAAAAAGAGGAAATAGCGGCTTGTTTTGAGCAGGAGGATATCACAGAACTTCATGCCCGGCAGGAGGATGATGATTTATCCATTGAATTGCATCATGCTGTTTTTGAGGAGAATCTCGTTATCCTTGATTATACCCTAAAGTCAGCAGATTTGTCCAAATATGAAGATGTGCTTCCGGGATTTCGTAAGGGAGATCTGGAGAAAGAAGATGGATATACCGTTACGGTAAAAGAAGAGGCAAAGGAGAAGCGCATGGTCGGTTATTTAGAGGTGGAAGCTGGAACCTTTTCCCAGAAGAATGTTGGTGAGGATGTTGAGATTATTTTTTCATTCCTATATGGTGAGGAAGGCTCAGGAATTGACATGATTTTTCCGGTAAAAATTGAGGAAGTATTTATGCCGGCAGTTGTGGAAGTCGGGCAGGAATTTTCCTGTGCAGACGGAGCGGTTTTTGTGAAATCAATTGCAGTTTCCAAATTCCATACAGATGTTCATATGGATATGGCGGATTGCCCAACCTTTATGGAAGAGTTTTATGGCTGGGAAATAGCAGATGAATCGGGGAAAATACTACAGTGGATAAATGGTTCCGGTGAGACATACAATTATTCTGCGTTGCCGGAAAGCTGCAAGGAACTGGGGCTTACCCTAATAAAATATAAGGAAGATAATTCTTACGAAAAAGTTGGAGAGACGGTAACAATACCCATACGCTAGCAAAGAGCGTGCCAGAGATGACCAGACAGGTTTTCTGTGGCACGCTTTTTTATCTTATAGGATGTCAAAAGACTGGAAATAAATATGATACTGGCGATTTGCACAAATTATTTGTGCAAATTGCCAATAAAGATTTAGAAAATTGCCTTTTGACACCCTAAT
>CANOFO010000150.1 GCA_947565305.1 uncultured Lachnospiraceae bacterium | reverse complement strand
GCATAGAAATACTTCTGGCTGTAACATATGGAGCAGCGTTTGTATTTATTTGTGCAAATTGCCAATAAAGATTTAGAAAATTGCCTTTTGACACCCGAATCCTATAAGAAAAAAAGATTTTTCAGTAAATCCAACTGCATATTCCTTCATTTTTAGGTTGATTTAAACTATTGCGTGTATAATGTAAAAAGCAGTATAGTGTAAGTAATATGGAACAGAAATGGAGATGGGAATATGAGAAGCAGAACAATGAAATGCCTTATTACATTTACAGCGCTCTGTACGATGGCAGCCTCCCTGGTCTTTCCTGGTGAGATGTCACAGGCTGCATACAGTGAAGGTGAGGCAGCATCTATCCAGTTATCGGATTCAGCAACAGCCTATAGTGAAAATGAAGCGGTGGTTTTCACTTTTTCCGATACGGAAGTGACGGCAAAGGGATTGGAAAGCGGATACGAAATTGAAGGCACGGCAGTCACGGTGAGCGAGGCGGGAACGTATGTATTTTCCGGAAATTGTGCGGATGGAAGCATTACGGTGAAAAAGGGAACAACCGGGGTGAAACTGGTACTGAATGGGTTGGACCTGACCTCCGCCTCTGCCCTCACAGGTCCGATTCTCTGTAAGGCAAGCACAGAGACAGAGATTGTGGCGGAAATGGGCACGGTAAATAACCTTGCGGACAGCGCGGCAAATGCAGATGAAAAAGCGGCAATCAAGGTAAATAAGCAATCTGTACTGACACTGTCCGGCACAGGGACGTTAAACGTTGAGGGTGTGTGCAAGAATGGAATCAAGGGCGGCGCTGAGACGGACATCACAGTCCAGGAGCAGAATCTGCATATCACAGCAGCTGACAATGGGCTTGCCTCTGACAACACTGTGACTATAAAAAGTGGGAAGCTGACGATTGCGGCAGGAGGGGATGGCATAAAATCATCGCCGGACAGGGTAGATGATGAGGGGAATCCCGATGATACGGTGTCTCTGGGCGATATCATTTTGGAGGGCGGTGAAGTCAATATAACGGCTGCGGCAGACGGCATTCAGGGAGATAACAGCGTGACAGTCAATGGCGGTTCTTATCAGATTACGACAAATGGGGGATATACGACAACGCTATCTGAGGATGCAGACAGCTGTAAAGGAATCAAATCAGACAGCAACCTGACAGTTACCGGGGGTGATTTTGAAATTAACAGTGCAGATGATGCATTGCACAGCAATGAGTATATCAGTGTGCTGGGAGGAAGTTTTGATATCAGGACCGGAGATGATGGTATGCACGCAGACACTTCTTTGATTGTCGGTTCTGAGGAAGAAGAATCGGATTTGGATATTTCTATCCGAAATTGTTATGAGGGATTGGAAGCCGGGACCGTTTATGTCAACAGCGGAAACGTGAACATTAATTGCACAGACGATGGCATCAATGCGGCAGGTGGAAATGATGGAAGTGGAAATAATGGCAGGCCGGGGGATGGTTTTAATCCAGGAGGAGGCAGGCCTGGCGGTATGGGAGGCGGCCCTGGCGGAAGAACTGCAGCACACAGTACATATGCAGTTTCGGCAGAGGACAATACTAATGCAGCCACACAGACGGGCAGTTCTGATTATGCAATCTATATAAACGGCGGTGTAATTTATGTGAAAGCTGCAGGAGATGGGCTGGATTCCAATGGGGATATTTATATTTCCGGTGGTAATATTATCGTGTATGGTGCGGCAGCGGGCGGTCCAGGCAGTGATAATTTTCCTTTTGACCATGACAAAACATTTGCAATATCCGGCGGCTATATTTTTGGCGCAGGTTCTTCCCAGATGGAAGAGGGTGTACAGTCATCCACGCAGGGATATGTTGTAAGCAGGAGCACATACAATCAAGGAACCGTTATCCATGTAACGGATAGTCTGGGAAATGTGCTGTTTACGGAAACATTGGCAGAGCGTGTCAATTATATGATGTATTCTTCGCCGCAAATGGCAGATTCAGCAAACTATAGTTTTAAGACTGGGCAGGAGACGGATAAGGTTGATATCAGTAAAAGCCATGTTACATTGGCGCAGGATAGCTATACTTATAACGGAATGGCGAAAAGACCGGATGTTGCGGTGACATATGGTGGAGAAACGCTTGTTAAGAATACAGACTATACAGTTGCCTACAGCAATAATATAAATGTTGGGACGGCGAAAGTAACGATAGTGGGAATGGGAAATTATACCGGTACTGTAGAGAAAACATTTGTAATTCTGGAAAGAAGCGAGGAGGGTTCAAATCCTGGTGGAAACACGAATCCGGGAGGAAGCACGAACCCAGGTGGAGACAGCAATTCAGGGGGCAGCACGAATTCAGGGGAAACGGCAGGCTCAGGAGACGAAACTTATAAAAAGCCATCTAAGGTTACTGGTATTTTGGCAGTTCCCATGAACACATCAAAAATAAAAATCAGCTGGGAGAAGACGGCAGGAGCGGACGGCTATTTCCTATACCGTTATGACAGCAGTAAGAAACTGTGGAACTGTATAAAGGAAATATCCAAAGGAACCGTTACCAGTTATATTGACAGCGGACTTACGTCCGGTACAGCTTATAAATATCAGGTGTGTGCCTATATTACGACCAAAGGGGAGAAAACCAAAGGGGATCTTTCTGGGGCAATTACGGCAGCAACTAAACCGGCAAAATGTGTTATCAAAAAAGTAACAGCAAAGAAGAAATCCATTGTGCTTAAATGGAAGAAGAAATCTGGGAGCGGCTATGAGATTACTTATTCCACGAAGAAAAATTTCTCCAAGGCGAAAACTATTAAGGTAAAAGGTGCAAATAAACTGTCCTATACCATAAAGAAGCTGAAATCGGGAAAAACATATTATGTGAAAATCCGTGCTTACAAAAAAGTTGGCAATAAGGTTTACCGAGGGGCGTACAGCGTAAAGAAAACAGTCACTGTAAGATAGAAAGCGGTTAAATATATGAAAACAAAGCCTCTGGGATGTTTGTATATGCGCAGGGGCACATGAGGAAATTAGCTGCTGACGCAGCATGTGCCCCGCGCAACGAGTAGGGGAAGATGAATCTTCCCTACTCGATTTACAATGTTTTCTGAAAAGCTGCTACAGCCGCCGCATACACAGTCTGGAAAGGAACCTTGCACTGCCTTGCCGCCGCTGCAACGTCCTCATACTCCGGCTTACATTTGGTGATGCCATATCCAGTGCTGATTTTGATGGTGATTTCTCCGTAAACGGTGGAAATTTTGCGGAACTGGGCATCCAATGTCCTGCGGTAACATGGCTGGATGCGGATACCGCGGGTAGCGGTGTGCGTCAAAATCAGACGGCTGAAACGGCTCTCTTCGGAGACATTGCAAAGGACAGTCAGCAGTATGCCGGGACGGTCTTTTTTCATATTGATGGGAGTGGTGTATACATCTAATGCCCCGGCATCCCGAAGAAGCTTGGTCGCATAAGAGATAGTTTCTGGCGTCATATCATCCAGGTTACAGGAAAGTTCCAGAATTTGGTCCAGGCTATGGAACTGTTCGGTATAGAAATCCGGGCGGGTCTCGCCTTCATGCACTGCCTTGACAGCGCCTGGTGTAGGCGTACCCGGTAGCTGTCTGGGTGAGGGAACTGGGAGAATGCTTAAACTGCCCCAGAATGCGCGCAGACAATTGGCCGTGGCAAAATCTTTAGAACCCATGCCATATCCTGTCCGTTCTATGGACATGGGCGGCATGGTGGTAAATTGGCTGACGAAATGTTTAAGCAATGCAGCGCCGGTGGGGGTGCATAATTCTCCCTCCGTACTTCCGCCATAAATAGGGATATCCTTGAGGATTTCAGCGGTTGCCGGGGCAGGTATGGGAAGTATGCCATGGGCACAGCGGACGCTGCCGCTTCCCACATGGATGGGAGAGGCGATAATCTGCTCGGGATTTAATAATTCCAACAGCTGGCAGCAGCCAACAACATCCATCAATGCGTCCATAGTCCCTACCTCATGGAAATGGATTTGGGAGATATCTGTGTGATGGGCAGCGCTCTCCGCATTGCCAATCAGCGTGTACACTGCCTTGGCATGTTCTTTTACAGAAGGAGAAACTGGCAATTTGTCAATCTGTTCCAGCATTTGCGGGTAGCTGGTATGAAGGTGGATGTGAGCGTGTTCCTCTGTTTGAGGGCATTCTTCTGAAACAGTCCCATGTTCTTCCTGTCCGAGAATCACGACATTCATTTTCGTGCCCCAGATTCCACATTTTTCAGAAGGGGATGCGCTCAGCATCAGCTGTTTGGGAAAAAGGCTGTTCATGGATTTCAGGAAAGTATCTTTCTCGGAATCTGATAAAAGTTCATAGAGAGCGCCCATCAGCATGTCCCCGGAAGCGCCCATGTTACATTCAAGGAAAAGTGTTTTCATGTTCATTACCTCCTATATGATTAATCATGCTGGCAAGGTAGCCAGCGCCAAAACCGTTATCAATATTCACCACGCTGACGCCGCTGGCACAGGAATTCAGCATGGAGAGCAGGGCGGAAAGCCCCTGAAAATTAGCGCCGTAGCCAATACTTGTGGGAACTGCGATGACCGGGCAGTCTGCAAGTCCGCCGATGACGCTGGCAAGCGCCCCTTCCATGCCGGCAACAGCAACAATGGCGGTTGCTCTGGAAATTGCGTCCACATGGGAAAGGAGACGGTGGATTCCAGCAACCCCTACGTCATACAGGCGTTCCACATGATTGCCCAGGACTTCAGCAGTCAGCGCAGCTTCCTCGGCTACAGGGATATCGCTTGTGCCTCCAGTGGCGACGACAATCGTGCCTCTGGCAGTAATCTGTTCCCTGCGGTTGACAATCCCCACATGGGAAAGATTGTCATAAGTAAGGGCAAAGCGTTCTGACAGATAAGCGGCATCCTCCTGTGAAAGCCGTGTAATCAGAATATTTTCGGAATGATGGGAGAGCATGGATTGGATGATTCCCTCCATCTGCTCTGCAGTTTTGCCCGCACCGTAAATGATTTCCGGCGTACCCTGACGGATACGTCTGTGATGGTCAATCTTGGCATACCCAAGGTCTTCAAAAGGGCTGATTTTTAATTGATTATAGGCGGTATGGATGTCCAATTCGCCGCTCTGTACCTGCTGCAGGACAGATAATATATGCTGTGATTCCATCATAACCTCTTTTCTGCAAAAAAATGCGTAATTCATATGAATAATTATAGGATTTTCCCACAGAATAGTCAAGAAAGCAATATTTAGAAGCAAGATTAGCAAATACGATAATTTATTGAGAATTACCAGGAAAAAAATAGAAAATTTTACTAGAAAATTAAAAGAAATAGGGAAGAATCAAGGAAATGAATAGCTTTTTATGAAGAAAAAATATTTAAATTATGGAAAATATCCGTCAGATTTTCGTCTTTTAAGAAAAAAACGGAGAAGCTCAAGATTTGACAAATTATGAAAAAGGTGGCATAATTTTCAAAACTCAGATGAAAATGCAAGGTAGAAAGGATGAGGAATATGAACGAGAGAATTATTAAATTAGCAGATGCAGATGAGGTATGTGATTTTGTAAGTGCTGCTGGTAAATGTGATTTTGATGTTGACGTTTCCTACCAGCGCATGGTCATTGATGCTAAGTCCATTTTAGGAGTTATGGGACTTGGAGTGGAAAAGGAACTTACAGTAAAGTATGGCGGCAAGGATCTGAGTTTTGAAAATGTATTGAGTAAGTACACTGTGGCATGACCAAAGGAGGGACCCACGAAGTGGGAGGATTCCTTAGGTCTCTTGGAAA
>CANOFO010000149.1 GCA_947565305.1 uncultured Lachnospiraceae bacterium | reverse complement strand
GGTTCGCTTTTACTTCTATTAGTTGGCGCTTTATAAAAGCAATATTACATAAATAGAAAACAATATCCTGAAAAATACCGTCAGGTATATGATCAGCTGGTAAGTTTGAATGAAGGACATAGATATACGGACTATTTAGTGGTTGAAACATTATATGTAAAAAATCAAAGCTCTTCTGAGATACGCGAAAGGGAAGGAGATATGGATAGAGCAATACAGATTTTGGAAAATTATATGGCAAATAAGACTTTAAATCCATCAAAAATAGAAGGGCCAGATGTTTATATAACTCAACCAGAGTACTCAAAGGTATATGGAATTGATTTAGGGGTTTTGTTTTATAACGATGGAAGCATTCAATATATAGGTGAAGTAAAAGACGGAAAAGCAAACGGCTATGGAATGGCCTGGTATCCTTTGGAAAACGATAATGGAACTTGTTGTGAAGGACAATTTGATGGCGGGCAATTTAAAAGTGGTGAGTCGTATGACATTGACGGAAACAAAATGAGCGCAAGTGAATTGAGAGACATTTCATTTGCAGGAGAGTTTGTCATGGTACATAGGGCAGACAGTTCAAGGTCGAGTGAACAGATAGCACAACGTAACCAGAAAAACGAGGAGATAAATTTATCGAAAGCTTGTGCAGCTGTTGAAACATATCTAACTGAAGTGCGCAAGAAGCAATCTTCAATAACGAATATTACGTGGATAGATATACCAGAGGTTATAGGGGACTATTACTATTTTTCCTGCACGGTTGAAGAAGCTGGTTTAACAAGAAATGGGACAATAACAGTGGAAAAGGGCAGTAATGGAACATTTAAAGCGACAGGTTTAGTGTTTGATGAATAGTTCCATAGAAAAATTAAGAAATCCCAAAGAAAAAATGAAAAAACAGCGCTCTTGTTTTATTGAGACAGTTTCCCCACTTTATAATATGGGCTGTTATAAAAAATGAAGAAGCCCAAACTTGTTCCATGTTGTGAAATGCAGAAATCTGTGATACCATGGACTGGTAAAACAAACTATATATCAGGATGGAAGACAAGATGAAGAATTTACGGAAATTAGCGGGGATATCAGTGCTATGCATACTTGTTTTTATGGTAATTGCAATGCTGCGGTTTCAGCAGCAGGAACCAGCTTTTTCATTGCTGCCGAATCAGTTCGAGTATGATTTTAATGAGGGCTGGTCAATGGCTTTTCTCGAAGATGGAGAAATATCCTGGCGGGATGTGGAAGATAAGGACAAGATGCGTGAATGGGGAGAATATGCACTGACAAAAGAGTTCAAAAATGTCAATCTGCCTTATACTGGAAATGCTATCAGTTCTGGAAAAGCGCTCATTTTTAAAAAATTGCTTTCCCAGGAATATGCGGGGCTTACAATGAATTTTTCTTCCACGGACGCCAGGGCATATGTAGCTCTGAATGGAGAGGAACTTTATCGCTATGGGATGGAAGATGAGAGTGCAAAAGAACTGATGGGGAAAAGTGAGCACTTTGTAGATATTCCTATCGTATTTCAGGAAGGGGAGCTTTGTATTGTATTGTTTCCTTCTTCTCAAGACGCGGTGCCAGGTCTTAATGAAGCAAAGGTTGAGTCGCGTGATATGGTAGTGATTGGATTGGTCGGAAATAATATCATTGACATAGCCTGCTGTCTGTTGATTATACTAATGACAATTATCATGTTCGTACTTGCACTGATAAGGCACTATACCCATCAGCCAGTGAGAGGAGAGTTTTTCTTAGGTCTGGCGGGTATGGTCACAGGGGTGTATTATTTCATTGGAACAGATACCTTAAATATTTTTTATGATGTACAGGAAGCTTATGCAATGCAGGAATATCTGATACTGCTGCTTCCGTTGTTCCTGACTCTATATTTTGAACGGAATCTGCGTACGGTATATCCGAAGCGTTTTTCTTTGTTGCTGTGCGGTGCAATCCTCAATGCAGTGGTGCAAATTTTCCTGCAGGCGCTGCATGTGCAAGACCTCGAAGATATGATGAATATATCTGCTGCTGCAATAGCTGTGGTTTGTGTGGTTGCGATTGTTAGCCTGATACAGTACGACTACAAAAACAGAAGTTATCGGACCATGCTTTCCGTGCTGTCCATGGTTGTGCTGCTGTCGGGGGAAATTGCAAATGTAATCATAAATATATTTTTTGAAGATATTTATGGTTATGCGGCAGGGCAATACAGTATGACAGTGTTCTGCGTTATGATGGCCGTCATGCAGACCTTGCAGCTTTCGAAAGAATACCGGGCAAATGCAGAGCAGAGCGCACGTTTGCTGCAAGAAAAAGTGAAAGTGGCACAGCAGCAGAATATCGAATTGGTTCAGGCAAAAAAAGATGCGGATGCGGCAAGGAAAGAGGCACTGGAAGCCAATGATGCCAAAGGAAAATTCTTAGCGCATATGTCCCATGAGATACGGACGCCAATCAATGCAGTGCTTGGCATGGATGAAATGATTTTGCGGGAGTCCAGGGAAGAAAATATAAAAGAGTATGCTATGGATATTTATATGGCAGGTCAGACCTTATTATCTCTGATTAACGATATTTTGGATTTTTCCAAGATTGATTCTGGTAAAATGGAGCTTGTGCCGGTAGAATATGACGTCAGCAGCCTGATACATGATTTGTCTAATATGGCTCTGCAGCGAGTCAGGCAAAAAGAGATAAAATTTGAGGTTGAGGCAGAGCATACCATTCCGTCCCAATTGTATGGGGACGACGTCCGTATCCGCCAGGTATTGACTAATATCCTTACGAATGCAGTCAAATATACACATGAGGGAACCGTATGGTTTCGGATTCAAAGCCGCAGGGAAGGAGATAGGGCGATACTTAAGTTTGAGGTAGAGGATACAGGAATTGGAATCAAAGAAGAGGATATGCCAAAGCTTTTAGCGGAATTTGAACGGATTGAAGCAGACCGCAACCGCAATATTGAGGGAACTGGGCTTGGCATGAGCATTACCATCCGCTTGTTGGAATTATTGGGCAGCAGGCTGCATGTGGAAAGCGTATATGGAAAAGGTTCCAAATTTTATTTTGAACTGGAACAGAAAATTATAGATGACACGCCGATTGGAGATTTCCAATCCAAGGTGCAGCAGATTGCAGAAAATTACAGTTACAGTACGCAATTCTGTGCGCCGGATGCGGCGATATTGGTTGTGGATGACAATGCTGTAAACCGCAAAGTATTCAGGAATCTTCTCAAAGAAACGCAGATACAGATAGCAGAGGCGTCAGGGGGAGCGGAATGCCTTAAATTAGTACAGGAACAGCATTACGATTTGATTTTTCTTGATCATATGATGCCGGAAATGGATGGAGTGGAAACGCTTCATTGCATGAAGGAACTGTCAGATTATCCATGTCAGGACACACCAGTCGTCGTATTGACTGCCAATGCAGTATCCGGGGCAAAAGATAAGTATCTGGCAGAAGGGTTTGATGGTTTTCTTTCAAAGCCAATCGTCCCGCAAAAGCTGGAAAGCATGATAAAGGAAAAGCTGCCGCAGGCTTTACTGCAGGAAGCCCAGGCTGCAGGAGGAAATGCAGAAAGCAGCCAGAATGATGAAACAGAAGCAGGCAGCCGATTAGAAGAACTGCCGCAGGTGGATGGTCTGGATTGGGATTATGCCTGGTTGCATCTGCCAGACATGGAATTACTGGAATACACGGTAAAAGAATTTTATGCACAGATTGACTCAGCGGCAGACCATCTGCAGCAGGCGTATGAGCAGATTACAGATTCCAAATGGCTGGAGCAGTACCGGATTCAGGTACACGCGATGAAAAGCCTTGCGGCAACCATCGGCATTTTTCCGCTATCTGGTCTTGCAAAAACATTGGAATTTGCGGCAAAAGATGGTAAAATAAATGTGATTATGTCTCTGACAACTGTATTTTTGGAAGAATGGCGCAGCTACCGCCAGAAACTGCAGGGTGTCTTTGGCATAGGGACTGCTGTCCGTAAGGAAGTGACGGATTTTTCCGTGGTACGGGCGCTTGTGGAAATGGTGCGGATTAGCATGCAGCAGATGGATATTGACCAGGCGGACAAATTGATGCTTCAATTGCGGGAATATGAGTACCCAGGCGAAATGGAACAGAATGTCAGCAAGCTGGCAGAAGCAGTGACGAATCTGGATGCAGAAGAGGCGGACCGTCTTGGGAATTTACTGATAGAACAGATGAAAAGATAAATCAGTGATTGGAGGATAAAGGTGAAAAAGATTTTATTGATAGGAAAGCTTAACAGCGTGGTAAAAGAAACAAATACATACTTGTCCCAGTTTTTTCATGTGCAGCTTTGTTCAGAGAATGCAGAGGTCTTGGAGGGGATGTTAAAAATTGTAAACCCAGACCTGGTTTTAATCAGCCTGATTGGTGCATATGACATTGACACATCCATGTTCTTTCTGCTAAGCGACCAATATTCTGACATTCCCGTTCTGACAATTGGGACTAAAGAGGAGAGCCATACATTTTTTAAGTATTATGAGGACGGGCAGTTTGAAAATCTGGTTCGTCCGGTGGAAAATTCGGCAATCATGAGTGCTGTGTGCAGAAGGCTTCAATTGGATAAACAGGAAGTGGAACGGGATGCAGCGGAGGAAAAGAAAGATAATAAGAAGAGAATTCTGGTGGTTGACGATAACGGCACGGCGCTGAGGACCATGAAAGCCATGTTAGAGGAACGCTACGAGGTTACCCTGGCGATTTCCGGGGCGCAGGCAATGACTTCCATTGGCAAGAAAAGACCGGATTTGATTCTGCTTGATTATGAGATGCCTGTATGTGATGGAAGAATGACATTGGAGATGATACGTGCGGATGAAGACATGAAAGACATTCCGGTAATTTTTCTGACGGCGGTAAATAACAAGGCAAATATCGAGGCGGTATTAAAGTTAAAGCCAGCAGGATATTTTTTGAAACCGGCGGTAAAAGAGCGGCTGATTGCAGAGATTGACAAGATTCTTGGCCCAGGCCTTTGAAATATTGCTGGAATAGTTGCAGAAAAGTAAAAATTTTAGAGAATTTTTATTGCCTATTGCATCTGTTATGTATTATAATAGGGGACAGGAAGTCAATATTTCCCATTTCCCGGAGGCTGAGCGGTATCTTACCATCTCTGGGCAGACATGGAAATCTTCACTTCAGAAAAAGAAAAAGGAAAAGAGGTAAAAAAATGAGCAAAGTCGATTTGAGCAAGTATGGTATTACTGGCACCACAGAGATTGTCCACAATCCTTCTTACGAGGACCTGTTTAAGGAAGAGACAAAGCCGGAACTGGAAGGCTATGAAAAAGGACAGGTCAGTGAGCTCGGCGCAGTGAATGTTATGACAGGAATTTACACAGGTCGTTCCCCCAAAGACAAATTCATCGTTATGGACGAGAATTCCAAGGACACGGTATGGTGGACCTCCGATGAATATAAGAATGATAACCATCCGGCAAGCAAAGAGACATGGGATGCTGTTAAGAAAATTGCCCAGAAAGAGCTTTCTGATAAGAGGCTGTTCGTAGTAGATGCTTTCTGCGGTGCGAACAAAGATACCCGCATGGCAATCCGTTTTATTATGGAAGTAGCATGGCAGGCGCATTTTGTAGAGAATATGTTTATTATGCCTACGGCAGAGGAACTTGAGAACTTCGAGCCAGACTTCGTTTCCTTTAACGCTTCCAAGGCTAAGGTTGAGAATTACGAGGAGTTAGGCCTGAATTCTGAGACCGCTGTTGTATTCAACATTACAAGCCGTGAGCAGGTTATCATCAACACATGGTATGGCGGTGAGATGAAGAAGGGTATGTTCTCTATGATTGCT
>CANOFO010000148.1 GCA_947565305.1 uncultured Lachnospiraceae bacterium | reverse complement strand
TCCTTCAAGAAGACTTCCGATGCTGATTTGCGGAGCAATCGGCCGGCAGAAACGTTATTCCGTTTCATTTTTAGTATTTTTGTTTTCGTGCAAATATTCACCAGTTTACAACTTTTATAAATGATAGCCATTTTGCTGGGCAAGGCATTTCACGACTTTCATAAGAACAGATGATTTTATCATACTTTCGCTCTTTTTCACGAAAGTGGAAAAAAATACTTCCTGCCATGCACAAAAAATCTATTACAATGATTAAACGGTTAGAAGGTTGAAAAATAATACTGCATATGTTAAAGTAAATGAAGAAATCTTGAGGGGTTAACACAAAGAGGGTTATAAATATAATCAGGAAAGAGGTGAAGAATAGCAAGAAATAACCTGATTGAGAGCGATTCTATCTGAAAATAGCAATGGGGAGATAAGATGAATGCCGTTTGACTGCAGCACAGAGCGTTTTAAAGTGTTGTAGGAAAGCTGTTAGTCCCGGGATTTTGGACGCTGCAGAATCTGCGGCGGGGACACAAAAGACAGAGGCAAACCAGCAACGGAAGAGAAGAAAAGGGGAATATCCAGATGAAAAAAAGAATATGGTGTTTGTTACTGGCAGGCGCAGTCATGATGTCAGATTTGACAATAATGAAAGCAGATGCTGCCTATGCCGAGACGGCAGAGCAGGAGACAGTGGAAGCTGCAGAGCAGGAAACAGCGGAAGAGGCAGAGGAAGCAGCGTCGCTTCCAGATGAAGAAAAGAAGCAGTACATAATTACCATGGCAGCTGATGCCCAACAGCCAGAGATAGAGGTTGCGGAGGCGGTTGCTGGGGAAACTGCAGAGGAAATCAGCGCCCAGCAGGCGGAGCAGATATTGGAGGAATCTATTCCGGCAGGAACTATGGAAGAGAATGTCAATGCGCTGGAAGAGGATAATATGCTGCTCTTGCAATTGGGGGAAGCAGAGGTTCAGGAACTGGAACAGACAGACGCCGTGGAGGCTGTGGAAGAAGATGTGGACATGACAGCGGCTGTGATGCCGGAAAATAGTTTGTCCATGGAAGAAGAGTATGACCCTCTGTTCCTGCAGACAAAAGATGTTCAGGAATGGAATCGGCAGATGCTCCACCTGGAAGAGTCCGCGAATAGCGCTGAAGGCACGGATGGCGCTGGGATGAGGATTGCCGTGCTGGATTCCGGCGTAAACATGGTGGCCGATGTGCCCGTGGCAAAGAGCGTGAACCTGGTGGATGATGAGCAGGGCATGGAAGGGTTTTTCATGGATGGTACGGGTCATGGCACTGCGGTGGCAGGGATTATTGCCGCGCAGGATGACGGTCAGGGGATTACGGGCATAGACCCATCCGCGGAGATTTTATCCATCCGTATCCTGGATTGCCAGAACCGCTGTTCCTTAAGCCGCCTGATTGCAGGAATTAAGAAAGCAGAAGAGATGGAGGCGGACATCATCTGCATGAGCCTTGGCACAACCCAGAGGTCTGTGGCATTGGAAAAAGCGGTTTTGGAGGCGCAGGAAAAAGGAATCCTTTTGATTGCCGCAGCTGGAAACGGCGACACAGTGGAATATCCGGCAGCATATGATGCGGTTGTTTCCGTCGGTGCCGTGGACCATGAAGGAGGTCTGGCAACGGAAAGTTCAGGCAGGGAAGAGATTGAATTGCTTGCGCCAGGTAAGGACGTGGCAGCAACAGACACCTTTTTTGGTGCAGATTATTTGTCTGGGACAAGTATGGCAGCGCCACATGTGGCAGGTCTGGCATCTCTTTTGTGGAAGAAGGATCGGAACATGCCGGCAGATTTTATACGGAATTTGCTGGCACTGAGCGCAACAGGAACGTCTGAGGGCAAAGCGGGAGTCGTGGATTATGCGTACGCGCTTTCCATCTATGACGACTATCATCAGCAGTACCGTCCGGGAGAGCAGATGGAGGAGAAACCGCTGCAGAACATGCAGGAAACGGAAGCGGTAAATCTGGATGAGGATGTCGTGGAGGCAAGATGGAGGTATACAGACCACTTCAATCTCGCACAAACTACGTTAAACAAAGATAATGGGGAGATGTATGCAGACCTCAGCGCTAACTGCAGGAAAGCGCTGCTGGCAGGAGCTGTGATGCCGGATGATTATTTTGTAGCGGATGATGGTTATTATTTCCATGGCGGAAAGAACAATTTCATTGCATACTACCGGTTTCTCCGCCATGCTGCCCGGGCAGTCTATAACAGGCAGGCTGACCACACAGCGGTTGTAAACGAAGTTATGAAAGACCTGAATACCCTGAAGAAATTTTATCCTACCAGGAATGACGGAAGCGCATTCCCGGTTTCGGCGGAGGACTCGGTGACGGGCACGACCTTGGGGCAGCTTAACAAATTGGCGAAAGCGTTAAGAACCGTATATAATAACTGGGATACATATGTGCTGCGTAAGGAAAACAGGGATGACCCCGGTTTGGCGGTAAAGAAGACAGACCTTGCGTGGTCCTATGTGATTATCGGCATGGCAATGCATTCTGCTACCGATACATTTGCACATAGGGCGTGGGTCAAAAAATCAGGGGAATGGGTTAGTGTAAAAACCATCAGCACCCATGACAATTTTGATTTGGGCGGAGCAAGGGCAAGGGTTGCCCAGATTGTATGTAACCGTACACTGAGGCGTTTCCGTGAAGGACAGAAAGACTGCGTGGCTCCATTTTTGGTTGAGGGGATTGACGGTTTTGGCGGAAATGACGAAGGAGCTTTTCGGTTGAAGGATTTCCAGAAATGTGCTAATGAGTTAAACAACAGTTACAAGAATCTGCTGGGATTTTACAGCTATTAAAAATAGTCAGGTAAAAGAGCATAATAAAATAAGGTAAAGCAAGAATAGAAGCAAGCCATCCTAATACCTTTTAGCGGTTGAAGGGTGGCTTTGCTGCCATGTTTGACAAAATATGATATTATAGTGATGCTAACTCAAAATCTACTGAAATGAGGCTAAAAATTGATTATAAGTGCAAGCAGAAGGACAGACATCCCCTCGTATTATTCAGAATGGTTTTTTCACAGGTTAAAGGAAGGATATGTCTTTGTGAGGAATCCGTTCCGTCCTCGTCAGGTGAGCAAGGTCAGCCTTTCGCCGGAGGTTGTGGATGGGATTGTTTTTTGGACGAAAAATCCAGCCCCGATGTTAAGCAGGCTGGAGGAACTTGAAGAATATCATTATTATTTCCAATTTACCTTGACGCCCTATGGACCGGAAATAGAAAAAAACCTGCCGTCAAAGAATGAAATCATCATACCTTCATTTCAGAGACTGTCGCAGGAGATTGGCAGGGAAAAGGTAGTCTGGCGGTATGACCCAATCTTTTTCAATGAAGTGTATACGCTGGACTGCCACTGCCGGTGTTTTGAAGTATTGGCTGCAAAACTCGCGCGTTATACTGAACGATGCACGGTCAGTTTTATTGATTTTTATAAAAATACAAAGCGCAGTGCAAAGGAGCAGGAAATGCGGGAAGTTACGGCGGGGGAGCAGACGGAGCTGTTAGAGCGGTTCGCCGAAATTGCCAGACAACATCATATCCACATAGACACCTGTGCAGAGGTTAGAGATTTCAGCAGTCTGGGAATTATGCCAGCCCATTGCATTGATAAAGAGCGTCTGGAAAGGATTGGGCAGTTCAGGCTGGATATAGGGAAAGATAAGAATCAGAGAAATGCCTGCGGCTGCGTGGAAAGTATCGATATCGGGGCTTACAATACATGTAAGAATGGCTGTCTGTACTGTTATGCGAATTACGATAATGCCAGGGTGGAACATAACTTTGCGAAGCATAATCCGCATTCCCCACTGCTGTTTGGGGAAATGACAGAATCAGATTGTGTGAGGGAACGAGAGGTAAAATCATTTGCCGATAGGCAGATGAGGCTGTTTGAATGATAAAAACAACCGCAAAACCCTCTGATATCAACGGATGCAACTGCCAGTTGACAAATTGGATGGCGGCAGTTGGTTGCATGTAAACGGCAAATCCTGTAGGCTTAGGCTACCATAGGAAAGAGGAGGAAAGGAAAATGATTTTTGCGGATAAGTTAATGCAGCTTCGTAAAAAGAGCGGCTGGTCACAGGAGGAGTTGGCGGAACAGATGGGCATCACCAGGCAGTCTGTTTCAAAATGGGAGAGTGCGCAGTCTATCCCTGATTTGGAAAAAATAATACGGCTTTCAGAACTTTTTGGAGTAAGTTTGGATTATCTGCTCAAAGATGAGCTGGAAGAGGAAGAGAATCTGATGCTGTCAGAGGAGGCAGTGCCAATAAAGCGGGTATCTATGGAAGAGGCAAACAAGTTCCTATCTGTAAAGGCAGCGACAGCCAAAGCAATTGCAAATGCAGTATTTTTGTGCATTATTTCCCCGGTATGCTTGCTGTTGTTAGGAGCAATGAGTGAAAATGAGAAGTTCGGCTTATCGAGTAATGCGGCAGGTGGGATAGGGATGGTTGTCCTGCTGGCAATTGTGGCAGCGGCAGTCAGTATTTTCATATCGAATGGGAGCAAGACAGCGCCATTTTCCTATCTGGACACGGAAGATTTTGAAACGGAGTATGGGGTGAGCGGTATGGTCACAGAGCGCAGAGACAAATATAAGGACATCCATACAAGATATAACATAATTGGCGCAAGTCTGTGCATAGCAGCGTTAATCCCATTTTTTATGTCGATAATTTTTGATGAAAATAATGTTCTTTTGTTGGTGGCTACGTTATCGGCTGGATTCCTGATAGCAGGAATTGGCGTGAATTTTTTTGTGCGCACGGGGATTGTTTGGGGCAGTTTTGAGAAACTTCTGCAGGAAGGAGATTATACCAAATCAAAAAAGAAAAGACGTCCGATGGCATCTGTGGTTGCAACCGTATACTGGATGGCAGCGACTGCCATATTTCTTGCATATAGCCTTGCCACTGACAACTGGGAGTACAGCTGGATTGTGTGGGTTGTCGCAGGTGTGCTGTATCCGGCTGTGCTGGCAATCGTGAATCTCTTGCCAGTGAAAGAAAAATAAAATTCGTGTGGGGAATAAGTGTTTTACCTAAAAATATGCTCCTTCTTAGGGCGACAGTTTTAAGGATTATCTGTCTGCGATAAGGAGGGGCATATTTTATGTGGCTTTTGTGGTTAGCGGGCAGGCATGGTATGTTATGTATTTTTAATGGTTGAAAATGCTGCCCCATCCAGAAAATCTATAAAAAATTGCCGCATCTTTTCCGGTGGCTGGTAGGATTTGCAGAAAGAAAACTGCTGTGACAAATCGTCAATATCTTCCATGGCATCTTTGACAGCCATTAATGCCTGTTCCGGTATCTCCGTGGCAGACATATAGTCCAGATGAAGAGGGTTTATCCGGTGGCTTTGGATAGCATAATTTATCCTCTTGCTGCATTTGCAGTTTCCACTGCCATATTCGCCGCAGTACTTCCCCAAAAAGTCCGCCATTTTCCGGCGAATTCGCGAAAGCCGCTGTCGGTACGCCTCGGGTGTCAGGTCTAAAATTTCCCCGGCTATGCGGCTGTCAATCTTAAACATTGTGCCCAATATGAAAATGATACGGCTCTCAGTATCAAGGCATTGCAGCATCACATTTGTGCAAGACATTTTCAATTCTTCCGCCAGGATGGATTTCTCCACATCCTGTGTCAAATCCGGTATGTCCGTAAGCTGGGCATTTTCTATATCCTGCCCATAGAATTCAAAGCTCAGAGGATGTTTGGCAAACATATGCTTCTGATAAGTCTTCAGATGGTTTACTGCGATACGGAATACCCAGGTGGAGAATGAGCTTTCTTTGCGGAAGGAAGACAAATGCGTAATTATTTTCAGCAAAATATCCTGTGCAG
>CANOFO010000147.1 GCA_947565305.1 uncultured Lachnospiraceae bacterium | reverse complement strand
CAAGAGGTATTAGTCGCTAAAGCGACTTGCACTCGGCGCGGCAAAGTGTGCAAGCCCACTTTGTTCTGCAAAAACAGCCTTATTTCCTAACAATTCCACATTCAGAAAGCATATTTATAAACTTTCACTGAAACATGCCATCAACAGATGGAAAAAATTATCACTGGACTTTCCATAGCTAAGAATGGCTATGGAAAATCCAGTGACTGCATATATGCACCATATAAACCGCTAAACCTCTTATGTTAATGAATATCCCCCGCCTGCTGGCGTTCATTTTTACAAGTCATAATAATCCCAGTTGACCCGCAGTTCCTCGGTAATCTCGCCACCTTTCTTCTGATAGCGGTCATACCAGAGCTCCACATGCCGCTTCTTGCGCTCTTTGAGAATCTCATATTTCTCAAAAATTGCACTGTACATAGGATTTGCGCGAAGTAATGTACGGATTTCCTTATTAAACGGGCAGTAGCGGAAAATGATGTCACGGGCAACCTTGTTCAGGCGGAAACTCCCCTTAGACTCATAGCGAATCCAGCTATGGTAGTCACGCACAAAGACCTCGCGGAAATTATTCTTTGCCTTTGTCAGTGAGTTCTTTATCTTATCCTTCGCATCCGGAGACAAATCATGATTCTTCCGATAATACTGGATATAGTCGTTATATTCTGAGGTCAAAGATGGCTCAGTAATATCATTCCAGCGCACACCCTGGATTTTGCGGCACATCTCCCAGCGGAATCTGCCGGATACCTCTATCATCAGTTCCTCTACATCTACCACTGTGAAGATAGGGAAAATAAACCTTGCCGACGTATCCCTCTTGATTCCGGCAGTCTCCTGCCACATCATCGCCTTGGTCCCGGCATTGGGCATAAGGATGATATTGGGCAGCACTTCTTTCTGTATCTGTTCCATATTAAGGTCATGCTCCGGGTCTGAGAAGCCAACTTCACGGTAGAAAAGGGAAAAGTCAACTTTACGGATTCCGTCAAGCGCATTATTCGCCTTTTCCGCTGTAATCAGCATACTCTCCAAGGTGCCGATGATGTCATCCTCACAGAGAACCGGACAGAACGTAGAAATCTTGCCGTAAGTTGCACGGTTCGTTGAGACAAACATATTCTTCATCTCAAAATCCACTTTCTCATGCCTGTCATCTGCCAGCTCCTTGACCTGGGCTGCCGTAATCTTCCCGGTCTTCTTCAGTTCATTCAGATAGCTCAGGTAGTCCATATCAAATTCGTTTCTGGAAGGCTCATTCTCTCCACGGTAGATGCTCATCAGCCATTCGTATATTGTAAATACATTATCTGACTTACAGATACTGAGGTCCGCCACCATATCATAAAGGCTGTGCGTATTATCTTCCCCTGCAAGCTCCTCGTCCATAAATCCAAAGTTCAAAAACATCTTCACTGCCGCCGGCACCTTACCCTTTTTGAGGGTACGGTAAAAGGCCAGCTCATAAATATCATAGAATCCCTGCGTAATCTGTCTGCGCAGCTTGCGCACATCATCCGAAGTGGCAAGCCTGTCTGGAAGATTCTTATATTCCTGCAGATCCTGACGGAACTTCTCTGCCTTCTCCACATCATATGCTGAATATGTCAGAATCTGTCCTAAATAATCAGTTCCCTCTTCATACGCCTCCTGCGTGTCATCCACCCATACATCTGTATCTCCAAGCTCCACATTCTCATAGAAATCATAACTCTCGTATTCCTGAAAACGCACATCAAGCAATTTCTCATCGAACAGATGGCTTCCCCTGCAGAATTCTATAATCTCAGAAATCTTCTCAAGAACTGGCTCCATGTCCACACCTGTGCTGGCAGCTTTGCGTGCCAGTTCAAAGTACATCTGAAACAGGTCCTCCCCGCCAGCAGAAAGCAGGAGCTCTTTGTGCACATTGAGATAATCCTTAAGTTCCTCAATCAATGATACGGCTCTCTTCATCCAGCAGATGGCATTTTGAATCTCGCCAATGCCAATAGCGTAATCCCTCCCCATCATCTGGTCCATATATTTGAGGGAAAATGTCGCCATCCGCGCATAATACTCCAGCGTCCAGCGCTCGATAGGAGCCTCTAACACCACCGGCGGCATAGTTGTCACCTGTTTAAATGGTTTCGCCGGAATCTGGTAATCACTGCACAGTTTCTCATATTCGCCATAAAAGTTCATCACTGTGACATAATATGTCTTTGCGCTCTTGAGAAAAGTTCCATAGCGCCCCAACATGTTTGCCGCCTTGCGCACAGCGCCCATGGTAAATACCGCCACATATTTCTCATCAGAGGCAAAAATTTTCTTATAGTCCTCGGTATTGCGGTAGGGATAGGCATAGAGCACGCAGTCCGTATTTGCCACATAATCGCAGATATAAACGCCAGAAGCGCTCTCCATCAACCCGACAATGCTGCCCGACTCCATATCAATTTCGTCATTCTTATAAACAGCACGGATGCTTCCCTGCAGAATTACGAACAGTCCTTTGATTTTTTCTCCTTTTTTCAAAAAATGCCTGCCCTTGCTAACTTTAACCGTTTCCATATGTTCCTCCTATATTGTCATTTTACCTTTTATTTCCAAAAAACAGGGAATATATTAAAAATATTATGATGATTGGCACCAAAATGGGGAGCAAAAACGCAATCACATTCGCCACTGCCACAATAACCAAGATTGCCACTGCAATCAGCAGAAGCTTACCATACCACGAATTCAGCCTCAGACCTTTGGGTTTTTGTCCCCCAAAATCATCTGCATAACTTCCTCCGGCAGACTCTGCCTGTCCATAACTGCCTGTATAATATGCGCCTTTGGCAGCCCTTCCAAAAGAATCCGTTGTATCTATCAATGTCTTGGCAATCAGCCGCGGATTTCCCAGCCGGCTGATAACTTCCTGCTCACTGCTGCCTTTACGCACTTCTTCCGCAATATAATTATCATAATACCGAACATTTTCATTGATTGCAGCTTGGCTCAGCTGCCCTTGCAGCGCAAGCCGCAATTCCTGCAAAAATTCCTGCCTTGTCATGAAAGTTCTCCTAATTTTTCTTCCTTCAAAGTTTCAAACAATTCTATTCTAGCATAGAATAGAAAATTTTTCATCACTATTTTAGAAAATTTTTTTCAAATCTCTTGACAAATGATAAAAACTAATGTAACATATAGAACGTTCGATACAATAATATTATGTGTGTGTAGCTCAGCTGGATAGAGCACTTGGCTACGGACCAAGGTGTCGGGAGTTCGAATCTTCTCACGCACGTAACAAAACCGGAAAGCAGCAGCTTTTCGGTTTTTTCATTCTGAAGGGAAAGGTCTTGCCACGCGAAAGCGTGAAAGCGCTTTCCCTTCGATATAACCATATTTTCGTTCTTTCCCAACACACACATCTGCAGAGGTACTACTCTTCTATCATTCCTTTTACAAGCTCAACCATCGGCATAATGCATTCCTTGAGAACGCCTTTCACGCTATGCTCCAGCACACCCAGAGGTTCATGGTAACTGAGCGTGAGGGAATCATCATCCTCAATCAATGTTTCCACTGAAAACTCCAGCTTCTCACGGACCGTTTCTACGGATTTATCATCAAATTTGCCCCCCAGCCCGATGACCTGAATCAGCACATCGGCATCCTTAATCTCCAGAAAGACTTTCATCTGTTTGCCAAGGTCTGCGCGGATAGAACAGCTATTGCCTTTCACTGCACCCACTAAGTCCCAGCCGGTATATTCTTTCGTCTCTTTCATTATTTTTTCTGCGGTCTTTACTATCTGCTTCATGTTCCATTTCCTTTCAACTTTAAATTATTTTTCCATTAATAAAACCTGCGCCTCATATGGTCGTAGATTCCCCGCCTGCTGCCCTTTCAGCAGCCGGTAACCCTCCGGTGCTTGATAACTCCTCGTCTCTCCTGCATGGTTGAGCACAAACAGGAAACGTTCTCTGTCATTCTCCCGAACCATGCATTCAACATCCGTTACTGGCGGTAAAATCGGCTCAGCCCCGGCATTTTTGCAAATCTGTGCCAGCAGCCTGTCCATCAACGCCTCCCCCGGTTCCGTGCCTACATAATAGCAAACCCCTTTCCCATAGGCATGCGCCGTAATACAGGGCTCTCCCTCGTAAAATTCGCTGCCATAGGTTGCCAGGGTTTCTGTACCGGGCAAAAGGCGCAGCAAGTCGCTCCAAATATTCGCCACAAACTCTTCTTCCCCAAACAGCACTTTTACTTGCGCATCCCTGAGGCAGTCATAATCAAGCACTTCCACCCCGGCAGCTTCACTGAGCCTGCCAGGCAGCTCGCCTTCCGTCATGCAGAGGTTCGTCTTATCCTTTACGCCGGTGCGCATGGTCAGCAGCAGATGCCCTCCCTGTCTGACAAAATCAAGATATTTCTCCTCCAGTTCCGGAGACATAAGATACTGTAACGGCGCCAGCAACAGTTTATACTTTGAAAAATCTCCCTGTTCCGGCACAAAGTCAGCCGGTATGTTTTGCTCATACAAGGCGCGGTAATATTTCTGCACCTGCCCGGTATAGCTTAAATCCTTGTGATGAGGCTGAATCTGGAAAGCGTACTCCTGCTCAAAGGAAAAAACAATGCCCACTTGCGCCTGAGGCATGCTTCCATGCAGCTTTTCCATCAAAGGATTGACCTCATGAATAAAATCCTGCAATTCTTCATATCTCCGCCCTGGATTCCCACTGTGGGGAAGGATACCGTGCCAATACTGCTCCGTCCCCATGGCACAAGTCCGCCAACGGAAAAAGACAACTGCATCCGCGCCGTGGGCAATGGACTGCATTGCCCATAAGGAGAGCTGTCCCGGGGCCGGCGCCCTGCCCATAATTTCCCAGCCAGTGATTCCAGACTGCTGTTCCATAATCCAGAAAGGCTGGTTCTTATAACTGCGCACTACATCCAGCGTCGCTGCCAATATATGATTCCTTTCATGGGGCGTCTCAGGCAGATAGAATCCGCCCGGATACTGGTCATGGGAGACAAAATCCAGAAGTTCTCCCAGCTTATAATAGTCCACCTTATCAGCAAAGCCCATATAATTATGCGTAACAAACTGATTCTTTGCATATCTGCGGATTATCTCAACCTGTTCCCTGGTGAAATCCACAATTAAGTCCGAGCAAAACCGCTTCCAGTCCAGCATCGCAGAGGGATTTTCCCCTGTCACGGTAATACGCGGCGCGGGCACTTCCTCAAAATCATTGTACTCCTGGCTCCAGAAAGCTGTCCCCCATGCCCGGTTCAGTTCCTCCGCAGTCTGATATTTCCGGCGCAGCCATTCCTGAAAATGCTGCCTACAGCTTGCGCAGGTACAGAGTTCCTGATGGCTGTTGCCAAGTTCATTGTCCGGCTGCCAGCCGATGACATAAGGATTCTGCCCATAATGCTCTGCCATTTTGGCAACCAGTTTGCGAATATATGACCGATAGGTGGGATTAGACTGACAGTCATGATGTCTGCCGCCAAAGCCACGGATACGCCCCTCCCGGTCGACAGGAAAAATGTCCGGGTGTTTGTGGACCATCCATGCAGGCGGCGCTGCCGTAGGCGTACCCACAATCGTATAAATTCCCTGCTTGCCCAAAAGTTCAATCGCCTCATCCAGCCAGCCAAAATCAAACACATCCTCCCTGGGCTGCAGCTTATGCCAGGAAAACTCCGCCATGCGCACCATCTGGATTCCCATGTCCCGCATCAAGGCGGCATCCCTGTCCCAACGCGCCTGCTCCCAGTGTTCTGGATAGTAGTCTACCCCAAAATGCAACTGTTCCATCCCTTTCCTCCTAGTATAATAATGGTATCGGCACGCGACGCTTTGCGTCACCTGCCAGTTCGTCGGAAGGCAGCTTTAAAAATGCTTCGCTTTTGCCTTCCTCCTTATAATGGTATCGGCACGCGACGCTTTGCGTCACCTGCCAGTTCGTCGGAAGGCAGCT
>CANOFO010000146.1 GCA_947565305.1 uncultured Lachnospiraceae bacterium | reverse complement strand
GTTTTATGCCTGATTGCTGCATTCAGGGAAAAATTATTTACGGTTTCCTTTAAATTTGAGAAATCGTTTGTAAAGGATTATTTATTTATAGGCTTTTTCAGCGGATTTCAAATTTTGTTAGATAACTTTATCTATCTTTTCATCGTGTGCAAAATGGTGAATGCAGTAGAAGAACAAGGAAATTATTGGACAGCAAACAATATTATATGGGGATTGATGTTAGTTCCCATATCTGCATTGGCAGAAATCATAAAAAAGGATTGCAAAGATGAATTGACCTTTACAAAAATAAAGCGTTATAATGTTATCATACTTGCAACGTTTCTTGCATGGCTGTTTTTTATTCCCTTGTTAGGCCCATTCCTAAAAAATGTTATGGGAATTGACAACTCCCAGACAATTAAACATATATTAGTGCTATTAATACCATTTTATCTCGCTTACAATTACACTGTTTTATTTGACAATATATTTATTGGCTATGGTAAAACGCAGTATTGCTTTGTAATCTCGCTGATTGTAAATCTGATATATTATCCAATTATGTACGGATTGATGCGAGAAGGCTTATTTGCACCCAATATGACCTTCATTTGCATGATGTTTGGCTTCGGTATGGTAACACATTTGGGCTGCAGCATTGCCTGTTTTATGATACATAGAAAGCGCCTTCGTAACAGGGATGTTATTTGAGCTTTCTTATTTTGTAAATGCAAGACCTTTTGGTACTTAAATGTCCTGTATGAACCGAAAAAACACAAATATTTTTAAACCTTAACATGTCAAAAATTAAAAATGAAAGGAAATTTAATATGTTGAACAATGAAACTATAAGCAAATTACTGACCAAATTGCTGGAAGATTCCCAACAAGACAGCATTAACGCTTTTCCCATTCAGGACCTTCCCACGGCAGATGCCGAAAAAAAACGTCTAATCCGCAGCCTTATGAATATCCGTATGCCTAGAAAATTTTCCGATGATTTGATAAAATTGCAAGATAATTACCTGCAAGAAGAACTCGCGGAGAAAGGCATTGTTACCTTATCAGACATCCCCACCATCAAAGAGCAGTACGACAGCCCGAATATTCATGCTGATAAAATATCACTCTGGCAGGGAGATATCACACAGCTTGCCACCGGCGCAATTGTAAATGCTGCCAATTCGCAGATGTTAGGCTGCTTCGTCCCATGCCACAGATGTATCGACAATGCCATCCACAGCGCCGCCGGAATGCAGCTTCGGGATGAATGCAGCTGCATTATGGCGAAAAGGCGGCTTCGCTACGGCAAAAACTACGAAGAACCCACAGGAACAGCTACCCTGACCAAAGCATACAACCTACCCTGCGACTATGTTATCCACACAGTCGGACCGATTGTATATGGCAATCTCAACGATACGCTTCGGCAGGATTTGTGGAATTGTTATGACAACGTTCTCAAATGCTGTGCCGAAAATAAGATAACCTCTGTTGCTTTCTGCTGCATCTCTACCGGGGAATTCCATTTTCCCAATGATGAGGCGGCAAAAATTGCCACCGACACAGTTACCCAGTTCCTGAAGAAGAATCCACAATGCGGACTAACACGGATTATCTTTAATGTATTCAAGGACAGCGACAGGGAAATCTATGAAAAAATTTTTCTCCCATAAGAGCCAGCTTCCCAATCCTTGGTTATGAAATGCCCACTTTTCGCCCAATATATCGGCAGACTTTAGTTTTATAAGCGACATAATTATCTCCAAATTCTTTCACTAAATACTGCTCTTCCTGCAGAATCTGCAGATGGAGCATGAGCATCGCAAAAACAGAACACAAAAGCAACGGCAAATTAAAAAACATAAGCGTCAGTCCTACATACACACAGTCAAAACCCAAAAATGCCGGATTCCTGCTGATTTGATAAATTCCACCAGTTATCATTTCCGTTTTGTCATCCTCCGCAATGCCCGCACGCCAGCTGTCTTTCATCGTGACAACCGCCACTGCAAAAATCAAGTCACCGACAATAGCTATGATGGAACCAGCCACCATAACCGCCCACGGCATTTTTGATTTGACACAAACTATACTGACCGCTTCTGCTGCCACCACAGTATAAGTTGCAATCTTCAATACGAATTCTATATAAAATGTTCTGTCCCTCTGCCTGCCCTTTGCAATCTGGTCCGTCTGAATTCCCTTCCTTCTCTGCAAAAGCATCTTGCCTATATAGACAGTATAAAAAAATACAAGTATTGCAATTCCCAATAATTTCATGTGTATCCCTCTTCCGTTATCATAAATTATTATCCCAGATACTCCAACAGCGGCGACAAATATTTTTTATCTGTCCAGTCACAGCTCTGCCCCACTGCAGACATCAGGGCTTTCATCCAAGGTTCATAAGTGCCCGGGTCTTTTTTCGCTACAGACTTCTGCACTAGTCTGCATAAATTCCTGTCTATAAATTTCATCTTACTTTCATCCCAGGCCCCCCGCCCATAAAAAACTGGTATCTTTTGCAGTTCTCCTTTTAAGTTGCGTGACTTTATTTCCTGTATTGCATGTTCCTCATAGGGCGAAGCGCCCACACAAAATATTGCCATTTTCCTGCCCTTTAAACTACCGATATTTTTCTTCAGAAATGACAATCCAGCTATGCCGGAAGCATAGATACCGCCGCAAAACACAACCACATGATACCGCGCCACCTCATCCAAAGCAGCTTTGGATGCCTGAACGCAGGCAAAACCTGTCATCTCCCGCAGCCAACCTGCATATTTCTCCGTTGCCCCATACTTAGACTGATAAATAATAATTCCTTTTTCCTTAGCCAATTATGTCTCCTCCTTTTTCAATGCCTGATTCAAAAATGCCTCATAGGCAATCTCCTGCTGTGCATAAATTTCATCTGCTGAAATCCCTGGCTTTGTCACAGAAAAAATCGTACCAATGCCAATCGTATATATCATCATATTCAGATGCAGCTGCTTCGCCCGGGATAAGCTGATATCCAATTTATCCGCAATATATCCGGCAATATTCGGACCTGCTTCCGACTGGTACAAATCATCCAGAGAACAAACGCCCTCTCTCTGGTGAAGAATAAATATTGCAAATAAATGTGGTTCTTCCTTTGCCAATTGAATATACGCCCTGCCTAAGCTGCGGAATAAATCATCTTTATCCATATGCGCTGCCGCAAATTCCTGCACAAAACCACAAACCCTTTCTATCACATCCATGCGCAGACCTTCCATATTCTTACAATAGCTGTAAATAGGCTGTACCGAACACCCTATCCTTTCTGCAATATTTTTGACCAGCACCTGCTCCATGCCACTGTTTCTTGCGATTTGAAAAGCCGCATCTACTACCATATCCTTTGTTATTCTCTGTTTTGGCATCGCCAACCCTCCGCATAATCAATTTATATAAACTGTTTATATAAATTGATTATGGCATATTTCACTCTTATAGTCAATATCATAGTTAAAATTGGCTGACAAAAACTTATTTGCTATCTGACACAGATTTATATTATACTTTGTAAAGCAGCCGAATGGCGATAATGGGGTGCAGAGGGGTATGGCATCAAAAACACTGTCATTTACCAACTTACACAAAGGAGAAATATCATGTATTTATTGGAAGATTTGAAAGAGAAATATCTTTTATACTGCAGGACACAGAAAGAACTGAACGCCAAGACTATAAAAGCATACCGCATTGACCTTACCCAATTCATTGCTTTTTCTGCTGCTTTTGATGACCCATTTACCAGAGAAAATCTGAACGCTTATCTGACAATGCTTCATGAGACATACCAACCGAAGACGACAAAGCGGAAAATTGCCAGCCTCAAGGCATTTTTGCACTTTCTCGAATATGAAGAAATTTTAGAAAACAATCCTTTTAACAGAATCCGACTCTCTTTCCGGGAACCAAAACGCCTTCCCAAAACCATTCCTGCCAATACGATTCAGGTCTTTTTAAATACTCTTTACCATGAAGCACAGCAGGACACCACTCCTGGCAGAAAAAAAGCTATCCTGCGGGACATTGCCGTGATTGAGCTTCTATTTGCCACCGGCGTACGTATCTCTGAACTTTGCAGCCTGAAATACCATGATATCGATATGGAAAACCACTCTCTGCTCATCTGGGGCAAGGGCGCCAAAGAGCGCATCATACAAATCGGCAATCCAGATGTCAGTTCTGCTCTTTTGGCATATATAAATGCTTTTCAAACTGAAATCACAAACAGCGGCTGGCTGTTCGTCAACCGCCTTGGCAACCGCCTGTCTGAGCAGTCTGTCCGGCTAATGATTAACAAGTATGTGAAATTGGCAGATATTCCCATGCACATCACACCACATATGTTCCGCCATTCTTTTGCCACGCTCCTGCTGGAAGCAGATGTGGATATCCGCTATATCCAGAGAATGTTGGGGCACAGTTCCATCACGACCACAGAAATTTACACCAGTGTCTCTATGCATAAACAGAAAGCAATTCTGACGGAGAAGCATCCACGAAATGAGATGGAGGTGAATGGTGGATTGCTTTCTGATTCCGCGAAGCCAGGAGGCAGAACCGCGAACAAGCAATAGGAAGTATAGGTCAGATAATTTGACATATATTACGAGGTAATGTAAAATTATTAAAATATAAACAGCTGTTCAGATACCCATGAAACAGACACCCAGATGTCATATTTGAGTTGATGTTTCCGAACAGTTGCAAATATAATCCATATTAATCGAAAGGGCAACCATTATGATTAATGTACCGATGAAATCGTCAGGTGCAGTTAACAAACAAACTGTCATGACTATCAATAATATCAAACTCCAAGGTCCGAGGTCTTCCCGAGACATAAAATCCATCAATTCTGCCAAGACTGATGTAACTCCAAGTGCGCAATCAAATAATGTTCGCACAGCAACCGTAAACAGTGTTCCTGCTTCTCCGGCCCTAAATGGCAATGGTTTTATTTCTAAACCTATTCCACCATTACATAAGCAAATCCAGAAAGGTCAGAAGATTGCAATTGAAACTCAATCCAAGCTTACAAAGATTCAGGCAAAACTCGGGTGGAATATAACAAACCCTAATTGTGATGTCGATGTATCCGCTTTCCTATTAAATGATACCGGCAAAGTCATTGGTGATTCATGGTTCGTATTTTATGGTCAAGAGTCCAGCCCCGACGGCAGTACCGTCTTTTCTACAGTTCAAGGACAGGACCGTGAAATCATTTCTGTAAACTTTACAAAATTGAACCCAAATGTGTCAAGGATTGTTTTTGTTCTGACCATAAATGAAGCTCTGGAAAAACACTTAAATTTCAGTATGCTTAAGGATGCCTATATCCGAATTATGGATGCTTCAAATGTTGAATTAGTAAGTTTCAAAATGGAAGAATATTATTCAAATGTTACTTCCATGATGATTGGTGAAATATATCAGCATAATGGCATTTGGAAGTTCAACGCCATTGGGAACGGAGTTGCCAGAGACCTCGCCGGGCTCTGTGAATTATATGGGGTTCAAGTGGTTTAATTGATACACAATCTGTTTAAAGGAGGATATACAAATGTTATCATTTGAAACTATCAACGAACTGACTTTGAAAGTTACATGTACTGGTAACGATGCACTTTTTGTCAAAGCGGGAGCTTTTATAGCCGGGGATAATGCCGGTCCAAAGAACTACAAATTTGAAAAGGTTTTACTCGGACCTCAGAACAATATCGGGCAAGCTTTATTTGGTCAAATTACCAGAAGAGTTACTGGCGAGAACATTCCGCTAATGAAAGTCAATTTGAATGGTGATTCCGTTACATATTATGCAAATTACGGACAGCACATTGTTATATATCAATTATCACAGGGGGAAACAATTTCCGTTGAATCCGAGAATATCTTAGCATTTACACCGGATTGTGATTATAACGTACTGAATAGGAATGAGCAGTTGGTTTTTGGGTTGGACCCGGG
>CANOFO010000145.1 GCA_947565305.1 uncultured Lachnospiraceae bacterium | reverse complement strand
TCTCGACGTAATAGGTGAAACATTCAGTCTCTTACTAATCTCCTTATGGTTAAATCCGGCAGCACAGAAAGAATAAATGTTTGGGCAACAAAGAACATCGCCTGGAGATATTTTCAGAAGATAGCGATATATCATCGTTGCCCAAATTTATCCTGTACAGGTTTACGGCTGATTTAATTATCCAGCAGCTTCCCTTCATTGTTCCAGCTATACAATTTACGGATTTCTGCACCGGTCACTTCCGCCGGATGCTCCGCTGCTAATTTTCGCATAGCATTAAAATGGACTTGCGCTCCAGAAGACATCTCCAGAAGAAAATCTTTGGCAAATGTCCCATCCTGAATATCTGATAAAATCTGCTTCATAGCCTTTTTCGTGTCGTCAGTGACAATCTTAGGTCCTGTAATATAATCACCATATTCTGCAGTATTGGAGATAGAATATCTCATTCCAGCAAATCCCGACTGATAAATCAGGTCGACAATCAGCTTCATTTCATGTACACACTCAAAATAAGCATTTCTGGCATCGTAGCCAGCCTCAACAAGTGTTTCAAAACCAGCCTGCATCAGCGCACAGACGCCACCGCATAAAACAGCCTGCTCACCAAATAGGTCTGTCTCTGTTTCTGTACGGAAAGTAGTTTCCAACACCCCTGCCCTTGCGCCTCCGATAGCCTGCGCATATGCCAGGGCACGCTCTAAAGCTTTTCCTGAGGCATCCTGGGCTACTGCAACCAGACAGGGGACTCCCTTGCCCGCCTGATATTCACTCCTCACCGTATGCCCAGGACCTTTGGGGGCAACCATGGTGACATCCACATTCTGGGGCGGAGTAATACAGCCAAAATGGATGTTAAATCCATGGGCAAACATCAGCATATTTCCCTCCTCCAGATTGGGCTCGATATCTCGCTTATACATATCTGCCTGCAGTTCATCATTAATTAAAATCATGATAATATCTGCTTTTTTAGCAGCTTGGGCTGCTGTATATACCTCAAATCCCTGTTCTTCTGCTTTCTTCCATGACTTGCTTCCCTCGTAAAGACCAATGATGACATTACAGCCGGACTCTTTTGCGTTCAAAGCATGTGCATGTCCCTGGCTTCCGTATCCGATAACTGCAATGGTTTTTCCTTGCAAAAGGCTCATGTTGCAGTCTTCTCCATAATAAATCTTTGCTTCGCTCATGTTTGTTCCTCCTATAATCATACATCATATTATTTATTGTATGACAACTATACATCACGTCCTGTTTTTTGTCAATACCTTTTAATAAAAAAACCGCCCAACTATAATTTCGCAAAGTAAAAGCTGCCACATTTGCGGCAGCCTCCATTCATTTGCAGAATATCACTTTTCCAATTCTTCTGTAATCATTGCATTATTCAGGTGTATCTTAATGGCACATTTAATTGCCTCTGGATTCCGTTGTTCTAAAAACTTCATAATCATCACATGGTCTGCATACGCCTCTTTGGCAATGATATGGAGATTATGGTTCAAGTCAAATGTCTTTTCTATCGTTGCGGTCAGCACCGGCAAAAACTGCCCGATAAATTCATTGTGGGATGCCCTGATGAGCGCACCATGAAAGGCAATCTCCGATTCAATTCTCTGCTTGCCGGTCGCGCTCTCGTTTAAATAATCCTGGCATTGTTTGCCCAGCTCCAGAATATGTACAATCTCCTCATCACTTGCCCTCTTACACGCCAAAGCAGCTGCCTCCGGTTCAAATATCATCCTCGTCTCATACAGGTCGCGCAAAGTCACTTTTTTGCTGCTGAGTTCCTGCAAATCAATCCCACTGTCTGCCTGACGCTCCCATTGCTCTACAACAAACGTCCCTCTGCCCCTCTGGACATTTAAAAGCCCTTCGGACAGCAGGATATGAACTGCTTCCCTGAGCGTCGTCCTGCTGACGTTCAGCTGACCGGAAAGCACATTTTCATTGGGAAGTTTGTCCCCAAATTTATATACGTTCTCTGTCAGTATTAAATCTCTTAATTTATCTGCTGTGCGTTTTGCCAAACTAACTTCCTGCATAATTTTCTTTCCTTTCAGATTCCTTTTATATTTTTTCCCTGTAGTATCGCCCATAGCATCCTCGCTGCCAGAAGCGATAAAATAATTTCTGCGCACATAGAGGCATAAGGCATACCATACAATGGGATACAATAATTCAGTAATACCAGTGCCGGAATTTCCAGGACAATTTTTCGCAAAAATGCAAACAACAGCGCTTTCCTCCCCGCGCCAATCGCCTGGAACACTCCAACCGTCGTATAATCGAGGCAGGCAAAGGGCAAGGCAAACAAAAAGCCGACCAAAAAATGGGAACCATAGGAAACGACTGCCTCATTCTTAATAAAAAGCCCAATCAAGGTACTGGACGCCAGACTGCCTGCCACAGCCACAAGTACCAGCAGCAGCATGGTACGTTTTAAAAGATACATCACAGCTTCTTTCATACGTTCCCGGTTGCCTCTCCCATAATTATAACCAACAAACGGCATAATTCCCTGTGTAGCCCCTAACGTAATCTGCAAAGGAACCATCTGAATCTTTTGCACTATCCCCATCGCCGCCACTACTTCTGAGCCATATACAGTGGCAAAATTGTTAAAAACTGTCATTCCCGTTACATTTAAAAGATTTTGCACCGCAGCCGGAATCCCCACGCCAAATATATCAGCAACAACAGATTTATCAAAAGAAAAGCGCCGGATATCAATACAGACACAGGTACGGCTGCGCCTGATATAAAGCAGGACAAGAAAATACATACATGCCACACAGTTGGAAAGAAATGTGGCAAACCCTGCCCCTGCCGCCCCCATATTAAGCCCCGCTGGCAGAATAAAAATGGGGTCCAATACCATATTCAGTATGCACCCGCTCATAGTACCGATGCTTGCATGCATGGCGTTTCCCTCCGACCGTACAAGATAGGCGAACACCACATTAAGAATGGATGGGATTGCCCCCAAAGAAACAGCCCATTTCATATAAGCGAAGGTGGCGGCAAAATTATCCGCATCCGCCCCCAGCAGACGGACCAGCGGATTTAAAAATACCCATGCCAGCAAAAAGAACAGCCCGGCACAAAAAAGGGCGCAGTAAAAGCCAAAGGCAGAACAGTCCTTGACCTTTTCTGTCTCTCCTTTGCCAAGCAGACGGCTCATAGCGCTTGAGGTCCCAACACCGAACAGATTATTGATGGCATTGAATGCAAGCAGCGCCGGGGCTGCCAGCGTAACCGCAGCAGTCTGTACCGGGTCATCCAGCAGACCGACAAAATATGTATCCGCCAGGTTATAGATTACCATCACAAGCGAACTGATAATCGTTGGTATCGCCAGCCTAATGACTGCGGAGGAAACCTTTTCTTGTTCAAATAATTCTGTATTTGTCCGTTCTGACATAATGTTGCTCCTTTTCATTGCAGTACAATCCAACTCCTTTTTTGGTAGAGCCTTCACGATAAATGATTCCATCTCGCTGCAATTTCTCCATATTTTTCCTAATCCATGCTTTCGAGTATCCCAACTGATTCGCTGCTTGCTGCTGAGTAATCTCAGGCTCCTTAAGCAATAATTTTATTAACCTGTTTTCTATTGTCTCCATGCTGCGTTTTTCTGTTTCTATGCTATTCTCCATATTACTAGCTGTTTTTTCTGTGCTACTTTCTATGTCACTAGCTGTCTTTTCTGCGCTACTTAGATAAGTCGTCTCATCATTTCCTCTCATTTCAGAATTATCTTTTGAATTAATTCTTCTTCTCCTAAAAAACACAACTCGGAATCCATCGCCAAATTCCTCAATTACAGGTTCTTGCAAATTATGTTCCCGGCAGCTTTTTTGAATTCTGCCAAGCCCAGTTCCCCAAGCCTCAACAATTCCCATATAGTAAAAAGCTTCCGATATGGCCGCATTTCTACATTTGGATTTCCCTTCCAAAGCAGCTTTCATATCTAATCCCCCATATAACATACCAGGTGAAACAATCTCAACCCTGTCATCAAAAACGGATACCTGAATACAAGAATCATCAACATAACTACGGTGAGTAACAGCATTAACAATTGCTTCCCTAACCGCCCTGGTTGGTAACTCATAAATATCCCTTCTAACAATCCCATTAATTTCTGCACTTTTATTGATATGACGCAGAACAAATTTATAGGCATCATCAATCTGCTGGTAAATCGGACCTCCAAATTCTTTCCGGTCAATAAATTCATCGCGTTCTACCCCTTTAAACAATGCACATTTAATTTTTGCATACTTTATCTTGTTTTCCGTCATAAGATTAAACGCATGAATTTTTCCGCCAGTACAATTTGAAAATGCAATAACATCCTTTAAAAATTTCTCATGTTTCTTAGGAATTTCTCTTTTAAATTCAATATTTTTATTTTCACCAAAAAAAAGCCTTTTCAACCAACAGTATCACCTCCCACCAATTAACAACGCATATAAGCTCCCATACTGCTTTATTAAATTACTATAAACCAAGACTTATTTGTAATAGCCTTCCACGCCCAGTCCAAACGTTGCCCAGTAGTTTGCCTTTTTCATCTCATATTCATACTCTTCTTTGCCCAGCGGTTCGCCGCTTTCTCTTGCCTCCTGCCCCATCTCTATAACATTCTCCGGAATACGCTCTCTGTATACCCCTATACTGGTTTCCAAAAATCCATAAGAATAACCGTTCTCGCTATCGTCAACTTCTCCTTTATTATGTTCTGACAAAATTGCATATACCTCATCAGCAGCAACTAAAAACGGACAAATCCCATATATTTCAGGCTGCAGCCTACTGTCATGGCCAGCTAAAAATTCAATGAATTCCAGTTCATTCTTACTATTGAAATCAAACCGCAGCTCACTATTAAAATAATAGTAAGAATCTTTCCATTTCTCCGGCTCTCCCAAAATTTCTTCTACCGCTTCCCTGGAACAATGAAACGAAATTGTTCTACCATTTAACACTATGCCCTCTAATGGTTTTACCTGTACTTTCACTACGGTTTGCCTCCTTCAACTCCGCGCTATACATGTCATACAGCGTCCCATACACCATACAGGATTTATTGTACGGAGTTTTAACGGTAAATGCAAGCCTTTCTGCAAATACTTTTTCGACTCCCTCTTACCTATTTGGCAACGCCATCTATTTTACTATCCTTTCATGCATTATCCCATCTTTCATGGATGCTGAAAAACGCAGCTTATAAAATTGCTTTACCCACTCAGGATAATCCTCATATTTCTGTTCGTTTTTTATCTTTGCAAGCGTCCTTTTACCAACACGCTTATCCATAATCGCCAGAATGCAAGTGCAATTATTGTCCCACACCGGTTTCAGCAGCTGGCATGTTACCTCATATGGATACCCTCTGTGATACAGTTCTGTCATCGCAGATTCTAAGACTCTGATTGATTCATTGACGCAATCCGCACAGCAGCAGCCATCCCTCCATCATGTGATTTTCCCAATACATGTCCTGATAATTCATCTGATCCATATCCCATCTCTAACAGAAGATTAACCACCAACTGTTCAAAAAAGCTAGGATGACAGTCCAAGATGTGATCTAATATTTGTCTCTTTATATTGTTCTTATAAAACAGATATGTAAGATCTATTTTTTCCTCTGGTAGTAAATCATCCTCTGATACTGGCTTAGATTTTTTCTTTGGTTCATCCTTATCTGCCAGGTCTTCTTGATCTTCTTTTACCAAAGCATATAGATTTCTCGTACCTTTTTGACCTACTATTTTAAAATACTTAACCGGTGAAGCTCCTGGAAAATCCAATCCCTCACAATGACAACGTAGTTTTGCATTGACTGCTGCCTCTGGATCTTTAGCCCCAAACTGGTATAAGTCTCTTTCTTTTATTTTCAAATATGCTTCTTTATATGTTAGACTTTCATTCTCTTTCAGAACCTCAACCAATGCATCTACTATTCTCATACATTCACCTTCTACAATTCACTTTTTAATATATCGATTAGCTGATGGATTTCTTCCTCTGTCGTGTATTTGTTTAGCGAAATTCTCAATACCTTTGACACTTTTTCTTCCTGTCAAACATCTTAATTTCTCCTTAC
>CANOFO010000144.1 GCA_947565305.1 uncultured Lachnospiraceae bacterium | reverse complement strand
AGAGACACGAGGATTTTCAGTCCTCTGCTCTACCAACTGAGCTAACTGGGCTTGCGTTGTATCTTCACAACGATATTATTTTACACACATATAAGTGATTTGTCAACACTTTTTTATAAAAATTTATAGATGGGTTTTTATTATCCAGCCTTAAAATATTTCTCCCCAGCTTCCATAACAAACATATTTATAAAAAGAAGCCAGAATACCAGAGCGGCTGCCCCATGGATTTTCATTCCATAGCCACAGCCGCCCCACCTGCTACTTCACTTTATAATTTTTAGTCTTAGCTTTCTTCAAAAGCTTCTTATAATATGCTTTCTTAGCTTTCTTCACGCTGAACACAGCATTCTTCTTGATTCCCTTGAAAGCATTTTTACCAATGCTCTTTATCGCCGTGCCGCTGAATTTGACTTTTGCAAGTCTGGCATCTCCTGAGAATGCGCCAGCCCCAATACTCTTGACATTTTTGCCAATGGTGACGCTCTTTAATTTCTTCTTGTTCTTAAATGCATTCTTGCCGACAGACGTTACTTTAAATGTCATACCATTATACTTCACTGTTGCCGGCACATTCAGGGAAGCGATATTCTTGTTAGATGCCCCTGTCACTGTCACCTGCTTGACCGCTGCCGTAGATTTCGTAATCTTGTACTTCACATTCTTGAAAGTAAAAATCTTCTTCATAACAAAGGAGGCATTCTTCTTGACGCCCTTAAAAGCATCTTTGCCGATTGTTTTCACCGCTGTTCCCTTGAAAGTTACTTTTGCCAAATTCTTACAGTTATAGAACGCTTTTGCCCCAATGCTGGTAACATATTTGCCAATCGCCACGCTCTTGAGATTTGTCTGGTTGGCAAACGCATTATCCTCTATCGCTGTCACCTTAAAGGTCTGATTTTTGTATGTCACGGTATCCGGTATGGTATAATCGGCTGCATTTGCGCTAATTCCGGTCAGGGTTACGCAATTGTCTCCGCCGCTGCAGGAAGTAATCTTAAATGTCTGCCCGCTCTCCCCCATAAATGTCTCATTTACGCTCGGTGTTCCTGGTTTTTCTGTACCGGAACCACCGGTTCCTGGTTCCTGAGCATTCGGGTCTTTCACCACGACCTTCATCTGCACCTGTTCATTGGCTTTCGCAAGTTCCAGTTCCCCAGACATATACAGCACAGGTTCTCCGTCTGCATCAAAATGCACGGTGCGCAGCCCTGTATTTCTGGTTCCTACATTTCCTGCTGCGTCCACCGGCCTTGCGTGGTACACGAACACCAGATTGCCTGCTGCATCTGTGGTATAGGAATTATGCCCGGGACCCGTCTCCCCTTCGACACCACGAGCATAGAGAATGGGGCAATTGTTCTTTGTCCAACTCTGGGCATCCAGCAGGTTGCGGTTGAGTTCCGCGCTCAGAAGCCCTACACAGTATGTCGCGCCAATGGAAGAACCAGAGAACGTAATAAATACTTTATCATCACGGATAATCGCGTAGGGTCCCTCATCCACAGGCGTATTGTCGTTATTGTCCCAGCCATAATCCGGGCGTGAAATGATGACCGGGTCGCTTGTCAGCTTCCACGGTTCGGCCTCGTCTATCGTGCCAATGCAAAGGACTGAGCCTGTACGGCGTCCATAGTCTCTCTGCGCCCATACCACATAGCGGGTATCTTTTATCTTAAACGTTGTCATATCCAGGGTTATTCCGCCGAAATCAGCCATTGCCTGATTTAATGGCGTGTCATTTTTACTAAGGAAACGCTTGGGACGCTCCCAACTGTCTTTGTCCTCCAGATTCCCGCCTTTATAATGCATCACATGGGACTGCACATCCCAATTTGCAGGGTCTCCTGGATTGGAACTAAAGAAGATATAGAGCTCTCCGCCAATTTTATGTATTTCCGGCGCCCACACCATAGTATTGATATCATCATACATATTAAGGTTCAAAATTTCCGTCTCCTGAGCGTCCTTCAGCCCTTCCAAAGTTTTCGCTTTCTTCATAGAAAACGTACTGTTGCCATTGGCATCGTTTGTGGCAATAAAGTAATAGTAGCCATCATCTGGATTGTAATAAACACAGGGATCCGCACGGTTCACGCCGAGCGAAGTGTCATTGGAGGACATCATGGACGGCGCTCTCTGTACCGTACCGCTCACGGTATAAGTACCTGGCTTGTCAAAGTCCACACCGGCAAGATTCCAGTCCACCTTTTTCGATGCTTTGGAACCATCGCTGTAGGACAGCTGTGCTTTTACGTTCTCTACCTCTTCCTTTTTCAGCACGGATACACTTCCGGGAACCTGAACAGAAGTATTATATATCGTGCTGAATTTGCGCCTCAGATTCTCCCCTACGCTCCCTGGTACGTAAAAGCGATTACGTTCACATGCGCCCTCAATGGATGTATCCTGTGAATCATAGCCAAAAACACTGCCTTTTTCTGTTTCCGCTGACAGGCTGCGGATATCTGCCGTAGAACTTCTGTAATAATTCCCCTCTGTGTCGCTCCAGCGAAATACATATTTTTGAGTGCTGCTATCATAATCGCAGATAATATCTGACACAAAGACATTTTTCTTCAAGTCAACCAGTCCAACTTCATCGTAATGGATGAAATCTTTGGTGGTAAACAAAAGCGCTTTGCCTCTGCTCAGGCTGTCCTGGGCATTTGCCATTTTTTCATCGGAAGAGTCCGTGCGCACACAGATAATACCATAGCCACCGTCTGCCATGGCAAACACATAGGGGTTTTTTAAATTTCTAGCACTCAATGTCCCTTGCGCAGATATATCCGCTTTCGCATAGAGAATACCGTTATTGGAGTACAGCCCCTCATAAGTTCCATCATCTTTCTGGTATGCCAAATGCAAACTGTAGGCAAGCTTCCCACTATAGACATTGGCAGCAAGAGGTTCGCGGGTATATGCCTCCAACGCAACGGCATCCGCGGCAAGGATTTTTACGGCAAATGTCTTGGCTGCACTGACATTACCCATCTGCCAATTTGCAGTTAATTCCACGCTCTGTTCCTGATTTGTGGCAGTAACCTTACCCTCGGAAGATACCGCTGTGCCGGACCAGGCGATGCTCCCCTGTCCATAAGACGTGGGCAATGTTGTCTCTCCTGTAACCACATAAGGAATCAAAAAATCATTTTCAAACTTTTCTTTCTGGCTGGAAGCCGGAAGGGCAGAAACTACAAATTTCTTGCTCGTTGTCTCGCCATTCAAGGAAATCTTAGCCGTCAGAGTGACTTCCGTAGCACTCGCAGGCAAATGCACGGTTCCGTCTTTGCCAATCACATTTTCTTTGTCAGATGCCCAGGTAATGGCTGCACTGCCAAGCTGAGCAGGAAGATTCAGTTTCCCCTCCCTCATCACCGCACCGTCTGGGATTACGCTGCCCAGAGACAGGCTGTCATAGCACCGCTGCATCTGCTCAGTCGCTATGTACGAATCATCATCCAAATCTTTTCCGCTGTACAGATTGTTCACCTGGCTGTCAGTCATCGCGTACCCATAGACGGAATAATCATCTATCAGTCCGTCAAAATATTCACCAGCGCCCCAGCAAGCCTTGCCGATATAGAAAATGCCATCCTCGCCCGCGATATCTGAGAGTTTATATGCGCTCGCTTGCGTTCCTGCCTTTTTCCCATCTATATACAGGCGCGTCTCCGTCTCTGTGATGGCAATGGCAACGTGTTTCCACTGTCCAGCCCTGCCGCTTCCTGAAACGCTCGTCGGACGACTTCCGGTATTCAGGTAACGCTCCACCGTAACCTTGGCATCGTTATCCATAATTCCCAGATACTTTTCTTTGCCAAACTGCGGCGCAGAATCATCCGGCGCAATGTATGTTGCCCAATTGGTCTTATTTTCCGTCTTGCTCCAGTAAGAAATGGTCAACGCATCACGCCCTGCCAGCAGACCAGAACCGTCCTCCTTTGTCAGCGCAAGATATTCCTGTTCATCTTCATCCAGGAACATCGCCTTGCCGTCCACGCCATCCTGCGTAAATTGGGGGGTACCGTTGACCGTCACCTTCACGCCATCGCTTTCTACCCCATCCTGACCATTATCCAAACTGAAATGGAACAGAGGCTTTTCTGCTGCTATGGGCGCCGACTGTTTATGGAAAATCCTACGCATGAAATTGTACAGCCCATGCTTATAGACATCGCCATCGTGCCCGCCGCTGCCCGGCTGCCCACTGGCATTGATTCCTTTCGTGGCATAGTAGATATGGGGAACTTGGTTTGCTGCCAGAGCATTATGGTAACGCTCAGGTTCTGTCTTGACAATATCATCATTTGTTCCAGCCGCAATCAATACCAGCATGTCATCCATATACTGAGGCTGCAAAGTAAATGTTTCTTCCGTGAACAGACCATCCTCATGCACGCCATAATTCTCATATTCAAAAATTCCAAACGCCGGGTTAAACGCACCAATATAGCGCACCTTGTCCTGAAGCGTAAAACCAATCTGAAGCGTTACCCTGCCGCCCATGGAAAAACCGGAGATAGCTGTATTCTCCCTGCCGGTGGCTGCAGAATAATGCTCATTGATATAGGGCATCAGACAATCTTCAAAGTCATTGATAAAGTTGTTATATGCTGCGTAATGCTCCAGGTTAAACCCTTCACCGCTGCCTGTCTCGTTGGCACAGGCATTGGGCAGCACCACAATCATCTCCTCGCTGTCTCCGGACGCGATAGCATTGCCAATCACGTTCTGGACGCCATCACCGAACAGCGTTGTCTCATTGCCAAAAATCCCATGCAGGAGATAAAGCACGGGATATTTCTTTGCCGTACTGTATCCTGCCGGCAGAATTACCTTGGCCTTGCGTGTGGAATTAGTTGCCGTTGACTGGTATTGAATATCCTCCACCGTACCATAATCAATGCCTGTCTTTTTCTGCATATAGTCCGTTGGCACATCGTAATTCGTATCCTGCACATATTGGCTGATGGGAACCCATTGCTCCGTTCCATCCCCCGCGGATACCAGCATTGGCATATCTGCTTTGTCTGCAGCTGTATCTGCCCGCACGTCCGCGGGCACGGCGGTAAACGCCATAACTGCCGCCAATGCCATGGCAAAAAACCTCTTGCGCCTGTTTTGGCCCTTTTTCTCCATAAAAACCTCCTTCTTTCAGAAAGCTCCAGCGCATGCATCTGCCCTGGAGTTGCCCAAAATATAATATATTTTTTTCCAATATTTATATTATTTCATAATTTTATGTGGTTTTCATCCCCCAAAACTATATGATTTCACAAAAACAGGTCATAGATTCTTTAGTTTTTGACATTTTTATACAGGTTCCACGACACTAACAACTCTAATTTTTTCTCCTTATTCATTTCTATCCAATCCGAATGATATGGATTTTCCCAGGTATTCCCCTCAAAGCCCTCATATTTAACGACTAAAGCCTTAAACATCTCCAATCTGGATACCGTCTCCTCCTTCAACCTGCCATGGCAAAAAATACATCCTTAATGTCTGTTCCTGAATTATTTTTACTATGACTCTCACATTCGCACCAACACCGTAATCCCCATCCAAATAGTCTATCTTTTCCACAATAACAAGGTTGCTGCAGTAAAACCTCTTCCAATTCCGCCGCCGTCAATTCAGATTCTTCAGCTTCCCCCGGTTCATTCTCTTTGGCTGTCTCTGGCTTATCTTATTCCGTTCCCTCTGGCTCGTCCCCTTTCGCTTCTTGCTCTTCCTCTTCTTCGGAATTCACAGTTTCTTCCTTTTTTGAAACATCTGAGTTCTCTTCTATTGAAGTATCCGTTTTAGCTGAATTGCTTCCATTTGCCCCACAAGCAGACATTAAAAACGATAACCCTAATAGCCTCCTTAACAATTATAATTTTTACAATCAATTCCTCGTATCTCAACATAATTATAGTATAAAAAAGTGTCTTCTATACTTCAACTCCCCTAACCCCTCACTCATGATTGGCTGGACATCCAGTGGATGTCCGTTCAGCGCGGACCGAAGCGAAGCGTAGACCTTACGCACTTTGCTGCGCCGAGTGCAGTCTCTTTAGCGACTAATACCTATTGCACGAGTGCGCATATTATTTTTATCTTATAGGAAGACACCTTCACGCTTTAGCGTGACAAGGTCTTTTCTATAAGACAGAAAAACTGGAAACCCTTGATTTTAAACAATGTCATTAACTTAAGAAAAAACAATACCGGATAGCTTTACACCCATCCATGG
>CANOFO010000143.1 GCA_947565305.1 uncultured Lachnospiraceae bacterium | reverse complement strand
AAAGTAATGAACCAAAGACATAATTTTCTCCAACAAATCTCTACTGCATTCAAAACTCATTTTACTTCCTGTCTTTGGAGAATACAAGTACTTTTATCTTAAATATTGTAAAAAAGTTGTAAAGATTTTATTTTGAAAAATAAATTTTTGACAAAAATCTACTTACATTGGCAGTCAAAACTTGCACATTCTGTCTCTGCACAGCAGCATGCATTGCTTCCTGCAATGCCAATCTCGTCTGCATGGCACTTGCAGTCCTCATTAAAACGGCAGTTCTCTGCATGGCAGCCTACATTTGTATCAGGAGTTCCGTGCTGTACAGAATTAGTCATGCTTTCACTTCTCTCGCGAAAACTCTCACAGCAGGTCTCATTCGGCTTATCCGCGCCTTGTCCTCCTACCATAATATCACTTTTGGCGCAAAGTTTGTCATCATTATACGCACAATTTGTTACAGTACATTTTAAACGTGTCATTTTGAAATCTCCTTTCTCCCACCATTCCTCCGGTGGCATATTGATAAAGCGGACAGACCGAGTAAGGTTCTGTCCGCTTTATTAGTATCAGGGGATTTCCAATCATTTATACATGGCAAGAACTGCCATTTTCCTCAAAACATCATTTAAAAACTTTATCCAAAAGCACTTAGGAAGTTAACTTTAATTTTAATTTTTCTTCTCCTCCTGCACTTCCTCCCTGCGGATTTCTTTGGTGCGGATTTCCTTACAAATCTGTTCGATGAACGCTTCTAAAGGCTTAGCACCCTCATCCCCCGCAAAACGGCTCCTTACGGAAACTGTGTGCTGTTCTTCCTCCTGCTGTCCTACCACCAGCATATACGGAAGCTTATCCAGACGTGCCTCGCGGATTTTATAGCCAATCTTCTCCGAACGGTTATCCACGGTACAGAGAATCCCATTGGCTTTCAGCTCTTTCTCCACTTGCGCAGCATAATCTTCATACTTATCTGAAATTGGCAGTACCCTTACCTGTTCCGGGCACAGCCAGGTTGGGAACTTCCCTGCATATTTCTCAATCAGCCATGCCAATGTACGCTCATAGCAGCCCATAGATGTCCTGTGGATGATATACGGACGCACCTTTTCACCGTTGGCATCGATATAATACATGTCAAACTGCTCTGCCAGCAAGGCATCCCACTGGATGGTAATCATAGTGTCCTCTTTGCCATAGACATTTCTGGCATTGATATCTATCTTAGGACCATAAAAAGCTGCTTCCCCAACATCCTCCGTGAAGGGGATGTTAAGTTCAACCATAATGTCGCGCATGTGCTGCTGTGTCTCCTCCCAGACTTCAGGCTCCCCTATATATTTTTCCCTGTTATCAGGATCCCATTTGGAGAGATGGTAAGTGACATCCTCCTCCACACCTAAAGTGGACAGGCAATATTTTGCCAATGCAAGACATTGCTTAAACTCCTCCACCATCTGGTCCGGGCGCACAATCAGATGTCCCTCGGAAATTGTAAACTGACGCACACGGGTAAGCCCATGCATTTCTCCAGATTCCTCGTTGCGGAACAGCGTGGAAGTCTCACCATAACGCAGTGGGAGGTCGCGGTAGGAATGCTGCTCTGCCTTGTATACATAATACTGGAACGGACACGTCATGGGGCGCAGCGCCAGCACCTCTTTATCCTTTTCCTCGTCCCCCAGAACAAACATACCATCTGTATAGTGGTCCCAATGACCGGAAATCTTATACAAATCAGATTTTGCCATCAATGGGGTCTTGGTACGGATATAGCCCCATTCATTGTCCTCCAGGTCTTCAATCCATCGCTGCATGGTCTGAACCATCTTGGCTCCTTTGGGCATCAAAAGCGGCAGGCCCTGACCAATCACATCCACAGTGGTAAACAGTTTCATCTCGCGCCCCAGCTTATTATGGTCACGTTTTTTTATATCTTCCAAATGCTCCAGATAGGTGTTCAGCTCATCTTTGGTGGCAAATGCCGTCCCATAAATTCTCTGAAGCTGCGCTTTGTCAGAATTGCCCCGCCAATATGCCATAGAAGAGGAAATCAGCTTAAACGCCTTAATCGGCTTTGTGCTCATCAGATGCGGACCCGCACACAAATCTGTAAAGCCCTCCCCCTGGCTATAGAAAGAAATCTCTGCATCTTCCGGCAAGTCTTCTATCAGTTCCACCTTGTATGGCTCCTGCCGCTCCTGCATAAACTGGATTGCCTCTGTTCTGGGAAGCGTGAATTTCTCCAGACGGTTGCCTGCCTTGATAATCTTTTTCATCTCTTTCTCCAGCTTATCAAGATCTTCCCTGGAAAACGGCTCCGCCTCAAAATCATAATAAAATCCTTCGTCTATGGACGGTCCAATGGCAAGCTTTGCCTCTGGAAACAGACGCTTCACCGCCTCAGCCAGGACATGGGAACAAGTATGGCGGACGGTGCGCAGACCCTCTGCATCCTTCTGGGTCAGTATGTTCAGCTCGCAATCGCTGTCCACAACCGTCCGCAAATCCACAACTTCACCGTTTACTTCCCCGGCACACGCTGCCCGCGCCAAGCCTTCGCTGATATCCAGGGCAATGTCATAAACACTCTTTCCCTCGCCGTACTCCTTGACGGAGCCATCTTTCAATGTAATCTTCATCATATTCTCCTTTCTTAACTGCATAATTGATTAGCAGGAACTTTATCCCACTAAAATATCCCATGCACTGCCAGGCAATGCATGGGACGTTATATACGCGGTTCCACCCTGCTTGTCCTGTCCCATAAACGGAGACAAAACCACTCATTTGACGATAACGGAGTCACCGTGCTCTATTAAAGCCGCTCCAAGGTGGTCTTCGGCTGTTTCCTGCCAGACCGCTTCCAGCACCGGGACAAAATGCCCACCGGCGGTCCTCTCTGCTTATGCCTATACGTAAAATCTGCAAGGCACCCGACATTTCACAGCCTACTCTTCTTGTCAACGCTTTCTCTCGTTAATATTGTAGCTTCTTTCACCTATTCTGTAAAGAGGAAATTTTACCAGTTACCGCGAACAAAACAAATCTGTTACAGTTGTTAGTTCCTTCCACAGCACTTCTTATATTTCTTGCCGCTTCCGCAAGGACATGGGTCATTGGGGTAAATTTTCTGCTCCTTAATAACCGTACCAGATTTCTTCTGTTCCAGATAAAGCCTGTGTCTGGTATCCTCGTCAAAAATGCTCTCCCACTGCGGAAGCTCATAGAGCCAGTCTGCCTTGGCATCCACCATGTTCTTGTAGAGTTTCTCCTTATCAAACGCAAGGCTGACTCTGGTGTCCTCGTCCATCTCCTCAATAGGGTTGGCTTCTATCAGGCTCTCATTGATTCCATCCAGAAACCCGACCATCTCCATAACAGTTATCCCATATTTTTCCGCTAGTTCTTTGACCGTTCCCTCGACTTTTTCTTCCGGGTTAGCCAGCAGCTTCTCATATACCCCTTTCTCCAGCAGAAAATATCTCTGCCAGAAACGCTGAATCTCCCCTTTGTTTGCCTCCTGGTTATACGCAACGCTTCTCCACTCTTCTAATAGTGACATGTCTATACCATCCTTTACTTTATTTTTGCAATACAGCTTTCGTTTCTATGACATCAGAACTGAACTGCAGTAATTTATACTTTCTTAAATCTCTCAACTTCACCACACAGTTCTCTGGAAATGCTCTGGCTGTTCTGTGTCTCCTTCTGGATATGCGCCATCGCCTCCACCAGGCTTCCGGTATTCTCAGCGACATTGGACACGCCCTTGGCGCTCTCATCCACAGTCGTGGCAATATCAGTGATTCCCACATTGATGCGCTGCATGGTCATCTGCATGTCAGAAGCGCCGCTGGCAAACTCTGTCAGTATTGCATCCATGTCTTCCGCATCATGATGGTAATTATTCGCCACGTCCACAAAACCATCATAATCCTTCATGACGTTTTCGTCAATAAACTGCAGCATATTCTCCGCATTCAGCGCTAATTTTTCTACCGCTGCCGTCACTAAATTGCTGATACTCTGAATATTATTGGCGGCATCCCTGCTGTTATCCGCCAGCACACGAATCTCATCTGCCACCACGGCAAATCCTTTGCCGGCATCTCCAGCCCTCGCCGCCTCTATGGAAGCATTCAGGGCAAGCAGATTCGTCTGGCTGCTGATATCAAGTATATCGCCCGTCAGTTCGTTGATTTGCCCTACACTCTTGCTCTCTTGCACAGCCTGCTCCAGCATGACACGGATTTCCCCTATCATCTCGCTGGCTGCTGCCTTGCTGCCCACTGCCGACTTACGGATTGTCTGCGCCCTGACTTTAATCTGTTCTACCAACTCTGCGCCATTGCCAGCCCTGCCCGCTAAAACTTTAGCCTTATTATAGATATCATTGCTTCCGTCTGTAATCTGCTCTAAGCTGACAGATACTTCTTCCATGCTGGCTGCCAGCTGTTCCATGGCAGCGGACACGCTGTTTACATTCTCATTGGAAATATTGACCCTGTCAGTAATCGTATCTGCGGACTCCATCATACGTGCCGAATCCCCCTTTAGCTTCTGCATCAATGACTGCAGCTGCTCAATGAAACCGTTAACGCCGCTCACCAGCTGCCCTACTTCATCCTGGGTCTTAACGTCAATCCGCTCCGTCAGGTCACCCTCGTCTTTCTGGATTTTCTCCACAATCTGATTCAGATGCCCGCTGGCTTTCTTCGCCGGACCGGCAATTGTACGCACCACAATCAGGAACGTTGCCCCTACCATGAGGATAAAAACTATAATCATCGAAATATTAAATACATATGTACCAAATATCTTAACGTCTATCTCATTAGCCACCGAATTTATACGGCTTTCCATAGCTTCCGTGTAGGACGCCTTGCAGGAATCAAGGACTTCCCTCTTCTGCCTGCTCTGGCTCAGCACCTCCAGAGTCCCAATGTTGTCTCCTTGCGCAACCACTTGCGCTGCCTGTATTCCCAGCGCCATAAACTCCTCAAACTGCTCTTTGTAAGCCGTAAAGCTTTCATTCAATAATGAATCTTCCGTCCGTTTGCACAAAGCATCCATATTGTCTAAATATACCTGTAAATCAGCAGCTTTCTGCTCTATCTTTTCGACGCCTTGTGCCTTTAGCTTGCCGGATTCCATCAATCCCCGAAATTCCTGTGCCTGCACGGACATCTGCCCTTCTATCTTCTGTAATTCCAGATAAACTTCCGCGATTTCGCTATTTTTCTCATTTATCTCAGAAAGAGCCATTACATTTGCCACGCTGAACGCCAGAAAAAACAACGACAAAATCCCCAACAGAACAATTACTTTTGCTCCAATTCGTTTTTTCATCCTTCTCCTCCTTTGCAACTATCATCGCGATTCTTACAGCGCCTTTTATTCCAAGATTAACTTCTTGGCACAGGCTACTGCCAGAGAACCAGGTCCAATGTGGCATGCCACACTCAATGACAATGGGTCTACGACCTCAACTTCCTGCCCTGGAAACGCCTCCTCAATCTGCGCTTTGAAATCCAGGGCTGCCTCCTTATTCTTTGTATATGCCACAAAAATATGCATATTCGCTCCCGTCTCATCTCCAAACCGTTTGGCAAAGTCACTCTTGATGGCATCAATCATGATAGTCCTTGCCTGTTTTACGGTCCTTGCCTTGGCATAGCTGTCCAGTTTCTCCCCCTGAATCTGCAGTACCGGCTTAAGCTTCAGCAACGTCCCCAGCGCTGCCGCTGCCGGGGTAAGGCGTCCTCCTTTCTTCAGGTAATACAAGGTATCCACCATGATATAAATACTGGAATCATACTTTGTCTCTTCAAGATAATCTTTGATTTCTTTGGCGCTCTTCCCCCTTTTCACCAATTCAACGGCATCTTTCACCGACTGTCTCTGGGTTACCGAAATGCGCTGGTTATTCACCACCTGAACTTTTCCTTCATAGTCCTGAGCCAGCATCAGCGCCGTCTCAAAGGAACTGCTCAGACCGCTGGACATAGGGATATGCACAATCTCCTCATATTCCTGCAGCAACTCATCCCATAAATCCGTCACAGAACCAACAGAGGGCATAGAAGTAGAAATGTCATTATTTCCCTCCAACTTCTCATAAAACTGCTCCTGAGTAAGCGAAATATCTTCAAAATAGGTCTCTTCATTTATAAAAAAGGGCATGGGCAATACATGTATCCCATACTCCTTTGCCTGCTCCTGGGTGATTCCGCTGTTACTGTCCGTTACTACCGCAATCTTATTCACAGATAACCCTCCTTTAATCTTTTCTGTTATTGTATCATATTCTACCCATTGATACAATCTTTTATCTATAGACAGTTTCCCCATTTTGTAATTTTATAGTACCAAAAGGTCTTGCTGCCTTTGGCAGCATAGACATCTTGCACAAAAA
>CANOFO010000142.1 GCA_947565305.1 uncultured Lachnospiraceae bacterium | reverse complement strand
AGGTTTGTATGATATCAGTTGATGGGCAGATCTTGCTTTTTATTCAGGAACATAAAGATCAGCAGTATAATCAGAAGAATTCCCAGTGTGGCGAAAATAGCTGTATAAACCAGTTCTTTTAAATGAAGAACAACGATTTTTGTTTTAGAACTCACAGGACTCCTCCTTAATTTCTCTTTAATTTACTATATGAGACGAGAGAGGAGAATATGAGAGAAGATTTTTTGAGAAATTTGTATTTTTTTCCTTGACACAGGAATCATACTATAGTATAATTCTACTTGTGTTTGACAGATACATCATATGCGATAGTGGCGTAGTTGGTAACGCGCGACCTTGCCAAGGTCGAGACCGCGGGTTCGAGCCCCGTCTATCGCTTTTTCTTTGCCCGGAAGTCTGGGCACTCAGAATCTCGTAGGCGAGATTCTTTTTTCAGGCGTAATGACGCTGTCGCTTTAAAGTGATAAAGCATATTAACATTCAAACGAGGTGTGCAGGATGGTAGTAGATTTTCATACGCATATTTTCCCGGAGAAAATAGCGGGTAAGACAATTGCATATTTAGAGGAAAAAGCACATATCAAATCGTTTTGTGATGGAACGGAAAAAGGGCTGGTAAAGTCCATGGAGACAGCTGGCGTGGATGTGTCGGTAGTGCTGCCGGTAGTGACGAAGCCGGAGCAGTTTCATACCATTAACATATTTGCGGCGCAGTTAAATGAGAAATACCGAAACAGGCAGGCGCGTCTGTGGTCTTTCGGCGGAATCCACCCGGATTCCCCGGATTATAAGGCAGAGCTGCGCATGGTCAAAGAACTGGGACTTCTGGGCATTAAACTTCACCCGGATTACCAGGACACCTATTTTGATGACATCAAATATATGAGGATTCTCGATTATGCCTCTGAACTGGGGCTTGTAAGCGTTGTCCATGCCGGAGTGGACGTGGGTTTTCCAGACAATGTACGCTGTACGCCGCGCCAGATTTGCAAGGTTATCGAGGATGTGGCTCCTGAGAATTTGGTGTTGGCGCATTATGGCGGTTTCGATATGTGGGAGGATGTAGAAGAATTGCTGACAGGGAAAGAAGTCTATCTGGATACTTCGTTTACTGCCGGCTATATTAAAGATGAGGTATTTCTTAATATTCTGAAAAAACATGGCGCAGAAAGAATTCTGTTCGCTACAGACAGTCCCTGGAGCGGGCAGAAAGAATCCCTGCAACATATCAGGGGTCTCGTCACAGATAAAAATGATTTATCTAAAATACTAGGACAGAACGCTGGAAAGCTGATAGGACCAGCTCTTGCAGCACTGTCGGACAAGGAGGAGAAAACGTGTTAGTAAAAATTATTTTTTTGGTCTTGTTTTTTGCCGTGATGGTGGGTGTGGGGCTATACTCCCGCAAACATGCCACCAATGTAGACGATTTTGTGTTAGGCGGCAGGAGCGTGGGTCCATGGCTTACGGCATTTGCCTATGGGACATCTTATTTTTCGGCTGTTGTGTTTGTTGGGTATGCCGGGCAGTTCGGCTACAAATACGGTCTTGCCTCTACCTGGATTGGCATCGGCAATGCAGTGATTGGCTCTCTGTTGGCGTGGGTAGTGCTGGGCAGGCGAACCAGGATTATGAGCAACCATCTGTCGGCAACGACTATGCCGGATTATTTTGGCAAACGTTACAACAGCAAAGCGCTGAGGATTGCAGCGTCTGCCATTGCTTTTGTATTCCTGATTCCGTATACCGCATCGGTGTACAATGGTTTGTCCCGGCTGTTTGGCATGGCATTTGACATCCCTTACGAGGTATGTGTGATTGTGATGGCAGTACTGACCTGTGCCTATGTGATTCTCGGCGGCTACATGGCGACGGCAATCAATGACTTTATCCAGGGGATTGTCATGCTGGGCGGAATCGTGGCTGTCATAGCGGCTGTCTTAAACGGACAGGGAGGATTTCTCAATGCCGTCAAATCTTTAGCAGAGATGGAGAGCGATGTGGCGGTGACAATGGGGCAGAAAGGCGCGTTTACTTCTTTCTTTGGACCCGACCCCTTAAACCTTCTGGGCGTTATCATCCTGACGTCTCTGGGAACCTGGGGACTGCCGCAGATGATACATAAATTTTATGCCATTAAGGATGAGAAATCGGTACAGTCAGGGACGATAATCTCCACGGTGTTTGCAATAGTTGTCTCCGGCGGCTGTTATTTCCTGGGAGGTTTCGGAAGGCTGTTTGATACGCCGGCAATCCATAAGGAGGATGGCAGCGTCATCTTTGATGCGATTATCCCCTCCATGCTGTCTACATTGCCGGATATCCTTGTAGGGATTGTGATTGTGCTGGTATTGTCAGCGTCCATGTCCACCTTGTCTTCACTGGTGCTGACCTCAAGTTCCACGCTGACGCTGGATTTCCTGAAAGACAATATTGTGAAAAATATGAGTGAGAAAAAGCAAATATTATATATGAGAATCCTTCTGGTGTTCTTTATTGTATGCTCTGTAGTATTGGCGCTCTTCCCACCGAAATCCATTGCACAGTTTATTGCGCAGCTGATGGGGATTTCCTGGGGCGCGCTGGCAGGTGCATTCCTGGCCCCATTCCTGTATGGGCTGTATTGGAAAGGCGTGACCAAGGCGGCAGTGTGGGCAAGCTTTGTCTGCGGAATCGGCATTACTGTTTCCAACATGTTCTTTTCTTACATAGCATCTCCCATCAATGCGGGAGCAATCGCTATGGTTGCCGGGCTGGTTGTCGTGCCGGTTGTCAGCTGGCTGACGCCTAAGATGGAGAAGAAAGATGTCGATGAAATCTTTAGCTGTTTGGAGGAACAGGTTACGGTAGACCAGAAGGTGGCGTTGCCGAAGAGGAAACAGCAGTAGAGCCCAGGGCTTTGCACTTTTTAATGGTTGGAGCCGGGAGGCAAGGTTAAAAAGTAAATGTATGCTGTTCCATATCAAAAACACTCTGCCCGGTTTCACCGCCATCTTCCCAGGTAATGATTGCCTGGGAACGGTCTTTGTTTAAAGAGATATCCCGATATATTTTGCCGTTCAAATCAGAATACTCCCAGGTCTTTTCGGTAGTGCCGTCCAGGTAGAAAAGTGTGCAGCCTTGAATTGTTTCTGTGCCGTTTTCATCAATTTCGGTGGCAACCTGCAGCGAATATTTACCGGCATCCACGTAGTGCCCCTCTGTCTGGGGGACGATTGCCTCACGGCTGTAGTCGCCCGCTACGGCTGTAATTTTGCCATTCTCGTATACTGGGTATTCATAGATGGAAAATTCTTCTCCGAAATCCAGCCGTGAATGGTCGTCAAAACTGCCAGGAAGGTAGGATTTGTCAAAAGTTACATCTTGCGAGGAACAGTATTCCGTGAAAATATAGTGGATGGTGTGGCTTTCCTCCAGAAGCAGAGCGTATTCCCAGATATTGTTGCCGCTGACAGCCACGTAAGCAGGATAGGAAAAATCTGTGCAGCCGTCAAAATAGACCTGTCCTGTATGTGTGCCAATCTGTTTGCTGACAGCCTGGATGCGGGAGACTTCCTGAGCGTAATCCCTGGGAGCATACGTGCAGGCGAGATGGATTTGCGCGGTGGGAAAGTTGAAAGTGTCCTGCCAGTAATAGTAGAAATCCGTATTGGTGGCAGCAGGATTAATCCTGTCAGGGAACAGCAGAAGCCCGCTGTGGATTTGCTTTTCCCAGCATTTTTCATAATCTTTGGCATTCTCGTAAATGGTAGGCGCAGGACCAAAGAAAAAGGAATGTATCAGCCAGACGAGAAGCCCAAGGGCAAGCAAGAATCCGGCAGCGCTGCCAATGAGGATGGCAGGAAGCAGTTTCCGGGAAGTATTTTTGTTGGAAAATGATGTATTGTCAGCAATATCTATCTGTTTTGTTCTCTGAAGCATAGTTACCTCCTAGTATAATAATGGCTGAATGATTCAGTGGTTATCGTCTTGGTATTGGCAATAGGGCTGTGCCTGGTTCTCTGGCGGAGAGCCGAAGTTTCCGTAATCCAGCGGAAGGTAGATTTCGTCAAATACAATCTCATCCCGGGAAATATTTTCCAGGGAAATATATAAGATACGCTGTTCCTCTTCCAGCAAGATAGCGTATTCACAGGCAGTGTCAGAAAAAAGCATGGTATAGCAGGCAGGCTGGGCAAAGAATGCGTTGTCTGTGTCAGTGCGGGCATCTTTTAAGAGACGTTGTTTTTCTGTTTCGTAGCCCTCTGGCGTGTATTGGCAGTCCAGATAGAGCTGCAATGTGGTGAGGATGGGGCTGTTGCCGCATCGGTAATGGTATTCGTTTACGGACTTGCAGCCAGATAAATCCTCCGGGAAAATAGCAAATTCAGAAATGCCGGCATAATCTTCCCATTGACGGTAATCGTCAGGTGAATCTGTGCGGACAGTGTGCTGTTTTGTTGCCAAATTAAAAAAATGCCGGATGCCGAAGGAGACGTTTGCTAATAGCAGGGCAAATAACAGGATGCCTGAGAATACGCCCAGGGTGGAAGCCAAAAACAGTCTGCGGTAATGTTTCAGATAAGAGGCTTCTGCCATGTATGCGGCGGAATCATCTGCATAAGGTGCAGCAGAGCCGGCAGGGGAAGGTGCAGCAGAGTCCGCAGGGGAAGGTGCGGCAAAATCGGCAGCAGGAAACAATAGTTTTTGGCAATTCGGACATTTCTGCAAATGCGTTTCTATCAATTCTGCCGAAGCTGGGGAGGTAAGCCCTTCCTGGTAAGAGGAATATAAAATTGTAGTAATTGAGCAGAGTATATCACTTTGTTTCATCATCGTTCTCCCAAATGCGTTGATTGTTTGTGCTAACGCTTCATGCGGATTTTGCCTCCTATAAAAGGAGCGCAAGTATACCGGAAGCTGTGAGGATGGCGAAAGCCATGCCCAATGCCAGGCGGACCTGGTATTTCTTACGGAAATGGATGGTTGGTTCATTGGTCGGAACCAGTTTCGTTTCTGGGCAATTTTCCGTTATCATTTCCAGGAGGCTTCTGCAGTTTTCACAGTATTTTATATGTTCTTCCACGAATAGGTAAGCGGGTATTTTTGTGTTTTGGGCTGAAAAGGCATAAGGTTCTGTCTCATTATCTGTGGCGGAAGGAAGTTCAGGCATATGTTCTGCATAAAAAGGCAGAAGGTCTTCTACAATTTCACAGGAATGTTGTTTTAATAAATCAGCTGCCGTCATCCTTAAGTACCTCCTTTAATTTTTTGCGTCCCCGGAAAAAGGTGACTCTTGCCCAGTTTTCGGTGTGGCCAAGGATGTCGCCGATTTCTTTGAAAGACAATTCACCGACAAGGCGGTAGAGCAGCACCTGGCGGCTTACAGGCTCTAAGCGTTGGATAGCCATCAATGCGTTGTGGCTGGTCAAACGGTTTAACGCCGTATCTTCCGTATCAGACCGGGAGACGAGATAGCGAAAGAGGAAATCTTCTGGATTTTGCTCCAGGGAGGCTTCCAGGGAAATCTCTTTGCGATGTTGCTTTTTCCTCAGGTCATGCAGCCACACATGGCGGGCTATCTGGCACAGCCAGGTGGACATGGCGCATTCGCCGCGGTAGCGGTGTACGCTCTTAACAGCCTGATAGAAGGTCTCCTGGCACAGTTCCTCTGCCAGGGAGTCGTTTCTCCCAGTGAGGCAGCGCAGATAACGGTAGACTGTATGAAAATGTTGGCGGTAAACCTGTTCCATGTCCTGCATATCATGTCCTCCGATAAAGCAGCTGCTTCATAGCAGGTGGGTTGGCATACAATTTTAAAGGGTTACAAATGATTAGTCCCCTAAGGGGGAGGTTTGTTACAGAAAAAGAAAAATTTTCTTTCAGCTGTAAGGAATCATTTATTCCTGAATGGGGATTTCAATCTGTGTGATATAGTCTTCCATGCGTTCCGTGACAATCTCATTGATACCCATCTCATAGGAAAAGCCGCATAATGTAAGTTCCTGGCTGTTTGCATAGTCGAGGATTTCCTGGTAGCGCAGCGGCAGATTGTCCCAGTCGCCTTTATGGAATGCCCGCAGGTATTTGCCGCCAGGCTGGATGTGCAGCCCTCTGTGTTTCTGCTCGTGCTGTTTTGCAGCGGGAAACCCACGCTGACCTGTTATCGGAAGTTTTTGCTGAACTGTGAGAAATGGAATTTCAATAAAAATCTTGCTATAGTCGTCAAAGCTGCCGTTATATAAACAGTTAACAGAAATCATGGAGCCGTAATTGGCGTCATGCAGCTTGCCGAGATGGTATTTTTCCGTTGCGGCAGTAACCATTTCCACTTCTTGTTCAAAAGAAGTATTTCTGTCAATATCCACTGTAATCAGGCAGTGTTCTTCTTTTTCAATAATACTGATTTCAGATAAGTCCATAGTAAGCAAAGTAGAAATATTCTGCTGATATTTGCCTTGATAATATTTCCCGCTTCCAGCCTGCGCCCCTGAACGCGCTTCGG
>CANOFO010000141.1 GCA_947565305.1 uncultured Lachnospiraceae bacterium | reverse complement strand
ATCTGCTGGAGGAATATATTGAACAGATGACGCCAGGGGATTCAACAAATCGGGCAGCAATTTCCGAATGGGGAGGGGTTTTTTGCATAGGATAAAGTTCGGGAGACAGAGAAAATATGGTTAAAGATATGATGTTATAAAATATCAATTATTTCAAATTTTCATGTACCAAAATACTGGAAATTATGTTACAATGCAGATTAAGGAGAGAACCATATCAATAGCAGGAGAAATAATCATTCCTACAAAAGATAAAATGCTGTTGATAGGGTTCTTTCCGTATCGTGTAAATTTGTATAAATATTGATTGGCAGGCACCTGATATTTATGGCAGATATCAGTATGGGAAAGGCAAGCGTATGCAGGTTAAATATTACGATATTGGATTAAATCTTTTTTGTAAGCAATTTCCGAATCCTGAACAGATAATTGGCGAGGCAGGGGATGAGGGAGTATGCTGCATTTTGACCGGAACGGAAATGAGGGAGAACCGAAAGATTGATGATTTTGTGAAAACGCATGATGTGTATGGTACAGCGGGAATACATCCCCATAATGCGGACCGTGCAAAACAGGAAGATTTCAAGGTTATGGAGCAGATTTTGTCAGGAAATGATAAAGTCGTTGCCGTGGGAGAGTGCGGTTTGGACTATGACAGGATGTTTTCAACAAAAGAGAATCAGATAAGATGTCTGGAAAAACATATTGTGCTTGCAGAAAAACTGGACATGCCATTGTTTCTCCATGAGCGCAGTGCAGCCGATGATTTTATAAAGCGATTCAAAAAGCATCCTGATATCTGCGGGAAGTCTTTGGTACATTGCTTTACGGGAGATAAAAGGACCTTGGATAAATATCTTTCCATGGGATTTGCCATCGGCATTACCGGGTGGATTTGTGACGACCGCCGGGCGAAAGAACTGCGTGAGGCAGTATCTATGATTCCCTTGGACCGGATTCTGGTGGAGACGGATGCGCCGTATCTGACGCCCAGAAATGTTCCAGGGCTTGGCAGGACGAATGTCCCACAGAATATTAAATATGTGGTCCGGGACTTGGCTAAATATATGAAAATATCAGAGGAAGAATTGCTGGAAAATGCGAGGAGGAATACAGAAAGGATTTTCCGGATTAAAGATTAATTTTCGTGGCGGTTGTATTTCAAACCGCCACAGTTTTTTAGTCCTCAGAGGCAATGATGATGTCAAACAGTCTGGCATTTTCATCGCAATATGGTTTCTGCAGCTTGTATTCTGCAGAATGCTTGCCGTCCGGGGTAAGGGAGATTTCTACCGCCTCAGGATTGATTTGTGCCCGCGGGACATTGATGACGCCGGCATATACAGAATTGGTATTGCAGGGGTCGTGGAAGAGAGCGTGGATGAGCAGTGATTTTACTGTCGGTACGCCGTTCGTATTTTTGGTTACCTTAACGGCGCTATCGCTTTCCCTCTCATAGCGGACAAATGCACGTCCTGATACATTTTCCGGCAAGGTAATTTTCTTGTTTGCGGCATCCAGAGTGAACTTGTCATCGCCGGGAGTGGCAGACACTTCGTATGTTTTGCCGAAAGTATTGTTTTCGTTAATTACCTTTACATATTTTACTTCTGCGCCAGCAGTTCCGACAGGAACATATTTGAGCGTTGCAGTACCGTCAGCGGCTATATTGATAATTTCGGATACCGGAATGGTAACCTTGTTGTCTGCATCTGCAATCTCCTTGTCTGTACCGAACTGTGAAGCAGCAAGGTCAAGGGAGAAAAGGCTGTTGGAGAAGCTGAATGTACCTGTCTGTGCCTTATAGAATGTTGCGATTTCCGCACCCATGGCATCGGTAACGGCAGTGCCCTCTGCGGCAGTCTTTAAACTTGGCTCTTCAATCTGTGTGTAGCGGCCTGTCAGCTCGCTGGTTGCCGGGTCATACTCCTCTACGGCTCTGATTCTTTCAAGAACTAATTCATTTGGGTTAAACATAATAATTTCCTCCTTATAATTGTTTTTTGTTTTGCCCCGGATTAGGGGCAGTCATGGTTTATAAATGAATCTGCAGAATTCATAATGAAACAAGGCAGAGCTGCCAAATTAGCATATACTCTGCCTTATCCTATACAACTTAAATTTGTACTCTGGCATCAGGGTACAAATCAGCGGTTCATTTCCGAATTGGGGGATTTTTTTGCATTATCTATTTTAAAATGACGCTGACCACGTTATCTGAAATTCTTTCAATGACAAAGAAGGTATCAAATCCTCTGTTCTCGGCAAGCGTGGCAATGCCGTCTGTTCCGCATTTGCAGAAGTGGTTGGGGAGGCATGTGCCGTCATCGCGGACAGGGATAACGCCCAGCATTCCTACACATTCCCATTCGTCCCTTTTTTCCCGGGGTATGTAAGTATCTTGAAGAGTTGGGTCATACCCTTCTGCAAGTTTCATACGTGCATTTGGGACGATGTTTCCTGTTTCAATCATAATTGGCTCATGGGTTTCTTCATCAAATACTACATTCCCATCTTCATCCGTCTTTTGTATCAGTTCTGGAACATCTTCCATGACAATTCGGTTAAACTCATCCCGTTCATATCTCCAGTAATAATCTTCATCTGAATTGCCGATGATTGAGGGATTGCCCGAAACAATGCCTAATATGTAGTCTCCCTCGTTCGCTTTGTAGATATAGCCGTCTTTAATCGTGACAAAGTTACCTACCCAGTCTTCACCAATCCCGGTTTTCTTCTCAAAGTGTTCTGCATAGTCCGCACCTGAGGACTGGAATGCTTTGGTGCCGAGGATGTCTCCGGTATAGGTTATGCGGAGGGCGTTGGAGGTTGTAACATTCCTTCCGTCATAGATGCCATTACCTATTACAAATACATCTCCGGTCTGATCATAACTAGCAGGGTTTCCACTCATTGGTTTATTATATTTTCCGCTAGCACATGAACCTAAATTACTTGCTGCTGTTCCATATCCAAGTGTAGAGCTGTTTTGTCCAACTCTTGACCCTGCTTCCCTTCCTAAATTTATAGCACTATTTCCATAAATACTCTTCTTCGCATATGTATCCTTAATTATTTTTCCATCGCCATCCTGCGTAGCTTTGGTGGCACTGTCTGCGCTTGTTGCATGGCTTACGCTTTTTGAACCAATATTCTCACTGGTAATCACTTCGTACCAAGGTCTCCAAGAATCTGAATTGTATAATGCTTCTCTGAAATAAATCTTGTCATGGTTTGTATTGTATGGATACAGATACTGTATACAGGCCATATTGTTGTATCCTTTTATCGTATGGACTGTGCAATATTGGATTCCGTTAAACCTGTTCGCAGGGCCATTGCTGAAGAACACGGTTTCCCCGCGCGGGTACGTGCTCGGCAGGTCTGTCCCCTGCCTATAGTTGTCTTCCTGTACTGCCAATAACTTCGCGCTGCTTACGTTCTTTGCGGAATCAGCCGTATTATTCACATTTCCAAGTCCGATATTTTCAGGCGTGATATTCACATCCCCCTTGCGGTAACTGCTTTCGGCGTTTCCTTTTATGCCAGTCACCGGGCTTCCGGCCAGCACATCCCATTTGCCGCTGGCAGTCTTATAGACATTGGAGCCTGCCGGGACAGTGATGCCGGCTCCCTCCTCAAAGTTTCCGTTTGTGGTGAACTGGTCGGAAACGTTATACATGTCCCCGACTTCAACATCAGCCAGAGCGGGGAGGTTGGCGAAGCTCCTTGTGCCCATCGGGCGCAGTGCGCTGCCCAGGCTGTCTTTGACATCCTGTGCCAGATTACAGTAATACTGTGCCTGTTCATAATAATGCTTTGCGCAGTCATTCTCTTCATTTTCACGTAAATCGGTATCCCCTATGGCATATGACCTGGAAGTTTTGGCATGTTCAGCAGACTCATTTGCTTTCGTGATTGCAGTATCTGCGCTGGCAGCAGCTGCCGTGGCAGAATCAGCGGATTCACCTGCTTTCGTGCTGGCAGTGTCTGCTGAAGTTTTGGCATCGGAACTGTAATCTGCTGCTGAGGTGGCTGCTTCTTCAGCTTTTTTGTTATAGTGTCTGGCATTGTCAGTTTCTTCATTTTCTCTGGAGTTGGTATCGCCCTTGGCGTAAGACTGGGCGAGTAAAGCGCTGGCTGCGGCAGATTCCATGACCTGTTCATAAGTCTTGTCTGCGGCAAACAGTGCCTGCTGCAGCGCATCAAAATCATCGGAAGAAGTGATGTGGCTGTTGTGGTAGGCGCTGGGTATGATATTGACGTTGAGGTTCATGGTGGCAAATATTCTTTCCTCTGCCTGCTCTTTAAATACAAGTTCGGCAGTCCCGCTGCCGGCGGCAAGGCAGGCTTTTTCCGGAATGGAAATGTCTACGCTGCCGTCATCATTGATGGTTGCGTCCGTGAATATATGTTTCTTGTCCGGCGTTTCCATTTTGAAATAGCAGTGATGCGTATTTTTGCTTGCTTTGAATGGTTCGCATCTGTCTGTCAGGTTTACGTGCAGCTTAAAGCTGCCCTTCGTGTACTGCTTGATGTTCAAAGTCTTGATTTGATTGATAGTAACGTCCAATGTAATTTCATGTGTAAAAATCATATTGTCTCCTTTCTTATAATCCTATCAATACGATAGGAGAGTATTTGAGTGAAATAGTGCATGCCAGGTTGGCAATGATACAGTTCTTATTTTCGCCAAAGATTCGTTCCATTCTGGGGAATATGTAGTCGAAATCTTTGGCAATATTATGTGTAGTATCAGAGGTGGAAATAATGTGTTCTTTGCCCTTGATGGTGATTATTTCCTCAGTACGGCAGTCTCTTATATTTGTTTTTCTGCCGTTTAAGGACAGGATGAGGTCTCCGGTCTGGTGCAGGGTAATTTCCATATCGGGATAGAGATATCCTTCCGCATCTGAAATATTATAGAAATATTTTTCCCGGGATTCCGGTACGACAGAACCTATAGGCTCGAAATGGAACGAATGGACAACCTCATCGCGGTACGCGTAGGGGGAGTCCGTATACATGGTTAATTCCAGCCCGGCGATTTTGCCGTTGAGGTTTATTTGCTTGGCGGTAAACACAGCATTCCAATAAATGTCCCGGTAACCATCCTGCTCAATCTTAAACGGATGGAATGATTTGCGGCAGAGCCACCGTTGGATGATAGATATCTCAGCCGGAGATAAGTACATATCTTCGGTATTTTCCAGTGTGCAGGGATTTCTGCAAATCTGGAAAGTGGAAGTGTAGGGGCTGTCGTAAGTGGAAGCGTGTAAATTGAAAATATCAGAGCCGCCCGCCCGTTCCTGATGATAGGTGATATCTGCCCCGGAAGACACGGATTCGCTGCCCGAAGCGCCATCGAAATGGCAGACCATCATTTGAAATTCCGACAGTCTTTTCCGGTCATATTCAAAATCTGTTGCATACATAATTTAATCCTCCATAATAGTCATCAGCGGAAGAAGGGTTTTAGGTGAAATCTTGATTCCGCTGAGTGCTTCTTTTTGTATTTTAATAATGTCCGTTTCTGTTTCTGAGGACAGAAGTTCGTCCAGCTTGGCAGAGAAAGTTTGTGGTTCCTGAATCTCTATGCTGCCATTTTCTGATTGGCATATCGTTCCGTCCTCATTCTTTTTGGCGTATTCCGTGATGAGTTTATTTCTTTTGTTTTCAATCACTTCTTTTGCCACTGCCAGTTCCTTTAGATTTTTGGCAATCGTACATGCCGGGTTTAAGTCTAATTCCAGGTCAGACAACTTTTCCAGTGAATGGCAGATGTTTAAAATGTCAATTGCTTTTAATTTCATAAGCATTCCTCCTAAATAAAAAAGATGGCATCAAGCCATCGTCATTTCTAACTGTGTCATGCGTTGTTTCAAGGTTGCGTTTTCCTGGTAAAGCTTTTGAATCATATGTGTATTCCAGGAAATAAATTCTGTGTAGATAAGTCCCATAGGGTCGGTGCAGCCGCAGTAATCTTCATCGTCCGGTTGGTCAGCCATCTGGACAAATCCGCCGAAATCCTTGGTGGTAAATCCATGGGAGAGGAAAGAGTCTCTAATCTGTTTTGCGCCAAACCCGAAATGGAATCTGTCGGAAGTCCCATTGTTGAACTTGAAGGCACATGGATTTAGTGCTAGAAATACGTCGTCGAACTCATCTAATGGTTTGAAAGAATTCTTCAGACGTTCGTCTGAGGTGACGGCAGCCCCTGAGGCAGAATTTAATGTGATAGCTTGCCCTCGGAGGACTAAAGCATCACAAAGCTTGTCACCGACAAATAAGTTATTGTTTTTATGCTCCAATAAATACTTATAATCTAGACTAAGAAATTCGTTTCCCACTATGCTGCCGTCCATGCCAAGGTGAATGACTTCTTGCTGATTGTTGCAGATGGATATTCCATCCGTTGCTATGAATATGGAATTCTTGGTCGGTTGGTCTTCTAAGGAAAAGGAAAAGAGAACATCTCGCTACTTCCACCAAAGGAAGAATATCTTCG
>CANOFO010000140.1 GCA_947565305.1 uncultured Lachnospiraceae bacterium | reverse complement strand
CGACCTCCTGGTCCCAAACCAGGCGCTCTAGCCAAGCTGAGCCACACCCCGAAAGTCAAATCGTGATTCCTCACAACGCAAGTTATATTATATGTGATACTCTGCTAAATGTCAACAATTTTTTTATTTATTTATAAACATTTTTTTTAACAAGAATTTCAAATACTCATAACCGTTCCGCCCCTGCCCTTCGCAAAGACGCCTACAGCGCTTTCTCGCCGCTTCATTTTATTAAGTAACGTTCGTGCGCATCCACAGGGCATTTAACAGGATTTCTCTCGGATTATTCTTCCTGAACTGTTACAAATATTCAATCTGAAAATGCGCTTCCCCTTTCTCATCGAGCTCCATCAGAGCATAGGACGGCACATGCCCCTCCTGCCGGGGATAGGAAACGCTCCCCGGATTCAGCATTGTAATTCCTTTGCTGTAATCAAGAAATGGCCTGTGGGTATGCCCAAACATCACCACATCCATCCCCCTCCCTAAAGCTTCCTTACGCAAATCTTCTATGCCCATGGCGACATAATAGTAATGCCCATGCGTAATCAATACCTTATATCTGCCAATTTCCAGTTCTCTCTCTCTTTCCAAATCAGAGAAAAAATCATTATTTCCGGCAATAATTTCGAGCGGGCAGCCTGCCAGATTTGCTATGTATTCTTCGCAGCCTTCCGCGTCTCCCAGATGAATCATCAAATCTATGCCACCCACGCGCTTCAAGATTGCTTTTAAGTTCTCATGCCGGCTGTGCGTATCACTCACGACCAATATCCTCATGTCCTCACCCCTGCCTTCCAATCACTCTTCACATCTTCAGTTTATATCGGCATTTCCTCTAACTTCTTCCTCATTGCCCTTAGGGCTTTCCCCCTGTGGCTTAACTGGTTTTTCTGTTCTGGCGGCAGTTCCGCCGTGGAGCACTTATATTCATCCAAATAGAAGATAGGGTCATAACCAAAACCATTCGCCCCACATGGCTCCCAGCCGATATAACCTTCAATCGTCCCCCTGGTGACACAGATTTCCCCATTCCTGTCCGCAGCCGCAATCGCACATACAAACCGCGCTGTCCTCTGCTCCTTGGGCACTCCTTCCAGACGTTCGAGGATTTTTTGATTCTTAATCTTATAAGGTGTATCCTCCCCCAAATACCTGGCTGAATAAATCCCCGGCTCTTTATCAAGATAATCCACTTCCAGACCGGAATCATCGGCGAATACAATTACGCCCTCCTCAGCAAGCTGTGCGGCCACAGCCGCGGCTTTGATAGACGCATTTTCCTCAAAAGTGTTTCCATCTTCCACAATCTCCAGTTCAATGCCAGCTTCCCGCATTGACTGGATTTCCATGTCCCAATCAGAGAGAATCTCGCGTATTTCTCCCATTTTATCCTGATTTCCCGTTGCAAATATAATCTTTTTCATCTGTAATTTCCCTTTCTGCCCATATGAAACGTCAGTAACCTCGCCGCATTCGTCAAATATCCATTTAAAATGTATATTTCGCTGTTCATGGGAATGAATGCTAAAATCCCTCGTCAAGCGCCCGCAGGATAGCATTATAAATTCCCTGTGCCGCCTTTTTCTGGTATTCCGCAGATGTCAGCTTATCCAGTTCTTCCTGATTTGTCATGAACCCCACTTCTATCAAAGCAACCGGAACTTCACTGTTGCGGATAATATAGATGCTGTTTCCATAGGTCACGCCATTGTTCTTACTGCCCATTGCTGCAGTAGTCTCCTCCAGGCAGATTTGCGCCAAATGTTTGCTGCTGAAACCTTCCTCACTTTTCAACTCATCATACATGACCTCAGTGCCGTTATACTCTGACATCAGCCCATCTACCGTGGAATTGCTGTGGACGCTGATAAATAAATTGGCATCCGCTTTCCCGGCAAGCTGTGCCCGCTGTTCAAAAGAAGGGTTCACATCTTCTGTCCTTGTATAGTAAACGCCGATATTCCTGTCATTTCCATCCAAAAGTTCTTTCAGTTCCTTGACAATGGCAAGGTTAATATCCTTCTCCATAATTCCCTGTTTGATGGCGCCAGGCGCTCCGCCGCCATGACCGGCATCTATAACCACCACTTTATCATAAATATCCTGCGGTTTGATAAAATCCAGGTACAAATGACCATCTTCCACCGTACACTCAGGCTCATAGACCGCATCCATGGTAATCTCAATCCTTCCGTTTGCCATATACAAATCATTGATATTATTGCTCCTGCCAAGCAGAGGATGCTCCACAAAATAATCGCTGGCAGCATCCGGAATCTGGATTGTGATAAGCTGCTTTACATAATCATTCTCAACAGCCACTTCATCCAACGTCATCCCCTCCGGCAGTTCTATGCACAGCTGCTGCTCAAATTCTGCTTCATCTGTCTCCTTGGCGTGCTCTGTGTTATATGCAAGTATCTGCAGTCCTGACATTCCTTGCTGCACTCCCTGCCCAAGGGTATCAGAGAAATAGCCCAATACCAACACTGCCGCGATTGCTGCCGCCAAAAACAGTGACGAAATTTTTAATATTTTTATCTCCATATCGCTTCCTCTATATATTTCTACCTTCTGGTATGCCTGTTTTTCCAAGGCACGATTATTTACACACACTATAGACCTTGAGGCACAGGTTGCATTTCTGATTTCGTTCTGTATTTTCCCAACAGCTGCCGCCTATGCTGATATACCCCTCTCCGTCTGCCAGCTCTACATTGGCGGTCATCTCATCCGCCACATATTCAATCGCCATGGGATGTACGGAACCCGGGGTAGTGATATGGAGGATGACTGCAAATTTTTCATCTGTCTCCACCTGAATCTCTTTATCAAACTTTACTGTGTAATATCCGGCATTGGCAACATTCCCTTCAGCAACTTTTATGCGCTTTTCCAGAGAATCCGTATCTTGGAAATCTTTGACAACGAACAGTTCATAGGAGGTCTCTTTTCCAGTGGCATAAAATCCTGCCGCCTGCAAAAGTTCTGCAGATTCCGCCTTGTAGACATTTGCACCATAGATGCTGTCCATATTATAACCAATCTGCCCTACCCAGCCGCACAAATCAGACTGGTAAATCCTGTCATAATTGTCTGCCTCCTCAATTCCAGAATAAACCACGTTGTGAATGCCGATGTTCACATCAAAATAAGACACATAAAAAACACCGCCATCTCCAAAATCTTCTCCCCAGCTGTTCTGGCAGAGGAACGCGCCGTCTCCTTCCACCTCGGTATTGAAATTCTCCTTGGGATAATTGTCATCCCAACCAATAATCATAATCTCGTGGTTCGGTTTCTCTGCGCCAATATAGCAATATGCGGATTTCTCCTGATTATAATAGGGTGAATACGCCTGCGCATTGTTCAGCGCGCTGTAAATTGCTGTCTGTACGCCGCCATGCTTAAAAACGAATTCCTTAATCTTTTCAAAATCCTTGCCTTCAATCAGCTGTACCTCCTGCACATGCTTTACTGCTTTTAAATCATCTCTGGACTCTCCGTCCCCATAGGGGTCATCCTTCTCCCTGACAGGTCCCTGCCATGAGGTCAGATATGCCATGCCCATGGTATATTCTCCGCCTGCCGCCTGTTCTAACACAAAACTATTCTGAATGGACATGTGATCCGGGGAAAATTCTTCCGTCTCCTCCGGCAGCATCGCAGATTCCATAGCTGCCAGAGCGGCAAACGCCCAACAGGTCCCATAAGGACCCTGGTTTTTCACCTGCGGGGTCCGCTGTCTGTCCCGCAAATCATACTGCGGAGGCAAAATACTGTACCCCTCCGCCTTATTGACTGCTACCGCCTGGTTCTTTTCAATATTCCAGTCATAATTGAAATTCATCTTCTCGGCAACGGTTTGTACTGGTACATAATATTCCCCATTTTCACAAATCATCGGAGATTCCATATCCTCCTCGTGCTTATTCACAGTCACCTTCCCCTGATTTAACTGAAAAGTGACTACATCCGAGCGTTTCTCCAACATCAGTTCTTTTCCGCCATACAGATGGGAACCACAATCAAAACTCTCTCCAAGTACGGAAACCGGCACCATAATATTGAGATTTTCATCCATATAAATACCGTCTTTTTGGCTGGTCAGTTGCTTATTGCCCACAAGCACGGACAAAGGCTGGTCATTTACCGTCTGGGCAATCATCGGATTCCAGATTCCTTTTTCCAGCCTGGCGCCCCGAAATCTCTCTATCTCTTCACTTTTTGCACCAACACTGGAAAATTTAAACGCCAGAGCAAAAAAAAGCACTGCCGCCATTAAAATATATTTCTTTGAATATCTCACAAAAATTCCCTTCTATAAACGCATATCCCTATCGTGCCCTACTGCAGAGTCTTATCTCCTTCTTCCTGCGGCCGCTGCCTTTTGGGCGGCTTTGGACCTAAAAACTGATAATAATACGTCTTTATCATGCCATTGTATATTTTACGGTTCTTGTCCGCTTTTCTTCCAATATAATGCTCTGCCTCCTCATATGCGGTAATCAGATATGAGGACCAGCTATCTAAACGCTGCATCGCCTCACCAAGTTCCTTATATAACAACGGCAGCGTTTCTTTCTCCTCCATGCGCTCCCCATAGGGCGGATTGCTGATAAGGAACCCATACTTTTTCGGATGGCTCAGAGCCGAGACGGGACGCTGCTGAAAATGAATCAGATGGTCCACGCCGGCACGCCGGGCATTATCCCTTGCCGCCTTGACGATATCTCCATCTATATCATACCCTTGGATATCAACGGAAATATCCATATCTATTAGCTCCCTGGCTTCCTCCAGACAATCCTGCCATAACTCTTCTGCAATCAGATTTGTCCATCTCTGCGCCGTAAAGCTGCGGTTCATCCCTGGCGCTATGTTCGCTGCCATCAGCGCTGCCTCTATGGGAAATGTGCCGCTCCCACAAAACGGATCCACCAGAATCCGGTCCCGCCTCCAGGGCGTAAGCATAATCAGCGCTGCCGCTAACGTCTCTGTAATCGGAGCCTTGCTTGCCAATGTGCGGTAACCTCTTTTATGTAAGGAATCTCCGGAAGTGTCAATCGCAGCCGTCACCTCATCCTTCATCAGAAAAATGCGCAGCGGATAACTGGCGCCGCTTTCCTCAAACCATCTCAGATGGTAGTGTTCTTTCATGCGCTCCACGACTGCTTTTTTTACCACAGATTGGATATCAGAAGGGGAAAACAGCTTGCTCTTAATGGAAGAGGCCTTTGTCACCCAGAACTTTCCATCCGCCGGAATGTAATCCTCCCATGGGAGTTTCTTAATTCCCTGAAACAGTTCTTCAAACGTCTTTGCCGGAAACTGCCCCACTTTCAGCAGGACCCGCTCTGCCGTGCGCAGGAAGATATTGGCGCGGCAAATTGCCTCCGCATCTCCTTCAAAGGTTACTCTTCCATCCTCCACCTTAGTAATCTCATATCCAAGTTCGTATATTTCTTTTTTCAATACCGCCTCTAATCCAAAATGGCAAGGGGCTATCAATTCATATATTTTCATCCGGTCTCTCCATGACAAATTGTGATAAGTCTATATTATCTTCTTGATTCCCGGCTGTCAACATTTTTATCATGAACCAACGCCTGGAACCCACCTACCACTGTCACAGTCCTGTACCCCTCTTTGCTCAGTTCCCGGGCTGCCATCAGGCTGCTGGAACCCCGGTCGCAGTACAGGATATACAATTTATCCTTAGGCAGATATTTGCGGTACATTTTCAAATTGTCATAGGGGACATTCCTTGCCCCCTCTACATGAAGCTCTTCAAACTCTTCCTTACTGCGTAAATCAATGACCCAGGCATCCGGACGTTTGCGGTATTCGTTAAATTCCCGGATACTGATTGTCTGAAAATCCATAGAATCACCTCTCTAACATACAGAAACAGATTATCAAAGGTGATTCTGATAATCTGTTTCTACATTATATTATGCAATATTCAGTTGTTTCGTACCTGTTATCTTCCGTAAGAGTCGCGGCAGTCAGAACCACTTGCATTTGTGCCGTTCTGTGCATGTGTGTTCTTTGCATTGCTGTTCGTTCCGTTCTGGGAAGAAGTATTCTTCGCATTCTGAGAAGATGCATTTCTAGCATTGTTCTGAGAATTTGCATTCTTGCTGCTGTTTTCATAGGAATTTGTTCCCTTGTTCTGCATGTTACTGTTTTTTGCCATGATATTTTCCTCCTAAATTTTTAATGCAGTGTTAGTATCTGAAAGAACGTGGATTTTTATTCAAAAAATTTTTTTCGATTTTTTTCAATTTATGCTTGCTTTTTTCGACAAGCTGTGGTATAGTTCTAAATGTAAAGAGGATTTCACCTTCAGAAATTTCTTTTTACAAAAGTTATACCCCTTATTAATTATTTATACTCCCCTCATAGGAAAGACCAGTGGTTACCCCCACTGGTCTTTTCTCGTCTTATAGGAAAGACCTTGTCACGCTAAAGCGTGAAAGTGTCTTCCTATAAGATAAAAATAAGATGCGCACTCGTGCAA
>CANOFO010000139.1 GCA_947565305.1 uncultured Lachnospiraceae bacterium | reverse complement strand
TATAGGAAAGCGCAACCTGTGCATGGCCTTTTTCCTTATTGGTAGCGGTAACTGCCGTCTGAAGATTGCGCAAATCATTCAGGCAGTCAAAGATACGGATAATATCAATTCCGTTAGCGATAGATTTCTGAACGAAATACTCTACCACGTCATCCGCATAGGGACGGTAACCTAAAATGTTCTGTCCGCGGAATAACATCTGCAGCTTCGTGTTCTTGAAACCTGCTTTTAATTTTCTCAGACGCTCCCAGGGATCTTCCTTCAGGAAACGCAAAGATGCGTCAAATGTCGCGCCACCCCAGCATTCTACGGCATTGTAGCCGACTTTATCCATTTTATCAATAATAGGCAGCATCTGCTCTGTTGTCATACGGGTAGCAATCAGAGACTGATGCGCATCACGTAATATGGTCTCCGTAATCTTTACGGGTTTTCTCTTCTTTTCAGCCATGATTTCCTCCATTCTATTCTACAATATATAATGACGTTCAACCCACTCCATGCGCAAAGACGCTTACAGCGTTTTCCCGCTGCTTACGGTTTACTTCTTGGAAACCGTGAAGAGACATCAGGACTCCGCCCACTTCGTGAATCCAAATTATATTCCAAAGATAGCCATAAACACACCGGCAGCTACGGCCGTACCGATAACGCCCGCTACATTTGGGCCCATCGCATGCATCAGCAGGAAGTTGGTAGGATCTTCTTCCGCCCCGACCTTCTGGGACACACGCGCCGCCATAGGCACTGCGGACACGCCGGCAGAACCAATCAGCGGGTTAATCTTGCCGCCGGTAACCTTACAGAGCAGCTTGCCGAACAATGTTCCGGCAGCCGTACCGAACATGAATGCAATCAAGCCAAGGGCTACAATCTTCAATGTCGTGATATTCAGGAATGCCTCTGCGCTGGTAGTCGCACCTACGGAAGTACCCAGCAGGATAACTACGATGTACATCATTGCATTGGAAGCCGTCTCTGACAGCTGACGTACCACGCCGGACTCACGGAACAGGTTGCCAAGCATCAGCATACCTACCAGGGGAGCGGTCGTCGGCAGGATGATACAAACCACTGACGTAACCACGATGGGGAACAGGATTTTCTCCAGCTTTGAAACAGGCCTTAAGTTCTCCATCTTAATCGCACGCTCTTTCTTGGATGTAAAGAGCTTCATGATTGGCGGCTGGATAATCGGCACTAACGCCATGTAAGAATATGCCGCCACTGCAATCGGCCCCATAAGGCCGGTCTGTCCCAGCTTTCCTGCAAGGAAAATGGAAGTCGGGCCGTCCGCACCACCGATGATGGATACGGCCGCCGCTGCCTTATCGTTAAAGCCCAGCAAAATCGCCATGAAATATGCTCCGAAAATACCAAACTGCGCTGCTGCCCCCAACAGGAAACTGATGGGATTCGCAATCAGTGGACCAAAGTCCGTCATTGCCCCGACGCCCATGAAAATCAGGGATGGGAGGATGGACCATTCATCCAGAGAATAGAAATAATAAAGTAAACCACCTACGCCATTACTGGTCTCTTCCGGGGAAGCGATAATATCAGGATAGATATTAACCAGCAGCATACCAAACGCAATCGGAACCAGCAACAAGGGCTCAAATCCTTTCTTGATTGCAAGGAAAAGGAATATAAATGCAACCAATATCATGACATAGTTGCCCCAGGTCAGGTTGAAAAATGCTGTCTGATGCAGGAGGTTTGATAAAGTTTCTCCTACGTAACTCATATTTTACCTCCAAATTATTAGTTGTTCATAGTTGCCAATAATGCGCCTGCTTCTACAGCCTGTCCTGCACTTACATCAATACTTGCCACGGTTCCGTCTTCCGGTGCAACAACAGGCGTCTCCATCTTCATAACTTCCAGAACCAAAATAGTGTCGCCGCGTTTTACGGCATCTCCAACCTTCTTATCAATGCTGAACACTTTTCCTGCTGCGCCAGCCTCAATCTTAACGCTTCCTGCGCCGCCTGCTGCCAGTGCGGGCGCTGCTGCCGGTGCCGGCGCGGGCGCTGCTGCCCTAACTGGTGCTGCTGCCGGTGCTGATGCTCCAGCGCCATTTTCTTCTACAGTAACATCATAAACGTTTCCATTAACAGTAATTGTATAGCTTTTCATTTTCGTTTCCTCCTGAATATTCTATTATTGTAACTGTTCAGTCCCTTCACAGTTACGATGAAAAATCCATAAAAATTGCTTCGCAATGGGATTTTCCATAGCTAAATCATGTTCTTACGGTCAGCGCAGCCAGTGCGCAGACCTGACTGAATAGTTGCCTGTTACCTTCTTCTGATGGAACGCACTACAAAATCACTTGTAGAAGTTCCGGTAGATGCTGCAATCGCTGCTGCGATTACGGCTGCCAGTTCCAAATCATCCTGTGCCGCTGCCACAGGTGCGGCAGGAGCTGCTGCGGGTGCCGGAGCTGCTGCCGGAGCGCTGCTTTCTGCCTTCTTCTTTGCCTCAAGATATGGGAACACCTTAAAGCAATAAATGATTAAACTAATCAGTATCAGAACGATAAACACAATTCCCATACCCATCAAGGTATTCAATGCGGCATTGGTCATCTTCTCGCCTAATGTCTGTACTGCTTCCACGCCAATATCTTCCAGCTCCATATTATGGTACTTGTATACATAGCTGAGGATAACCGGACGGTCTGTAAAAGTAATTTCCTGCTTGCATTCCAATGTCTTGCCGGACTTGGTAATCGTAAATTCACCCAGTTCCACATACTCGCCTGCCTGAGCAACTGCTTCATCCCAGCGGATAATCATATTCGCCTGCTGAAGGATGCTTGCGATATCCTGTTCCGTAGCGGAGGGAGCAACTGACTTAATGTAATTATTGCGCTCAGCATCCGACATATCTTTCATAACAACATACGGCTGTTTCTGCTCGTCTGGCATCTCCAAAAGTGATGTTACAGTTCCCTCACACGTACTCTTCAGCTGGTCATAACTGTAACCGTTATAACTCATTGTGGTAGGATCCGTTTCTCCGCATGCTGCCAGCCCAAGTGCGATAAGACACAAACTGATTATCAGCAATATTTTCTTTTTCATAAACTTCACCTTTCTATTTTGCTGTATGTTTTCTGACCGGCTCACCCGATCCTTTCGTATAGAGCATTTCAAATGCCGCTACCGCATACTTCCTGGTATCTTCCGGCTTAATAATCAAATCAACCTGTCCACGTCTTGCTGCCGCCTGAACGGAAGACTGCAGCTCGTCGTATGCTTTTGCCTTCGCGGAAATCACATCTGCGGACGCGCCGTCATACATAATCTTAGCCGCCTGCTTTGCGTCCATCATGCCAATCTTGCTGCCGTCCCATGCATAGACAAGGTCCGCTCCGATAGACTTGCTGTTCATCATCACATATGCGCTTCCGAACGCGTTGCCAACAATGACATTCACCTTCGGAACCGTTGCCCCTGCAAATGCCGAGGTCATACGTGCCATTGCCTTTGCCAGGGATTTCTCGGAACATTCCGTTGCCGCAAACCCTTCCACATTCGTCAATGACAGTACCGGAATATCGAACGCGTCGCAGAACTTAATGAACTCTGCGGCTTTGTTGCAGCCTCTTGCTGTCAAAGCCGGCTCAAAGCTCTCTGCCTTCTCGCCGTTTTCATCATATACTGCAGTATTGTTAGCGACCGCGCCGATGGTCATGCCGTTAAGCTTGATGAAACCGGTAACCATATTTTTGGCGAAGTCCTTCTTAGCCTCAACAAATACGTTGCTGTCGGAAATATGCGTCAGCACTAACCTTGCGTCTTCCTTGCAGCCTGCCAGGTTCTCGCAAACGCGGTTCAGATCGTCTGCACATTCATCTTCCCTGCCGCACTCTGCATTGTTGCCCGGAAGTACGCATACTAACTGGCGGATAGCGGAAAGTATCTCTTCCGTAGTGCCAATCCCATCGATGCAGCCGTTGTTGCTTCCCTGATATTCTGCGCTTGCCGTGTCGCACTTGCCGACGTGGTTGCCCTCAATCGCATTGGGGGAATTGACAAACATCCTGCCATTCTCTTTCTCAACGAAAGCAAAATCGCTCAGTGCCGGGACAACGGAAAGCCCGCCGCCACATGCGCCGAACACAGCTGAAATCTGCGGAATCACGCCGCTTGCCGCTACCTGCTTCGCATAAATCTCGCCAAAGCCATTCAGCGCGTCTACGGACTCCTGCAGACGCATGCCTGCGCAGTCAATCATGCCAATGACCGGGGCTCCCATCTTCATCGCCATATCATAGATTGCGGCAATTTTCTTGCTGTGCATCTCGCCGATCGTTCCATTCAGCACGGAAGCATCCTGGCTGTACACATACACCAGATTTCCATCAATCAGGCCATAGCCGGTGATGACGCCATCCGACGGTGTCTCAGACTGACTCAAATCAAAATCTGTACTTCTTGCAGTTACCAGAGCGCCGATTTCCATGAAACTTTTTTCATCGAGAAGACCGGCAATTCTCTGTCTTGCTGAGTTGGTAGAATTACTCATCGTTTAAACCTCCATATGTATTTTGAAATTTTTATAAAATTTTCTTCCGAGTGTAATTGTATCTCTTTTACAGCAATTTTTCAATAGCTATATTAGAGAAAATAAAAATTCTTTTCCATAAAGAAAAGTTTCAGCAAAAAATCCTTATACCAGGAGGGTTCAAGCTTCCTCACGGACTTGCCTGCACGGATGGGAACCCTTGCAATCTGCCGCTCGCCAAGGTAATAAGTAACGCTTCCGACCTCCTGCCCTTCTTCCACCGGAGCCTGCAGACTGGCCGGAACATCATAGATGGTCCTCACCTCCTCATCTGCCCGTTTCAAAACATTAATTTTTTCCTCCTTAATCCGCAGGGGAATCGTAATCTTCTGGTAAAGCCTGCCGTTTTCCGGCTCCGCATCCGCCACAATTACCGGAGGGAAATCTTTGCCGTACTCACAGACATCCGTATTCTGGTACTGCTCCAGCCCATAATTCATCAATGCAGTCGTATCTGCCCATTTATAGCTTTTGTTATTCGGCCAGCCGCAGGCAAGCAGCGCTACCACAAAAGTCCTGCCTTCGCGCTCCAAAGCGCCGACATAGCAATACCCTGCATTGCCGGTAAATCCTGTTTTGCCGGACAATGCGCCATCCATCATCTGCAAAAAAGCATTGTGGTTATTACAGTTATAAGTTTTCGTGCCGGCAAGGTTCGTGAACTGATGGCTGGGCGTTCTGGTAATTTCCAGGAACTGCTCATTTTGTATACAGTAACTCATAATCTTTGCCAAATCCTCGGCCGTTGTCCCATGCACTCCTGTCTCGTCCTGGCTGTCCAGCCCGTTGGGCGTAATAAAATAAGTGTCCTTGCAGCCCAATTCTTTTGCTTTCTGATTCATCTTCGCGGCAAATCCCTCCACACTGCCCCCAACATGCTCGGCAATTGCCACTGCCGAATCGTTGTGAGATTCCAGCATCAGGGAGTACAATAAATCCCTTAGGCAAAAAACATCGTCCGCACTCATGCCAAGACGCACTTTGGGCATAGAAGCAGCATAACTGCTGATTTTCACCTCATCGTCCAAATTTCCCTGCTCTAACGCAAGGATACAGGTCATAATCTTCGTTGTGCTGGCATTCGGCATATGCTCATACCCATTTTTCTCGTAGAGCACCCTGCCGCTGGCGGCATCCATAAGGACTGCTGACTTTGCATAAAGCGTAATGTTTGGCTGCTCTGTCGCAGTGCTTTCCCCTTCTGTTTCCTGCTGCATGGCAAAAGGTGATTCCTGCCAATATATAGCCTCCGCCCTGAGCGAAGACTGCAGCGCCAGAGATATACACATACTAAAGAGCAGGATGCGTCCTGCAAATCCTGCCCTTAACCTGCAACCATATAAATCTTTTATGCTGCGTAATTTCAAAACTTTCATAGTAGGCTCTCTCATCCATCATCTGACTTCCCTTCATTATATGAAAAAGCCTTCGTTTTATGTCTTACACGTCCATTTTTAAATTCATTTCCTCTTCCGCCTGATGCCGGAACTCCTCTAACTGGTCTGCATCCAGAACAGGAAGTTCTTCAATGGACTGTACGCCAAAGCTGCGCAGAAACTCCTCTGTCGTGCCAAACAACAGCGGACGCCCCGGCGCATCCAGCCTGCCAAGTTCACAGACCAGGTTATATTCCACCAACTTGCTGACCGCATGGGCGCAGGACACGCCACGGATTTTTTCAATTTCCAGACGTGTGATAGGCTGCTTATAAGCAATAATCGACAATGTTTCCAACAGCACGTCCGTCAGCACATGGCGTTTGGGCTGCTTGGCAATCTTAATCAGATATTCATAGAGTTCCTTTTTCGTACACAACTGCACATTATTTTCAATCTCTATCAGCTGGATTCCGCGGTCTTCCTGCCCATACCGCTCCATCATGCGCTGGATAATTTCACGCACCTGTGCCTCTTCCAGTTCCAACACTGCAGCAAGTTTTGAAATCTCCACGGATTCCCCCATGGTGAAAAGGATTCCTTCTATAATTGCTTCATACCGTTGTGAATTCATAGTATCTCCATTCCTGCCATTGTTTCGCCTCATCCTAAATCAAAATAACCTCTGTTTCCATGTAT
>CANOFO010000138.1 GCA_947565305.1 uncultured Lachnospiraceae bacterium | reverse complement strand
AAGGTATATCTGTAAATGACTGTTAGATGAGTTATTTACAATATACCAGGAAAAATAATGCCAGAACAAACAGAATGCGGCTGCTATAAGACAAAGGAGCGCTCCGAGAAAGAGTATAAAGATTTGATTAATCGCCTGAACCGTATCGAAGGGCAGGTTCGTGGAATTAAAGGCATGGTGGAGCGGGATGTGTACTGCATTGATATATTGGTTCAGGTAGCGGCAGTAAATGCAGCCCTGAACAGTTTTAATAAGTTATTGCTTGCAAACCACATTAAGACCTGTGTGACCAGGGATATCCAGGAGGGCAAGGAGGAAACGGTAGATGAACTGGTAACTGTCTTACAGAAATTGATGAAATAACTAACAGGAAAGGAGCTTCAATGGAACAATATACGGTAACTGGAATGAGCTGTGCCGCGTGCAGCGCCAGGGTAGAGAAAGCGGTTTCCAAAGTGCCCGGCGTTTTGTCTTGCTCTGTCAGCTTGCTGACGAACTCCATGGGCGTGGAGGGAAGCGTTGGGGAGGCAGAAATCATCCGTGCGGTAGAGGAGGCGGGATATGGTGCCTCGAAAAAGCAGGCAGGGGCAGAGCAATCTTTGAAAGCGGAAGCGGGAGAGGATGTTCTGAAGGACAGGGAGACCCCGCAGTTAAAAAGACGGCTGCTTTATTCTTTGGGATTCCTGGTGGTACTGATGTATCTCTCTATGGGGCATATGATGTGGAACTGGCCGCTGCCAGGCGTTCTTGCAGAGAACCATGTGGCAATGGGGCTTTGTCAGCTTCTTCTTACGGCAATCATCATGGTAATTAACCAGAAGTTTTTTGTCAGTGGCTGGAAGAGTTTCTGCCATGGGGCGCCGAACATGGATACATTGGTGGCATTGGGGGCAGGAGCCGCATTTATCTACAGCACATATGCACTGTTTGCCATGACAGAGGCACAGGTGAGGGGTGACATGGACCAGGTAATGGGGTACATGCATGAGTTTTATTTTGAGTCTGCGGCGATGATTTTGACTTTGATTACGGTGGGCAAGATGCTGGAGGCGCGTTCAAAGGGCAGGACGACGGATGCGCTTAAAGGCCTGATGAAGCTGGCACCCAAGACTGCCGTAATCCTAAAAGACGGACATGAAACGGAAGTTCCCATAGAACAGTTGCAGAAAGGTGATATTTTTGTGGTGCGTCCTGGTGAGAATATTCCTGTAGACGGAGTCGTGCTGGAGGGAAACAGCGCGGTAAATGAAGCGGCGCTTACGGGCGAAAGCATTCCGGTGGATAAATCAGAAGGGGATCTGGTATCGGCGGCAACCATGAATCAGTCGGGATTTATTAAGTGTCAGGCTTCCAGAGTGGGAGAAGATACGACATTGTCCCAGATTATCCGTATGGTCAGCGATGCGGCAGCTACCAAGGCTCCGATTGCAAAGGTGGCGGATAAGGTATCCGGCGTGTTTGTTCCTGCTGTCATAGGGATTGCCCTGGTGACGATTGTGGTCTGGCTGTTTATGGGATATGGGATTGGTTTTGCTTTGGCAAGAGGGATTTCCGTGTTGGTTATCAGCTGTCCCTGCGCCCTGGGGCTGGCAACACCAGTAGCAATTATGGTGGGCAATGGGATTGGCGCCAAAAATGGCATCTTGTTCAAGACGGCAGTATCTCTGGAAGAAACTGGCAAAATGGACATAATTGCTCTGGATAAGACGGGAACTATCACCAAGGGGGAGCCGAAAGTTACCGATTTGCTGCCAGCGGAGGGTGTATCCAAGGAAGAACTGTTATTTGTTGCTTTGTCTCTGGAAGCAAAGAGTGAGCATCCACTGGCAAAGGCAATTCTTTCCTATGCGGAAGAGCGTAAGATGGTTGCTGGTGAGGTGACGGAGTTTCAGGTCATGCCGGGAAATGGGCTGTCGGGAAAATTTGAGGGTGTATTTCTCAGTGGAGGGAATGAATCTTTTATATGTACGCAGACAGAAGTTCCGCAGGATGTGGTCAGGCAGACGAAACGTCTGGCCAATGAAGGGAAGACACCGCTGTTTTTTGCAAGGGATGGCGCATTGTGCGGGATAATCGCCGTGGCAGATGTTATGAAGGAGGACAGTCCCCAGGCAATCAGAGAACTGAAAAATCTGGGACTTCATGTCGTTATGCTTACAGGGGATAATGAGAATACTGCCAATGCTATTGGCAGCCAGGCCGGCGTAGACCAAGTGATTGCAGGTGTGCTGCCGGATGGGAAAGAAGCCGTCATACGTTCGCTCCAGCAAAGCGGCAGAGTTGCCATGGTAGGCGATGGAATTAACGATGCCCCAGCACTGACAAGGGCAGATATGGGCATCGCCATTGGTGCGGGGGCAGACGTGGCTATTGACGCGGCAGATATCGTCCTTATGAAGAGCAGGCTCAGTGATGTAGCGGCGGCTATCCGCTTAAGCCGTTTTTCACTGAAGAATATCCATGAAAACCTGTTCTGGGCGTTTATCTATAATATTATCGGCATTCCACTGGCAGCTGGGGTTTGGATTCCAATTTTTGGCTGGCAGCTAAATCCCATGTTCGGGGCGGCAGCTATGAGCCTGTCCAGCTTCTGTGTGGTAACGAATGCATTGCGCCTGAATATGCAGGATATCTACAGCACAAGGAAAGATAGGCCAAGAAAAAATACTGGGAAAAGAGAAATTGACCAGAAATTAACAACGGCGCAGCAGCAAGGAACAATAACAGCAAACAAGGAGGAAGAAAAGATGCAGAAAACAATGAAGATTGAAGGTATGATGTGCGGACATTGTGAGGCGACAGTGAAGAAGTGTCTGGAAGCGCTTGCGGAAGTGGAGAAAGCTGAGGTCAGCCATGAGGCAGGGACGGCTGTTGTGACTTTATCGGGCACAGTCTCAGACGACATTCTGAAAAAAACAGTGGAAGACAAGGATTATAAGGTCTTATCGGTAGAATAATGCAAAAATAGTACGGAAGCTTCTCTGATATGAGAAGCTTCCATTGGAATATTTTCAGACAAAAAGCGGGAAAACAATATAATAACAGAAAAAGAAAAGAAAAAACTCGAAAAATAGTACATATTTTTTGAAAATTTTTAATGCGTTTTGGGAAAAATGTGTTACAATAATCATAGTAATGCTTTAATGACCGAGGAGGTCCATACATGGAAGAAAAAACGGCGAGTGGATTACGGGAACAACAAGCCAGGCGCAAGCGCGTGAACCGAATGAAAATGACCATGGTGGCAGGTGGAACAATCTGGATTTTAGTTTTGACTGTGTTGATTGTCGTCTTATTGATAAAAGTGATTGAGTTGGAAGAAAGATTTGACAAGGAGTTGGTTTCCAAGGAAGAAGTTTTACAGGAACATAATGAAAAAAGTGCAGACTCTCCCAAGGAGAATGCTTCCGATACAATTTTGCAGGATGGTACACAGACAGAGGAGTTTTCCGCTGAAGATACTACGGATAGAGAAGAATCATCAGATGGAACAGATTTGTCAGATGATACAGAGAGGGAAGATAGCACGGATTCATCACTGGAAGGACAAGCTGACGGAGAAGTACCAAAAGAGAGCGATGAGGACAGCAATTTGCTCGGGGAAGGTGAGCATCCGAAAGTATACCTGACTTTTGATGATGGTCCAAGTGAGAATACAGCTAAAATCTTAGATATTCTTAAAGAGAAAAATATTAAAGCGACCTTTTTTGTAATTGGGCAGGAGGATGAAGAATCCAAAGAGCTCTATCAAAGGATTGTGGATGAGGGCCATACGCTTGGAATGCATTCTTATTCCCATAAATATGATGTGATTTATAAGTCTCTCGATGCATTTGCGGAAGACATGAATCATCTGCAGACTTATCTGGAGGAAGTGACAGGCGTAACGCCTACGATTATGCGTTTTCCTGGCGGCAGCAGCAACCAGGTAAGCAATGTAGATATCAAAGAATTAATTCGGTACGTGAAAGAGCAGGGAATTACTTATTATGACTGGAATGTGGTTAGCGGAGATGCCACCAGCCAGGTATATACGCCAGATGAGCTGGTAGCAAACGTAATGGATGATGTGGTCAAGTACCATACGTCTGTTGTGCTGATGCATGATTCTTCGGCTAAGGCAAGCACTGTGGAGGCGTTAAAGCCCATGATTGAGCAGCTGCAGGATTTGGGGGCAGAACTGTTGCCGATTGATGAAAATACAAAACCCATACAGCATATAAAAGCAGAAGACGTAGACTGAGTATGCAGTATGTTTTACATGAAAAATAATTTATGGAGGTACATGTATGAGCTTTTTTAAGGATTTCAAGGAGGACTTGTCTCAGGCAGTAAATGAACTGCTTCCGGGAGAGGCGGAATTGAAAGAAGAAGCAGCGCAGATGCAGCCGGAGTTGGTTGTGAATACGTTGGAAAAGGAAGTAGATGTCAAGTCTGAGTTAAAGAAAGTAGAAGGACTTTTTGAAAAGGTAGGAAAAGGGGCTGCAGAAGAGGAGCCGATGATTCTTACACCCGAAGAGCCTGCAGACTCAGCGAAGAAACCTATGGAGACTAAAGTAGAAAATGTAGCAAAAGAGGAAAAGAAAGAGAGCGTAAGCAAGGCAGATGAGCCCGCACAGAAGGAGGATACAGTTTTGAATACAGAGAATACAGAAAATACAGTAACAATGGAGACGACAAATACTTTACCGGCAGACGTTTCGGATGAAGTGACCGTGATTACTGAGGGCACTTCCCTCAAAGGTGATTTACAGTCCACAGGTTCTTTTGAACTGAAAGGAAAGATTGAAGGCAATGTGGCATGTAACGGCAAGATGACAGTTACAGGCGTGATTAAGGGCAATTCCCAGTCTGCAGAATTTTTTGCAGATGCAGCTAAGATAGAGGGAGAAATCTCTACCACAGGAACGGTTAAGATTGGTCTTGGTTCCGTTGTAATTGGCAATATTGCAGCAACCAGCGCAGTAATTGCCGGAGCGATAAAGGGTGATATTGATGTCCATGGACCAGTAGTGGTAGACACGTCCGCAGTTGTGATGGGAAATATCAAATCACGTTCTGTTCAGATTAATAATGGTGCAGTAATTGAAGGTTTCTGTTCCCAGTGCTATGCAGATGTAGATGTGGAGAGCCTGTTTGAAGCACAGTAGAAAGGCATTATATGAAAAGAATATTATTGAAGCTGAGCGGAGAGGCGCTTGCAGGCGAGAAACACGTAGGATTTGATGAGGCTACGGTGACAGTGGTTGCCAAACAGGTAAAGCAGTTATCAGATGACGGCATTGAGGTAGGTATTGTTATCGGCGGCGGCAATTTCTGGCGGGGCAGGACAAGCGAGACGATTGACCGCACGAAAGCAGACCAGATTGGGATACTTGCCACGGTGATGAACTGCATCTATGTCTCTGAGATTTTCCGTTCCGTTGGCATGATGACGCAGATTCTCACGCCTTTTGAGTGCGGTTCTTTCACAAAGCTTTTTTCCAAAGACCGTGCAAACAAATATTTTGCCAAAGGGATTGTCTGTTTCTTCGCTGGAGGAACCGGTCATCCGTATTTTTCAACGGATACAGCAACGGTCTTGCGTGCGGTTGAGATACAGGCAGACGGAATTTTGCTGGCAAAAGCGATAGACGGTGTTTATGACAAAGACCCCAAGACGAATCCGGAGGCAGTGAAATATGATGAAGTGCCTATTCAGGAAGTCATTGACAAGAAACTTGCAGTAGTGGATTTGACAGCTTCCATCATGTGTATGGAAAATAAGATGCCGATGTATGTGTTTGGCTTAAATGAAGAGAACAGTATAGTGAATGCAATAAGCGGTAAGTTTTCAGGAACAAAGATAACGGTTTGATTTGACCTGAGGAGGATTCAGATATGGATGAGAGATTACAGCAATACGATAATAAGATGCAGAAATCATATGATAATCTGCAGGAAGAATTTGGTTCAATCCGTGCAGGGCGCGCCAATCCCCATGTATTGGATAAATTAAGAGTAGATTATTATGGGACGCCTACAGCACTTCAGCAGGTAGCAAATATTTCCGTTCCAGAGCCGCGTATGCTTTTAATCCAGCCGTGGGAGCCGAATATGGTCCGTGAGATTGAAAAGGTAATCCTGACATCAGATTTGGGAATCAATCCTACCAATGACGGTAAGGTGATTCGCCTGACATTTCCGGAACTGACAGAGGAGCGCAGAAAAGATTTGGCGAAAGATGTAAAGAAAAAAGGTGAGAATGCCAAAGTGGCAGTCCGCAATATTCGCAGGGATGCCAATGATTCCCTGAAGAAAATGTCTAAATCCAGCGATGTCTCTGAGGATGAGGTCAAACAGTTGGAAGATGAAGTGCAGAAGCTTACTGACAAATATATTGCCAAAGTAGATAAGGCAGTGGAAGAGAAAACGAAAGAGATTCTTACGGTATAGGAGGAGCGCAAATGCGAAGCATTTTTGGAATGCGCTCCGACGAACTGGCAGGTGTCGCAGGGCGACACGTGCCGCTACCGAAGGAGGAGCGCAAATGCGAAGCATTTTTGGAATGCGCTCCGACGAACTGGCAGGTGTCGCAGGGCGACACGTGCCGCTACCGAAGGAGGAGCGCAAATGCGAAGCATTTTTGGAATGCGCTCCGACGAACTGGCAGGT